>DATNIC010000236.1:0-71630 GCA_035604635.1 Binatia bacterium
CAACGGTTCGAGCGGCATGACCGCGTACGGTTCGAACGGAGCGGCCGGGTGGAGCTCGCCTTTCGCGCCTTAACGAATCGGGGCTATCCTTAAGCGGAATAAGAGTTCGAGCTCGTCGCGAAAGCGGTCCGACAGCTCAAAGGAGCGGGTGTGATGCATATTTTTTTGAGAAGCCTTGCTATTCTGCTTGTGCTGGCCGGCTCGTCTACGTACGAGGCGCGCAGCTTTGCGGCCGGCCCGAACCTCTACGTCTCCAACGAAAGTCCGTCACAGATTCTCGTGTTCGCGCCGACGCGCGAAAACGGAGACATGCCTCCGATTTGGTCTATCGCGGGATCGAAAACGCACCTGAAGTTGCCGCAAGCCTTAGCCTTCGGTCCCACCGGAGAGCTTTTCGTCGCGAACAACGATGTCAGCGGGCCGAATACGTCGATTCTCGTGTTCGCTCCGCACGCTAAGGGGAATGTTGCCCCGATTCGTTGGATCCACGGAGCGGCCACGATGTTCCCGCTCAACATCTTTATGGGCATCGACGTTGATAAGACGGGTCGACTCTATGCTGCCATGGGTGGGGGAGCAACACCGCAGGACGGATCGCCGGTCTTCGTCTTCGCAGCTGGAGCTAATGGCAATACGGCGCCGATCCATATCCTCGTCGGGCCCTCTCCTACGATTAATAATCTTGGTAGCGCCGGAGGACTCGCTATCGACACCACTGCTGCCCCGTCGAAAGCGTTGGTCCTCTCCGATGCGGGCATAGATCTCGCTCCGCCATTCCAGCACCATCGGAAACTTGAACGCTACTCGCTCGCCGCGAGCGGTCCCGCACAGCCCGTCTGTGTCATCCGAGGCCCGCTCACGGGGATGGACGCCAACCAAGCCTTTGCAGGGCCGGTAACCGTCCATAACGGGGACATTTGGGCGCAGATCCTCGGCCCGAGCCCGACCAATCTGCCGACGATCAGCGGGTTTCACGGATGCGGTAACATAGCGCCGGTGGCAACCCTTGCCGGCTCGAACACCGGTTTCGATACCGGGAACGCCTTCGTGAGCGGCCTGGTGTTCGACAAGCTCGGTCACCTGTACGTCTCCGACTACGTCGGAAATCCAAATTCGTTGGGAAGCGTCCAGATATTCTTCGGCCCTAACTTCAACGGAAACATCGCACCGGACGAAGTCCTTCACGGGCCCAAGACGAAGATCACGTATCCGATGGGTATAGCGATCGGACCGTGATGCCACCTGAGAGGAGCTCTGCGACGCGGTTCTGAACACGGCGCTACCGATTCCGAAAGATGATGTATTGAAAAAACTGGTCTTGGAGACCACTGCGCCGTTCCAGGGACTGCCGGAGTTGGTCGCCTATGATGAAGGCCTCTTCGAGAAGGAAGGCTTGATCATCGAATGGGCCGAGCGCGGCTCGGGTGTCGAGCAGAAGACGCAGGCCGCAATCACCAGCCCGAAAGGCGTCGACCCCTTCAGCAGTCATGGACGGCTGTTCGAGTTGGGTAAGGCGGATATGTACAATGCCTGCGAGTGGGGCAATTACTGCCGCGTCCAGGATACCCGCGTCGGTAGCCGCCAGATCGGCCGGCGTGCCATCGTGACCTACGCGGCGATCGTGGTACGGCCGGAGTCGCCGGTCTACACCGCGCAGCAGCTCGCGAATCGAACGGTCGGCGTGCCGTTCTACAACGGCACGCATTATCTCGCGCTGCTCATGCTGGAAGGCTTCCTGCCGCGCGAGCTCATCAAGGTGTGCCGCGCGCCGAACGGTTCGCGTAACCGTTTCGATTCAATGATAAAGGGCGAGATCGAAGCGACCACGTTGACCGAGCCGTACATCACGCTGGCCGAGAAGAAGGGATGCCGCACGATCTGCTCGGCCTTCTACCAAGGCACCGAAGTAGCGTCCGGCAAGGTCGATGCCGAGACCTATGCCGCGTTCAACCGCGCGGTTCGCGAGGCCGTGCGCCGCATCAATGCCGACAAGCGCGGCTATCTCCACTACTTCATCGACTATCACAAGGCGAAGGACCCCGAGATCGGCGCTCTAAAGGTCGAAGATCTTCGCGAAAGCCGTCTCGTCGTGTGCGACCCCGCACCGATCCCTGCCGACGAAATGCAGCGCACCTATGACTGGGTCAGGAGCTGGGGCATGCTGGAAGAGACCGCATCGCCGGTCGATCTCGTTAACGTGGAAGTGCAGCTGCACGCACATTAAGAGCATGCGGAAGGCATTGTTACTATCACGGCGCGCGCTGCTCGCGCTCGGCAGCGCCGCACTCGCGTTTCCCGCCGCTGCCTTCGCGCAGGGGATGACTTCCATCAAGATGGCAGGCGTCGCTGAAGATTCGGCAACGCCCGTCCTCTACGGCATTCAAAGCGGGCTCTTCCGTCCGCGCGGGCTCGACGTCGAGTTGGAGACGCAGCATAACGGGCCCGCAATTATGAGCGGTGTCGCGGGCAATTCGTATCAGATCGGCAAATCGAGCACGCCGCCGCTCATCGCCGCGTTCAGCCGCGGACTGCCGTTCGTCATGATTGCGCCTGCGGGTCTCTACGTTTCGAGCGCACCGATTGCCGCGCTGCTCGTCAAGAACGATGCGCCGATCGCAAAGGCCTCGGACCTCAACGGCAAAACGATCGCCACGGGAGCGCTCAACGACGTCCACTCTCTGGCGACCCGAGCCTGGATCGATAAGAACGGCGGCGACTCTTCAGCGGTCAAATTCGTCGAGATCCCGATCAGCGAGATCCCAGTTTCGATTGCGCAGGGGCGCGTCGACGCCGGTTCGGCGAACGAGCCGGTGTTGTCAGCGGCGCTCGCCGGCGGATCCCTGCGCGTCTTGGGCCGCAATTTCGATGCGATCGCGCCGAGATTCATGTACACGGCTTGGTTCACGACCAAGCAATACGCCGCCGCCAATACGGCAGCCGTCAAGAACTTTACCGTGGCCCTGAAGCAAGCCGCGCAGTACGTCAACACGCACCATGCGCAGACGATCGAGATGATCGCGAAGTACACTTCGCTCGAACCCGCGCAGGTTCGGAAGATGACGCGCGTCGAGCAGGGGACGGTGTTGGATCCGAAGCTGCTCCAGCCGGTCATCGACGCGATGTTCAAGTACAAATACCTCGCGCAAGCATTCGACGCGCGCGATCTTATTGTGCCGGGGCTGACCTAACCGCGAAGGACGCGAAAGTCGGCCGGCCCTTCGAATAGCCGGCGTAGCATGGAGCGTGCAGCCAATATCTGTTCGCTCGTCCATCCGCCGTATGCGGCGTTCGCCGCGTACTTTGCTTCGATCGCCTCGCGAGTGAGCGGCTCTTTCGCGCCGCCCCGGAAGTGGGGCTGACGCTCTTCGATGACCCGGCCGTCGACGAGTGTCGCCCGGAGATGGCCCGTGAAGCTGCGCGGATACGGGTTGTGGGGATCGATCTCGTAGCGTACCTTCGCGGCGAGCGCTCGAGTCTTCGGATCGTCGATCGCCTCGGCGGTGAATGCGCCCAGACCGACGTCGCCCAAGACGAAGCCGAGCGCGATGCAGAACGGCGTGCTGAACTTCGCAGCATACGGATTCGGCGGCGCTTGTTTGTCGGCGAGCGGCTCCCACAGGCGATGGACGATCCCTTCGGCGGTTTCGCAGACGATTTCGGCAATCTCTTCGGCCCGAATGCCGCGCGCCGCAAGCCGGATCGCGCAGTCGATGTACGGATGGATCATCGTCCCGCACGCGTACGGCTTGAAAGCGAGGGTCTCCGTCACCCATTCGTCGCCGAAGCCGCTCGTCAACCGTTCGAAGTCCGCCTCGTTCGTATGCGCAAATCCGAAAAAGAGGCCGTGCGTCCCCTCGAAAACGGTCCGCGGACCGACGAACCCGCCGCGCGCCAGGAGCGCCGCGCGAATTCCGGATTGCGCGGCCCAGCCGGCGTGGAGCCGCTTCGTCCACGCTCCCTCGGCGAGATATTCGATGATCCCGCCCGCCATGCTGGCGGCGATGCCGAGCGCGTCGACGATCTGCGCTTCGTTCAGGCCGAGCGTCGTCGCGACGGCCGCGGCGCTGCCGAGCGCACCGAAGACGCTCGTGGGATGGAAGCCGGCTTTGTGTACGCGCATCGGTGCGACGAGGCTGAGCCTGCACATCGTTTCGGCGCCGACCGCGATTCCGGCCAGCATCGCAGCGCCGGCTGCCCCGAAACGTTCCGCCGTCGCGAGGACGGCGGGGACGATCACGGCGCCCGCATGGACGGGCCCTCCCTCGAAGGTGTCATCGTAGTCTTCGCCGTGCGCGGCGATTCCGTTGATCAGCGCGGCGCCCGCCGCATCGAAGCTGCCCGCATGACCGATCGCGGTACATGTGCCGCCCGTGTCGATGCTCTGCAGCGCCGCAAGGACGTAGTCGGTTCGGCGCGCGGCGACGCAGAGGCCGGCGACGTCGAGGACGAGATCCGATGCGACCCGGTGCACCTGGGGCGGAAGCTCGGCGCCGCGCACGGCGTGAGCTGCGCGCGCGAAGCGCTCGGCGACGGCAATGCGACCGGTCATCGATTTAGACATGCTAAACAGGAATGACGAGCCTGCGCTTCGATCTCCTCCGCAATGCAGACATCGGAATTGGCCGGCTCGGTCGCGCTCGTCACGGGTGCGGCGCGCAATATCGGCAGGGCGATTGCGCTCGAGCTGGCGCGCGCTGGGGCCGCGGTCGTCGTGAATGCAAAAACGGCGCACGCCGAAGCGCGCGCACTCGTCGCCGAGATCGAGGCGCACGGCGGATCAGCCGCTGCGGTCCTCGCCGACGTCACGGATCCGTCCGCCGTCGAGCGTTTGATCGGCGAGGCGATCGAGCGCTTCGGGCGGCTCGACGTTCTCGTCAACAACGCGGCATTGCGCGACGAGGCGTCCTTCGAGGAGATGAGCTTCGCGCAGTGGCGCGCGGTCATCGACGTCGTTCTCGACGGCGCGTTCCTGTGCACGCAAGCCGCGCTGCCGCACGTGCGCCGAAGCGGACGCGGTTCGATCGTGAACATCGGCGGTTTGACGGCGCACACCGGGGCGCCGCGGCGCGCGCACGTCGTGACGGCGAAGGCCGGGATCATCGGCTTCACTCGGGCTCTGGCGCACGAGCTCTCGGGCGAGGGCATCACGGTCAACTGCGTCGTTCCCGGGCTCATCGACACGGCGCGCGCGGGTGCGCTTCCGAGTCATCGCGCCGGCAAGGCGACGCTCGTCGGACGCAACGGGACGCCGGAAGACGTCGCCGCAACGGTCCGATGGCTCGTCGGACCGGCGGCGCGCTTCGTCACCGGTCAGACGATTCACGTCAACGGTGGAGCCTATTTGGGCTAATGCGCGCCGGGGGGCGACATGCCGAACGCTTTAGAAGAAACCCGGAGGAGGCCGCAATAGTTGTTTTCGGGATCTGAAGTAGTAGGCGCCAGCGTGATTAGCGGACTAGCCGTCCTGCTCGCCTGCCTTTTCAGCCGCTGGCAAACGTCTCATGCGGTGGTGGCCGGATTGATGGCCGCCTCGATGGTCGCCGTCTGGCGGGTCGGCGCGAACATCGCGGAGCTCAATGCCGACGTGATTCCGCACGTCAGCGTCGGTGACATCGGGTGCCTGGTCGCCGGAGCGCTCGCGCCTTTGCTTCTCGCCTTCATCGTCGACGAAACGCGTCGGTGGTGGCTGCCGGGATTGATCGGCGGACTTGCCGCCTTTCTCGGCAACGTCTTTATCCTTTGGTAGCCCCGAAGACTAGAGCGGTTTGCCGCCGAGCTTGCTGACCCCGACCCAGGTGTCCTTGGCCGCGTCCCAGCGCACCATGATGACGTTGCTGACGCCGACTCCGCGCTGCGGCACGGTGCGGAAATCATATTGGCCGTTGATCCCGACCCAGCCGTGCAGGTTGTCGAGATAGTCTTTGATCTGCGCGGCGGTCGCGTTGAGCCCGAGCTTCTTGTAGGCGTCGATCACCAGCGACGCCGGATCCCACGCCAGCGACTGACCGATATCCGGGCGCGTCCCGCTCGGCTTGAAGGTGTTGATGTAGTCCATGACCTTCCGCTTGACGGGTCCATTGGGCAGTTGATCCGGCGCGATCACCGGGGGCGCCGCAAAGTAGAACTCTTTGGGCATGAACGACGCATAGGCTTTCATCTGCGCGTAGGTGAGGTTTCCGTTCGTCGTTTCGACCGGGATGTCGATGCCGGCATCGACGATCCCGCGCAGGATCGTCGCGATCGGCGTGCCCGTGCTCCAAGCGATCAATGCTTGCGCGCCGGATGTTTTCACGTGCGCCATCTGAGCCGCAACGCTGACGTCGGTGGTATTGAAATGCTCGCGGTCGATGATTTGAATCCCGCTTTGTGCGTTGAAGGCGGCGTCGATCCCGCGCTCTGCGTCCTGACCGGTCGCGTCGCTCGACGTGATGATGGCGATACGCCGCCACCCGCGTTCCCGGAAGTACACTGCCGAGGCGGCGAGCAGATCGGTCGTTGAGATGCTGGACGAGAAGACGTAGCTGCCGTCAGGCGGATGGATTCCCGGCGAGAAGCAGTAGTTCGTCGGCCCGTCCTTGGCGAGCGGCATCATAGCGCTGCACACTGCGACGAGCGACGATCCGAGAATGACGGCGGGCTTCTTCGCGATCACGCCGTTCATCAGTTGAACGCCGAGCTGCGGATTCGACTGGTCGTCGACGATGGTGAACTTGATCGGGCGTCCGCTGATTCCGCCTGACTTGTTGACGGTCTCCTCGATCACGGCGAGCGCGGCAGCTTCCTCTTTGCCCAGAAACGAAGCGGCGCCGGTGAGCGGCAGAATCGCGTTGATCTCAAACGGGTCGGCCGCGCGACCGGCGAGCGGGATGATGCAAAGCAGTCCAGCGAAGGCCAAAGCGGCCAGGGTGCCAAGAACACGAGCAAGAGACATCGCTTTTCCTCCCGACGTAGTGTTTGTTAGAAGGAAGAAGAACGCATCCTGCGCGACTTCTAGCCCTCGATGGCTGACGTACTAGTGGTAGGTTCCGTGGCGTTCGACAGCGTCGAAACGCCCTTTGGTAAGGTCAACGAGGTTCTCGGAGGTGCGGCGTCGTTCTTCTCGTTTGGCGCTAGCCTGTTTGCCCCGGTCAAGCTCGTCGCGACGGTCGGCGCGGATTTTCCGGAAGAGTACTTGGCCTGGTTCAAATCGCGCAACATCGATTTGGCGGGCTTGCAGCGGCAGGCGAACGGCGCGACGTTCCGCTGGGTCGGCGACTACGGGTACGACCTCAACGTCGCGCACACGATCGACACGCAGCTCAACGTCTTCGCCGATTTCAAGCCGCAGCTGCCCGAGTCGTATAAAGACGTCGAGTTCGTCTATCTGGCGAACATCATGCCGGCTTTGCAGCTCGAGGTGCTCAGTCAAGTCCGTAAGCCGAAGTTCGTCGGCCTGGACTCGATGAATTTCTGGATCGGTAACCCCGAGACGAAAGCGATCCTCGGAGACGTGATCAAGAAGGTCGACGCCGTCTTCATGAACGATGCCGAGATTCGGCAGTACACCGGGACGCACAATATTCTCGTTGCTGCGCGCGAGCTGCTCGATCAAGGGCCAAGCGTCATCCTGATCAAGAAGGGCGAGCACGGCGCCGTCGCGGTCTCTCGAGAGGGAGTCTTCGTCGCCTCGGCGTTTCCGCTCGAATCGCCGCAGGATCCAACCGGTGCCGGAGATTCGTTCGCCGGCGGCTTCATGGGGCACATCGCGCAGACGCGCGACACGAGTTGGCCCGGGATCAGGCGCGCGATGGCCTACGGCAGCGTCGTCGCGAGTTTCGCCGTCGAGGACTTCAGCGTCAGGCGGCTGCTGTCGATCACGGCGGACGACGTTCGTCACCGTTACGCCGAACTCGAGCAGCTCACCGCACTCGAGGCGCAGCTCTTTTCCTCGACGTGACGGAGCGATCGAACCGCTACCAAGACATCGGCCGGCTCCTCCTCTCCTGCTCGGATCGCCCCGGGATCGTCGCGGCGATCACGCGTTTCCTGTTCGACTTCGGGGCGAACATCATCCACTCGGATCAGCATACGCTCGATCCGTTCGGCGGCCAGTTCTTCATACGCATCGAGTTCTATTTACGCGACCTGGAGAAGCGTGAAGAAGAATTTCGCGCGGCGTTCTCCCACATCGCGGATACGTTCGACGCGACCTGGCGAGTCTCGATCGCCAAGCGCAAGAAGCGGGTAGCGCTCTATGCCTCGCGCTCGGACCATGCCTTGCTGGAACTGCTTTGGCGCATCCGCAACGGGGATCTCTACGCCGACGTGACGACGGTCATCTCGAACCACACGAATCTCGAGCCGATGGTCACGGCGCTCGGCATCCCATTCCATCACGTGCCGATGTCGGCCGAGCTGCGCGAGCAGGCCGAACGGCGCGAGTGGGAGCTGATGGGCGACGACGTCGACCTCATCGTCCTAGCGCGCTACATGCAGGTGCTCAGCCCGCAGTTTCTCGCCCGGTACCCCAATCGGATCATCAACATTCACCACAGCTTTCTCCCCGCGTTCGTCGGCGCCGACCCGTATGGCGCCGCGTACGAACGCGGCGTGAAGTTGATCGGCGCAACCGCGCATTACGCGACGCAAGAGCTCGACGCCGGCCCGATCATCGAGCAGGATGTCATGCGGGTCGATCACGGCCATTCGGTCGAGGACATGCGGCGCATCGGCCGCTACGTCGAGCGCGCGGTGTTGGCCCGTGCCGTCGATTGGCATCTGCAAGACCGGATTATCGTTTACCAGAATAAGACAATCGTATTCGTATGATGAGCCCGCATCCGGCGCCCCCTAGAATCTCGCTCAAGACGGCACTGGCGCTCCAGAGGATGCTGCGGCCGGATCGTATGCGTTACGCATTCGCGGCATGGCTCGAAGCGACGCCGGTCGCGTATCGCCTTTTCACTTGGTGGGAAGAGAAGATCAAGGGTCGCCTCTTCGGCTGCCGGATGTGCGCGCAGTGCGCGCTTCCGAGCACGGCCTATGCGTGCCCGGAGACGTGCCCGAAAGAATTGCGCAACGGTCCATGCGGCGGCGTGCGCGAGGACGGTGGCTGCGAAGTCTATCCCGAGCTGCGTTGCGTGTGGGTGATTGCGTACGAGCGCGCCGAGCAAGAGGGACGCGTCGCCGACTTACGGCGGCTGCAGCGGCCGATCGATCAGCGCAAATGGGGCCAGAGCTCGTGGGTGAATTATTGGCTCGGTCGCGATGAAGGTTTGTGGGAATGAGCTTGCGCGCAGCGCTGACCGAGCGCCGCTTTGCCGTCACGGCCGAGATCGGCCCGCCGCGCGGTGCCAACGCTGAAGCGATCCGCCGCGCGGCACGTGCGCTGCGCGGGTGGGTCGACGCTGCCAACGTCACCGACAACCAAGGCGCGATGGTCCGGATGGCGAGCTGGGCCGGGAGTCTCATCGCGATGCAGGAGGGCGTCGAGCCCGTCATGCAGCTCGTCTGTCGCGATCGCAACCGGATGGCGCTGCAGTCGGATCTGCTCGGCGCCGGGGCGCTCGGGATTCCCAACGTATTGCTGCTGACCGGCGACCACCCGAAATTCGGCGATCATCCCGACGCGCGCGGCGTCTTCGATCTCGACTCCGTGCAGTTGGTGTGGATGGCGCGCACGATGCGCGACGACGGGCGCTTGCTCTCAGGACTCGAGCTCAAGCCGCCGCCGCGCTGGACGATCGGCGCCGTCGAGAATCCATTTGCTCCGCCGTTACGCTATCGGGCCGAACGGCTTGGGAAAAAAGTCGCCGCCGGCGCCGACTTCGTTCAGACGCAGTACGTCTTCGATTTACCGCGATTCGGCGAGTGGATGCAGTCCGTCCGCGAACTCGGCTTGGCGGAGCGCTGCGCGGTGCTCGCGGGCGTCGGCCCGATCCGCTCGGCCAAGGCCCTCGATCGGATGCATCAGATTCCGGGGATCGTCATCCCCGACGAGGTCACCAACCGGCTGCGAGGCGTCCCGAGCGATCGCTTCCTGGACGAGAGCATCGCGATCTGCGCCGAGATCGTGCGCGCGCTGCGCGAGATCCCCGGGGTCGCGGGGGTCCACGTCATGGCGTTCGGCCTCGAGGAAGCCGTCCCCGAGATCCTCGAGCGAGCCGGGCTCGGCCGGCGGCCGCAAGCGGTGGCGCGATGAGGGCGGCGAATCACAGATGTCCCGGAAGAGACATGAATGCTCGTTGAACTTCGTCCCACAGACAAGCTGCGCAACAGCAACAGTTCCGTCGTCGGCGCGGTCGTCGGCTCGATCCTTCACGCGGTCGAAGCGGACGCGATCGATCTCTCGCACTTGCGCGTCGTCTGCGACTGGATCCAGTACAAGAAAAATTTCCGCGATCCGGTCGAGATTCGCCCGATCATCAGCGGGCCGGGACCGGAAGGCCTCGAGATCGCGGTCGATTTGCGGCGTGGGCTCGCCAAGGAAGCGGACTTCGACGGGGAGTTGACGCGTGCGCTCGCGCGGCGGCAGGATGCGAAGCGGCTCTACCTCGAGCCGTGGAGTCCGACGACGCAGAGCCTCATCTGGAACTTCAACGCGATCTATTGGAAGAATCTCGCGCTGTGGGAGAGCATCACGGGGCGCAGCTACGAGTCCGCCTTGCCCGGCGGCGAGAGCGATGCCCTCAACACCGCGTCGGTCCGCGAGACGATCCTCGAGCTCTTTGCGATCTGGGATCAACTTGCCGCTCGGCGCGCGCTTCCCGATCAACTGCACGTCGTCGAGCTGGGCGTGGGCAACGGGAACCAGGCGCGCGTGTGGCTCGACGAGTTCGTCAACCTCGATCGCGAGCAAGGCAAAGATTACTACCGGCGCCTGCACTACCTCATGGGCGACTATTCGCCGCACTTGCTCGACATCGCGCGCAACAACGTTGCGAAGCACGCCGACCACATCAGCGGACTCGTCCTCGAAGCGATGCAGCCGTCAAAAACGCTCGGCTTCCTGAAGTACAAGGCGTTCTTCGTCTACATTTCCAACGTCTACGACAACCTTCCGACCGACGAGATCGCGCGCGTGAACGGTCACAACTTTCAAGTCGAGACGCGCGCGTTCTTGAGTGCCGAATCCGCCGAGCGGATCGCGGGCGATTTCGGGATCGCGCTCGATCTGCTCCCCGAATACGTCACCAAGCTGCTGCGCTTGGGGCCCGAGCTTGTCGCCGAGACCTATCGCGACGCGTTCGCCGGCGTCCCTGACGTCGTGCGCTTTTGGCACGTGGTGTGGGATGCGGTCGGACTCGAAGAGCGCTACGTCCCCCTGCAACCGCTCGACCAGTATGAGGTCGCGCCCGGGACGAGCGGCGTGATCATGCGCTCGATCCTCGAGGCCGACGGTGACGTGCGGATGCACGTCAGCAACGGCGCGCTCGCGAGTTTCGTCGACACGCTCCCCCTCTTGCATCCGCACGGCTTCGTCCAGTGCCATGACCTCTTCGTGATCGAGACGGAACAGTACGCGACCGGCTTCCGCGGCCCAGGCAAGTACGACGGCTCGGTCGTCAACTGGGTGAACGGGCCGCTGCTCCGAGCCGTCGGTGCGCGGCGCGGTTTCGACGTCGGGTTCCGGAAGTTTGCGCATCGAGACAAGTCGAACATCATCACGATGACCGCCCGGGTCCGCGAATAACATGCAAAAGACCATTTTGCCGACGACCGTCGTGGGGTCGTACTCGGTCCCGGAATGGCTCGAGCGCGCGAAAACCGACTTCCATCAGCAGCGCATCAGCGGGGCATATCTGCGTGAGATCTACGACGTTGCGATCAAAGCGGCGATCAAAGATCAGGAACGCGCGGGCGTCGATATCGTCTCTGACGGCGAGTTGCGGCGCGACAACGACATCGACTATTTCCTCGAACGGCTGCCGGGCGTCGAGATCCCGCATGCCGCCAAGACCCACTACTACGACTACTATGAGGCGGTCGTGCGCCGTCCCGTCCCGAGCGAAGACGGGTCGCCGCCGATGGGGCTCGTCGACGACTATCGCTTCACGCGCGACCAAACGGATCGGACGGTGAGGTTCTCGCTCACCGGGCCGTTTTCGCTTTCGAAGCGCGTGCGCAACGAAGGGTACGCGAACGAAGCCGACCTCGTCCTTGCGTTCGCCCGCATCCTCAATCGAGAAGCGCGCGCTCTAGCGGACGCCGGAGCGACGCTGCTGCAGATCGACGAGCCGTTCTTGGCGGGCTATCCCGAGCAAGTCGAGCTCGCCGTCAAGGCGATCAACACCGTCGTCGAAGGCGTCGACGTCGAGTGGGCGGCACACATCTGCTACGGCAACCGGCATGCGCGCCCGGCGTGGGAAGGGCACTACGATTTTCTCTTCCCCGCGATCCTCGATGCGCATGTCGATCAAGTGATGCTCGAGTTTGCGCGGAAGGGCTACGACGATCTCGCGCTGTTCAAGAAATACCATCCGTCGTTTACCTTGGGGCTGGGCGTCGTCGACGTCAAGAACGCCGACGTCGAGACGCCCGAGCTGATCGCGTCACGTATCGAAAAGGCGCTCGCGATCGTCCCGGCCGACCGGATCGTCGTCAATCCCGATTGCGGACTGCGTCACATGCCGGCGAGCGTCGCGCGCGCCAAACTCCGCGCGATGAGCGCCGGCGCCGCTTTAGTCCGCGAGAAGGTAACCGGCGAAGCCGTCGGAGCTAGGTAGATCCCCAGACTTTAGCAGCGACGTCCGCAACGAGCTTGAGCTTTGCCCACTGCTCGTCTTCGGTCAGCAAATTGCCCTCCAACGTCGAGGCAAAGCCGCATTGCGGGCTGAGCGCTAGGCGTTCGAGCGGGATGTATTTCTTCGCTTCATCGATCCGGCGTGCGAGGACATCGACACTCTCGAGCTCAGGGTTCTTGCTGCTTACGAGGCCAAGGACGACGCTCTTGTCCTTTGGGACGAGCCGGAGCGGCTCGAACGAACCGGAGCGCTCGTCGTCGTACTCGAGTAAGAACTCGTCCACCTTGAGCTCGTTGAAGAGCTTTTCCGCAATCGCATCGTAGCCGCCGCGCGCGTACCAGTGACTGCGGTTGTTGCCGCGGCACAGATGGATTGCAAGCGTGTTGCCCGGGCGCTTTCCGACGGCGAAGCAAGCGTTGTCCGCCGCGACCGCCTCGTCGAGCAGCGCGTCGAGTTCCATACCGGTCTCGCCGCGCAAGTACTCGCGCCATTTCGGATCGAGGTAGTAGCTGTAGCGCGGCGCGTCGATCTGGATGTAGGAGATCGCCTCGTCGGCGAGGGCTTTGACCTCGTCGCGAATGATCGCGGTCACGTCGCGAAGGAAGTCTGAATGCGTCGGGTAGGCCTTTTCGCTGCGCCCCTTCTTATATGCGATGGCCGGGAACTGGGTCGCGCTCGGCAAGGTCATCTTGACCGGTCCCGGAGCATGCTGCTTCAAGAAGGGTACCTCGTGCGCGGTGAGGCGCTTCGTCTGCTTGATTCGCTCGACGACGAACCCCGGCATGGTGCTGCGCGGCCGCGCCTCCTGCTCCATCTCATCGCTGCCGTGCCACGTTCGCTTGACGACCTCGCCGGAGCCGAGCCCCGTAACCGAGTCGGTGAAGTCGCCCATGAAGCCGGCGCGGCGCAATTCTCCGTCGGTGAAGATTTTGAACCCGAGCTCTTTCTGCTTGCCGAGAACGCGCAGGATGTGCTTATCTTCGATCTCGTGAAGTTTCTTGACGGGCGCATCGCCGAGCCGCGCGTCGAGCAGCTCTTTCGGGCGCAGGAAGCTCCCGACGTTGTCGGCGCGGATCACTTGAAGATCTGCTGGGCGGCGTCGATCGTTAGCTTGAGCTTGGCCCACTGCTCTTCTTCGGTCAGCAAATTGCCTTCCATGACGGAGGCGAAGCCGCATTGCGGACTGAGCGCAAGGTTTTCGATCGGGACGTACTTCGTCGCTTCATTGACTCGACGCTTGAGCATATCGATCGATTCGAGTGCGGGGAGCTTGCTGCTGATCAATCCGAGGACGACCGTCTTGCCTTTCGGGACGAAGCGCAACGGCTCGAACGTCCCGGAGCGCGCGTCGTCGTATTCGAGGAGGAAACGGTCGACGTCGAGCGTCCCGAAGAGCTTTTCGGCGATGTTGTCGTAGCCGCCCTCGGCATACCAGTGACTGCGATTGTTTCCGCGGCACAGATGGATCGCGAGCGTGACGCCCGTGCGTTTCGCGGCTTTGAAGACGGCATTGTCCGCCGCGACCGCTTCATCGAGCGACTTGTCCAGATCCGTCCCGATCTCGGTTTTTAGGTACTCGCGCCATTTCGGATCGAGATAGTAGCTGTAGCGGGGAGCATCGATTTGGATGTACGCGACGCCTTCGTCGGCAAGCGCTTTCGTCTCGCCCTTCGTGATCTCGACGATATCGTTCAACAGTGCCGAGTGATTGGGATAGATCTTGTCGGTGACGCCTTTTTGGAACGAGATCGCCGGAAACTGGGTGGGGCTCGGGAGCGTCATCTTGATCGCACCCGGACTGTGCTTCTTCAGGAACGGCAGCTCGCGGCCGGTCAAGCGGCCCGTCTGTTTGAGTTTTTTCGTTACGATCCCGGCGACGCGCGCTGCTTCCGCCCCCTCGCCCGTCCACATTCGGCCGACGGCCCCGCCCATGTCGAATCCGTCGACGGCGTCCATGAAGTCGCTCATGAAGTTTCGGCGCCGGAGCTCGCCGTCGGTAAAGATCGTAAAGCCAAGCTCTTTTTGCTTGGCAAGGACGCGCAGGATCTCGCGGTCCTCGATCTCCCGCAATTGATTCTCATCAACGTTGGCTTTGCGAGCGCTCAGAAGGTCCGGCGGTCGCAAGAAGCTGCCGATGTGATCGGCTCGATAGGGCGCAGCCATCAATGGTCTCCCGTACAGGATGTTCGCAACGGCTCGACTTATTGTAGCTTCGTATGAACGCCCCTGCCCGGGGACCGCAGCGGTTTACGGTTGATCCCCGTGAAGTCGTCAACCTGTACCACCGTTGCGTCCGGTGCCTCTTCGTACGCGTGAGAGAGAACGATACGCGGCGCGTCTGGAGCACGGCACTCGAGGCAGCCGACAAATTCTATGCGCTCGCCGCGAGCTGGATGGAGGGCGCGCAAGCCAAGCGCTCGTGGCAAGATTTCGGCGGAACGCGGTTTCGCGTGCTTTCGCAAGGACGCACGGTCGTCTCGGAACCGATCAGCTTTCCCGACGTGAACATCGAGCTCGTGTTCTCGTCGCGGAGCGACGCGATCATCGAGCTGGAGGACGGATCGACGAGCCTCGCCGCGTACCAGATCGCCGTCCCGGTCGAGCGCAGACAGAGACAGCGCGACCTGGAGCTCGAAGCCGAAGCCTTCGCCGTCGAGCATCCGTTCGAAAAGGGCGCCGCGGAGTCCATCTCGCACCTCGGCCACCTGGAATTCTTGGTCACCGGAACGATCGAGAGCAACACATGCGTGGTGCTCGGCGCATCGCGGCTGACGTTGCTCGCGCGCCGGCCGAAGCAGATGAAGGATTTCATGCGCGTCGTCGCCGGCATTCTCGCCGCGCGGATCGCGCCGCCGGCGGACCGGTTCTGCGAGTTTTGTAAACGTTCCGCCGTGAAAAAGTGAGCTGACTTTCCCCGGGCAGTTCAGGCAAGCTTTGCCCGCAGGAAGGCCCCCTGAAGCGAAGGAACTTCCCGCCGCTAGAGGAGCCTTCCCACGCTATGGAATTCGGGATCGACATTTTCCCCGACGCCTGGCCCGACCGCATTACGGGCCAGCAATTTTATAACGATGTCCTCGATCTCGTCCAAGAAGGCGAAGGGCTCGGTTATTCCGGCGTCAAGATCGTCGAGCATTACCTGCACCCCTACGGAGGGTACTGTCCGTCTCCGATCGTCTTCCTCGCGGCGGCGGCGCAGCGAACGAAGAAGATGCGGCTGATCACCGGTGCCGTGCTCCCGGCATTCAGCCACCCGCTCAAGCTCGCCAGCGAACTCGCGCTGCTGGACTGTCTCTCGAACGGCCGGCTCGACGTCGGCGTCGCGCGCGCGTTCCTTCCTTATGAGTACGACGGTTTCGGGGTCTCGATGGACGAGAGCCGCCTGCGCTTCGACGAAGGCATCCAAGCGATGCTCGAGCTGTGGAATGCTCCTCGCGGTCGGACCTTTGAGGGTCCCTTCCACCGCATTCCGAACGCCTGGGTCCTCCCCGAGACGGTCCAAAAACCGCACCCGCCGATCTGGGTCGCGGCCATCATGACCCCGGAATCGTTCATCAGCGCGGGCAAGAACGGATTCAACCTCATGATCGTCCCGTACTTGGGCGAGTTCGATCACGTGCGCGAGTGCATCAGCCTGTACCACGACGCGTGGCGCGCGTCGGGCCATCCGGGCAAAGGCGGGAAGATCATGATGGTGATGCACCTCTACGTCGCGCCGACCGCTGAACAAGCGCGCGACGAGGCGCGGATCTTCGTCGAGCAGTACGTCACGACGTTCCACGACGCCGCCAATTGCTGGAACGACCGCGCCAGTGCGCAATATAAAGGATACGAAGCGCTCCAGCAGCGGCTCGAAGAGATCACGTACGAGCGCGTCCTCAAGGACACGCGCGCGATCATCGGCGACCCCAAGGCCGCCGTCGAGCAAGCCCAGTTCCTGCTCGAGCAGTTCGGCGACGTCAACTTCAGCTTCCAGATGACGTTCGGGATGATGCCGATCGAGCGGTCGCGCCGGACGATGCGCCTCTTTGCCGAGCACTGCATGTCCGAGCTGCGGCGCCAGCCGGTATCGGCGTAGTACTGCGTTGCGCGAAGCCATAGAGATCGCCCTCGGCGGCATCCTTCAAGGCAGCGTCTTCGCCCTCGTCGCGCTGGGCTTTGCGCTTGTCTTTCGCGTCACGGGCGCGATCAACTTGGCGCAAGGTGCGTTCGTCGTCTTCGGCGCGTTGACGCTCTACTCGTTCCAAAACGGCTTCGGCTACGGTGCGTTCCACGTCCCGCCTTTGCCGCTGCCGATCGCGTTCATCGCATCGCTGCTCGTTTCGCTCCTCGTCGGACTGCTGCTCGGGAAGTTCATCTTCCAGCCGGCACTGCGCAAGCTGCCGTTGGGTGGGATGGTCTTGCTCACCGGCGGATTGCTGACGTTCTTCGAGGGCGTCATGCTCCTTGTCTGGGGGAGTCAGCCCTACCAGTTGCAGCCGTGGTCCGGTTTTGCGCCGGTGAACATCAACGGGATTCACATTCCGACGCAGGGCTTTTGGGATTTCGGCGTCACCGCGATCATCATCGTCGGGATGTGGTACGTCTTGCAGAAAACGACGATCGGTAAGGCGTTGCGCGCCTGCTCGGAAAATCCGGCGGCCGCAGCGTTGATGGGAATCGACGTTCCGCGGATGACGGTCCTCTCGTTTTCGGTTGCGGCCGCGATCGGATGCGTCAGCGGGATGGTGATCGGCCCGGTCGTCTCGCTCGAATTCGACGGCGGCGGCTTCTTTACGTCGTCGGGCTTCATCTCCGTCGCGATCGGCGGTTTCGGCTCGTTCGTCGGCGCGCTCATCGGCGGTCTGAGCCTCGGTACCATCGAGCAGCTCGCGGCCGGCTACGTCTCCTCGTTGTTCTCGACGACGCTTGCGCTGGGCTTGCTGCTCGTCGTCCTGATTTGGAAACCGACGGGTCTGCTCGGTTCAGGGTCGCAGCGCCGCGTCGACGTCCGCGATGCATCGGTCCACGCTTATCGCGAGGCCCTCCGCCTCAGCCGCAAGGGCGCGATCATCGGCGGGATCGTCGCGCTCGTCGTCCTCGCGGTGCTCCCGTTCTTCTTGAATACGGGCGGGATCCTGAGCTCGATCGTGATCACGGGGATCCTGTTCTTTGCGATCCTCGGGCTCGATATCCTGATGGGCTACGGCGGTCAAGTCAGCCTCGGTCATGCCGCCTTCTTGGCGGTCGGCGCGTACTCGGCCGCGATCATGACGACGCGCTACGGCCAGGCGCCGATCGTCGGGATCTTGGTCGGGCTCGTCGTCGCGCTCGCGTGCGCGACGGTCGTCTCGTTCGTCACGGTCAAGCTGCGCGGGCACTATATGGCGCTCGCAACCTTGGCGTTCGGCCTGCTCGTCGACTCCGTCGCGGTCGGCGCGACGGGCCTCTCGGGTGGTCCCTCGGGGATCGCCGGGATCCCGCACTTCTCGATGTTCGGCTACACGTTCGACACCCAAGTTGCGAACTACTACCTGGTCTGGGGCCTCGTCGTCATCGGCGTGATCGTACTCAGCTGCCTGGTCCGCTCCAACTTCGGCCGCGCTTTGCGGGCGATACGAACCGATCAGACTGCGGCGCGCGCGTTGGGCATCAACGTCCCGCGCTATAAGCTCATGGCGTTCCTGATCAGCGCCGGCTTTGCATCGGTCGCCGGGAGCCTGTATGCCTACTATTTTCAATTCATCTCGCCTGAGATGGTCAGCACGCAGCGTTCGTTCGAGATGGTCACGATGCTGGTCGTCGGCGGCGAGACGACGTTGGTGGGGCCGGTCATCGGCGCGGTCATTCTCACCCTGTTACCGACCGTCTTCCAGCCGCTTGCGAACTTCAAGACGCTTGCAGAAGGTCTGATCCTCGTTGGGGCGCTGCTGTATCTACCGTCGGGTATTTTCGGCGGCATCTTGGCTGCGATGAAAAAGAAGGGCGACCGCCCGGTGCAGACGCCGCCGGTCCAGATCGAAAGTACGCCCGTGCGCGAAGGAGTCGTACGATGAGCGTTGCGCTGCAGGGCCGCAACCTCGACAAATGGTTCGGCGGACTCCACGCGATCCGCGACATTTCGTTCTCGATCCAGGAAGGCTCTCTGATCGGTTTGATCGGTCCCAACGGCGCCGGGAAGAGCACGCTCTTCAATATGTTCACCAACCTCTATCCGCCCGACAAAGGGACGGTCGAGTTTTTTGGGACGAACCTTGCAGGGAAGACCGACATCGAAATCGCGGAGCTCGGCTTGATCCGGACCTTCCAAACGGCGCGTGTGTTTGCGGAGATGACCGTCCTGGAGAACATTATGGCCGGCTCTCACTTGTCGGTGCACAGTAACCCGTGGGCGCAAGCCTTCTGGTTGCCGGGCGTGAGGCGCGAAGAGGCGGGCATCCGCAAAAAGGCCGAAGCGCTTCTCGGCGTTCTTGGGCTAGAGCGTTACAGAGACGAGAGCGCGACGAACTTGCCGATGGGTTCGCAAAAGCTGCTCGAACTTGCGCGTGCCGTCATGGCCGGGCCGCGGGTCCTGTTGCTCGACGAGCCGGCTGCCGGTCTAAACGACTCCGAAACGGCCGAGCTCGCGCGCCTGATCACCGCGGTCCGCTACGCCGGGACGACGATCGTCGTCGTCGAGCACAACATGTCGCTGATCATGGGCATCGCGGAGCACGTGCTCGTCCTCGACGCGGGCCGTTTGATCGCCGAAGGTCCTCCGAAGGAGATTCAAGCCAACGAGAAGGTTATCGAGGCGTACGTCGGCCGTGGGCTCGATACCGTGCTCGCGGAGGCTCACTGATGTTTTTTGCCATTCGAGACCTGCACGCGGGATACGGCTCGGCGTCGGTGCTGCACGGGATCGAACTCAGCGTCGCAAAGGGCGAGATGGTCGCGCTCGTCGGCGCGAACGGCGCCGGAAAGTCGACCTTGCTCAAAGTCATTTCAGGCTTGCTGCGTCAAACGTCGGGGACGATCGAATACGAAGATGCGCCCCTTCCCGCGTCGACGGCTGCGCGCGTCCGTGCCGGGATCGCTCAGGTGCCCGAAGGGCGTCAAGTCTTTGCGGACCTCACGATCGAGGAGAATCTTCGTCTGGGCGCCTATTCGCAGCTGCGTTCGCTCACCGATTCCGAGCTGCACGCGCGTATCGAGGAGGTCTGCACGATCTTCCCGATCCTCAAAGAACGGATGAAGGGTCTCGCCGGCGGGCTCTCCGGCGGGCAGCAGCAGATGCTCTCGATCGGTCGCGGCCTCATGGCGAAGCCGCGGCTGATGTTGCTCGATGAGCCGTCGCTCGGACTCTCGCCCACGCTGGTCACCGAGATCTTCAAGACGCTGGTCAAGCTGCGCACGATGGGCGTGAGCATCTTGCTTGCCGAGCAGAACGCGCGCATGAGCTTGGCGATCGCCGATCGCGGCTACGTCATCGAGACGGGGAAAATCGCGCTCTCCGGGACAGGCCAAGAACTCTTGCATTCCAACGAAGTGATGGAGCGCTATCTGGGCGTCGGGGCCGACGAGACGCACGGCGCCGCCGCCGAAGGCCGGGCGTTGGGCGAGCAGCTTCGGGCGATCCTCACGGAGAATGGGGCCGTAGCTTAGTCCTTGGCCAGGAAACCGCGGATCGCAATCGTCATCGGCGATCCGTCCGGCATCGGTCCCGAAGTCTGCGTGAAGGCGCTGGCGACCGGCGAACCGCAGGACCGCAGTATCCCCATTTTCGTTGGAAACATTGAAGCGCTGCAGTTTGCGGCGCACGTCTGCAACGTCGACGTGCGCTTTCGCGTCGTTTCGAATCCGGCAGCCCTCGATCTCCCCGGCCGCGGCAGCATCGCGGTCATCGACCCGCAGGACCTGCGCGCCGCCGACTACCTGGTCGGGCAGCCGTCCGGTCTCGCAGCGCGGGCCGGCGTCGAATGGACTCGGCTCGCGCAAGAATACGCGACAACCGGGGAGATCGACGGTTTCGTCGTGGGTCCGATGAACCACCAAAGCGCGATGGAGGTCGAACCGGCGGGTACGTTTCCGCTGCGGATCAGCGGACCGTTGCGGACAGTCCCTCTCGTGCAGGCGGCGTTGACGAAGGATGCGCTACTCGGCCTCATCGTCACGGTCGATCGTCACTTGCGCCGGTGGGGGATTGCCCGGCCGCGTGTCGTGGTTGCGGGGAGTGATTCGCACGCGGCCGCAGCGGTTGCCGCAGCGCGCGAGCAAGGGATCGAGGCGAGCGGACCGATATCGCCCGACTTAGCGTTTCAGCAAGGTCTCGAAAAGCGTTCCGACGCGATCGTGACGACGGATCGCGATCAAAGGTCTATCGCCGCCGAGACCGGCGCATTTACCGTCTTCTTGGGCTTACCGTACGTCCGTATCGACGTTCCGCACGGGACCGAATACGACATCGCGGGGACGGGGAATGCCGCGCACCTCACGATGCTTGCAGCAATGAATGCGGCCGCAGCGCTCGCGAGCGGACGAGGTTTCGAGCCGTAAGCGATGCGCATCGACTTTCACACCCACTACATCCCACGCTCGGTCGAACGTTTGAAGAACGCACACGCCGATTGGCCGCGCTTGGCGATTGAGGCGCCGGATTGCGGGCAGCTTTATCGCGGCGAGGCGCACTACCGGACGATCGACGATCGCAGTTGGGACGCAAGCCGGCGGATCGCCGACATGGACCGTTGGGGTCTGGACATGCAAGTCGTCTCGCCGATCCCGGTCACGTATGCGTACGACTGTCCCTCCGAAGCGGGCCGCGAGCTCGCGCGCGTGCAGAACGACGGTATCGCCGAGCTCGTCCGCTCGAATCCGAAGCGCTTCGCGGGCTTGTGCTCGGTCCCGCTGCAAGACGTCGACGCGGCTTGCGCGGAATTGGAGCGTGCGGTCCGCGACCTCGGGCTCATCGGCGTCGAAATCGGGTCGGCCGTCGGCCCGGTCGACGTCGCGAACGAGCGCTTCGAACCGTTTTGGCAAACATGCGAGCAGCTCGACGGGATCGTCTTCCTGCATCCCGAGCGCTTCCCCGGCGCGGCGCGACTCGGCGCCCACCGGCTCGTTTTTTCGAGCGGCTATCCGAGCGAGACGGGCATCACCGCCGCGCAGCTCATCATGGGCGGTCTTTTCGCGCGACATCCCAAGCTGCGTTTCGTCCTCGCGCACGGCGGCGGGACGTTGCCCTGGCTCCTACCGCGCCTGGACCAAGTCTGGTCGTCGTTTGCCGATCTGCGCGAAGCGCTTCCGCAGCGGCCGTCGCAGGTCGCGCGCTCGTTCTACTGCGACACGCTGACGTACGATGTCGCGAATCTCGCCGTCGTGATCGAACGGATCGGCTTGGAGCGGCTGATGTTGGGGTCGGACTATCCGTTTCCCTTGATGGAAGATCCGCCTGGCAAGGCGATTGCGGCGAGCAGCACGCTCGACGATGAATGCAAGGCGCTGCTCGCGGGAGCGAACGCGGCACGGATCTTGGGGTTAAGCGCACGGACGAACCGCTGATCGAGCTCTCGAACGTCAACGTCAAGCTCGGCGGACGGGCGATCTTGAGCGACGTGACCTGGAGCCTGCGAGCCGGTGAACATTGGGCGGTGGCCGGGTCGAACGGTTCGGGGAAGAGCACGTTCCTGCGTTTGGTGCGCGGCGATCAGTGGCCCGAACCCGGAGTCGGGAGCCGGACGTACCGCTTCAACGGCGTCGAGACGCAGCATGCCGTCGGCGTGCGCGAACGGATCGGCTTCGTCTCCCCCGAGCAACAAGAACGCTACGTCCGGCTCGACTTCGGGCTGGGGGCCCGAACCGCGATCGCGACGGGTTTTTACAACACCGACTACTTGCATTCTGCCTTGTCTAGCGAGCAGCGCGCGCGCGTCGACGAGCTCATGGCGACGCTGGGGATCGAATACTTGGCCGACAAAGATATCGGGCAGCTCTCGCAGGGCGAGCTGCGTAAGATCTTGATTGCGCGCGCACTCGTCCACGAACCGCGCGTCTTGTTGCTCGACGAAGTGACGAGCGGCTTGGACCGCGCATCGCGAACGTCGATCCTGGAGTTGCTGGAACGGATCGCCGCGAGCGGAACGCAGACGGTCTTCGTCACCCATCGCGCCTCCGAGCGCCTGCGCGCGACGACACACGAGCTGCGACTGCGCGGCGGCCGGATCGTCTCGGCCGGGCCGGTCGGCGCAGCGACGCCCGGCTCGGCGCGCAAGCGCGAACGGCGCACGGTGCAACGCGTCCCGGCGCGGCTGCCGCAGCCGGATTTCTTGATCAAGATCGAACGGGCCGACGTCTATCTTGACGATCAGCTCGTGCTGCACGACATCGATTGGGAAGTCGATCCCGGTCAGCACTGGTTGATCTACGGACCGAACGGCTCGGGGAAGAGTACGCTGGCGAAGCTAGCCGCCGGCTTGCTTCATCCGGCTTACGGGGGACGCGTGCGGCATTTCGGCGCCGCGCGTCCGGCGCATCTTTGGGACCTCAAGCGCGAGATCGCGTTTCTCTCCGATGAATTCCAGACCGCGTACGATCAGGATATTCCGGCGCGTCTGGTGATCGCGTCGGGCTTTTTTGCGAGCGTCGGGCTCTACGCGCCGCTCGACGGCGCGCAAGCGCGAATCGTCGATCGGCTCGTCGAACGTTTCGCGCTCGAACGGCTGGTCGAGCGGCCTTTTTTACGGCTATCATTCGGAGAGCGGCGGAAGATCCTAATCGCGCGCTCGCTCGTCCGAGCACCGCAGGTCGTGATCGTCGACGAGGCGACAAGCGGGCTCGATGCCGCGTTTCGTACAGCCTTTCTCGAGCTGCTGGAGGACTTGGCCGCGAGCGGGACGGCCCTAATCGTCATCAGTCATCACGACGACGTCCCGGCGGTCATGACGCACGAGCTGTGGATGGACGAGGGCCGGATCGTCCGGAAGGCTGCGATTCCCAAGCGTTGAACCACGCCTGACGGGCGATTAGCTCAGTTGGGAGAGCGCCTCGTTTACACCGAGGATGTCGGCGGTTCGAGTCCGTCATCGCCCACGTTTTCTACAACCGCTTAGACCGAACGGGCGCTTGCAGTCGAAAGTCGTTTCGCGCGTTCGCTGCGGTCGGTCCCGAGCGCGATGAGAATCGTCAACACCATGAAGCCGACCGAAACGACGAAGATCGTTCGCGGCTGGCCGTCGTCCAACAGCCAACCGTAGATCATCGGGCCAACCGTGCCGCCGATGTTGAACCCGGTGGTGACGATCCCGAAGACGCGACCTGAAGCGCCGGGCGGCGCCGACTCGAGGACGAGCATGTCGCGCGACGGCATGATCAAACCCGCGAGGAAGCCCACGACGCCCAGAGCAAGGACGACGGCGACCCCGAGATTGACGTAGCCGATCGCGAGCGTGACGAGCGCCATGACCCCGAAGCCGGCCGCGGCGATGTCGGCGTGGCGCTTCGTTTTATCCGCGAGGTGACCGCCGGTGAGGACCCCGGTCGCGATTCCGATCAAGTAAGCGGTCAGCGCTGCGCTCGCGACCGCAAGCGGCGTCCCATAGAGTTTCATCAGAGCGACGGCTGAGAAGCTCTGCAGTCCGCTCGTTGAGAGATTCAAGAACGCAAACCACACGGTCAGCACGATGACGAGCGGTGAGAGCAACGCGCGTGCGCCGACCTTCGCTGCGGTCTGTGGTTGCACCATATGCTGCGGTATGCCGTCGAGCCGGCGCGCAAACGAAAGCGGTACGGCGACCGCGAGCGCAAGGCCGCCGGCGGCGATGAAGGTGCTTTCCAGGCCCGCGTGCAGCGCGATTCCGAGCGCGAGCGGCGGCGCGAGCGCGCTCCCGAGAAATCCGGCGAACGTGTGATACGAGAACGCCCGTCCGATCCGCTCCGACGAAATGTGTGAAGAGAGGATCGCGTAGTCCGCCGGATGGTAGACGCTGTTTGAGACTCCCAAGAGCGCCGCGGCGGTGAGTAGCGTGGCGTAGTCGCGCGTGAGCCCCGCGAGGATGAACGCAATACCGCCGATGCAGAGGCCGCCGGTCAAGAGCCTGCGCGCGCCGTACCGATCGACGAGAAAGCCCATCGGGGTCTGCGAAATCACCGAGACGACGTTGAAGACGGTGAGGATTAGCCCGAGCTGGATGAAGCTCAGGTGCATGCGGTCGCGCAATACCGGAAAGAGCGAGATGAGGACCAGCAAGTGGAAGTGGCTGATCCAGTGCGCTGACGAGATCAAGAGGATCGTCAGCGCTTCCCCGCGGAGCGCAGCCCGGCTGCTCATGCGCATTAGATCGGATAGATTCGGCAGCGCGTGGAGCTCGGCTTCTCTTTCGCGTATTCTTCACCGTAGGGGAGACGCGCGTAGGGTGACTGCCATTCGCTTCCATCGGCGTAGTGGACACGTGAGGGGTAGGCTCGAACTTCGCTCCACAAGGTCGGGCCGATCTGGCGGATCCCCAAGCCGACGTACCAGTTGTGCTTAATCGTTGCGCCCGGCAGGAAGCTGCCGACGTCGTGCATCGTGTCGTCCGTTCCGTCACCCCACCAAATGCGAAAATCGATCCAGTCGGCGGTCAACTTTCCGAGATTCGTAAAGGCTGCGGCGATCAGCGCCGCGTCCGACACGTACATAAAACTTACCATCATCGCGCACGAGCTGAGCCGGACCGGGACGTCGCTTTGGGCGCGCGCTGGAGCAAAAGGCAGGAGGGCAACGCAGATCGCCACCAGCTGCAAAAGTCTCAAGACCCGCATGGCCCTAGTGTACCAGTTTTGGAGGACGCGTTCATGAGGCAGAACCGGAACGCGGGACTTTTTGGCGGTCGCCGCGTACCCCGTGAGGCGTGAGCCACGCCGGCGTCAAGCAGGGCATCTTCGCCGATGCCAACTACCGCGCGTATTTCGCCGGATTCTTGAGCGCCGAAGCCGGCGTCCAAATCCAATATGTGGCGATCGGCTGGCAGGTCTTCATCATCACACGCAGCCCGCTCGACCTCGGTTTGGTCGGACTGATGATGTGGCTCCCCGCGATCCTCTTCATACTGGCTTCGGGGATGCTCGCCGATCGCTTCAGCCGGCGAAACATCGTCGTTGCCGGCCGTTTCGGCGAGGTCGCATGCGCAGCTGCATTCGTTGTCATGATCGCGGCCGGGGTTCGCTCACCGTGGGCTTATCTAGCGATGGTTTTCGTCTTGGGGACCGCGCGAGCGCTCGCCAATCCCGCCCAACGCACGCTCCTTGCGAACATCGTCCCGGCCGAGCGCTACGCCAACGCGCAGGCGACGTACGTCTCGGGCCGCGAGGTCCTCTCGATGGCGTCTCCTGCGCTCGGCGGCGTGCTGATCGCGGCGTTCTCGACGATCGCGGCATTCGGCATGGCGGCCGCCGCGGGGCTCATCGCAGCAGCCGGGCTGTCGATGCTGCGCGTCCCGCAAGCGGAGCGGAGTGCGGAGCCGCAAACGTGGAAGGCCTTCCTTGCCGGTTTTTCGTTCGTCCGCGCGCAGCCGATCATCGCCGGGGCGATCACGCTCGATCTCTTCGCCGTCCTCTTCGGTGGGGCGAGCGCGCTCTTTCCGATTTACGCCGATACGATCTTGCATGCCGGTCCAATCGGACTCGGACTCTTGCGCAGCGCGCCATCGATCGGCGCAGCTGCAGTCGCGGCATTTCTGGCGCGGAATCCACCAAGTCGCCGCGTCGGCTCGCTCCTGCTCAGCGTCGTGACCGGCTACGGCGTCGCGATCATCATCTTCGGCCTCTCGACGGTGCTGTGGCTCTCGCTTGCTGCACTCGCAGTCGCCGGCGCCTTTGACGTCGTCAGCGTCGTGATCCGCAGTGCGGTTATCCAGCTCAATACGCCCGACGCGATGCGCGGGCGGGTCAGCGCGATCGAGTCGGTGTTCATCATCTCCTCCGGCCAGCTCGGCGGCTTCGAATCGGGCGCGGTCGCCGCGCTGATCGGGACGGTCCCTTCGGTCGTCGCCGGCGGGGTTGCGACCTTAGTCACGGTCGCGGCGTGCGCGGTCCTGTTCCCCACCTTGCGCAACGCTGACACGTTGCAGCACGTTCGAGAGACATGATGCATTACGTCCTTCGCGCCGTTGCCGCCGGCTTGCTCACCCTTGGCCTGCTCGCCGGAAGCGCCGCCGGGATCAACGGCGCGGCGCCCGCCATCCTCGATGCGACCTTGCGCAACGGCCTGCGCGTCATCATCGTCCGCAACGCGATCGCGCCGGTCGTCTCGACGGATCTCGTCTATCTGGTCGGCTCGCGCGACGATCCGGCGCAGTTCACGGGGATGGCGCATGCTCAAGAGCACATGATGTATCGGGGGACGTCCAATCTCTCTTCGAGCGAGCTCGAGACGATCGCCACCGCGCTCGGCGGGAGCTTCAACGCCCAGACGCGCGATACGCTGACGGAATTTCAGTTCACCGTCCCAGCCGCGAATCTCGACGCTATTCTGCGCATAGAGTCGGACCGGATGCGCGACGTTCTCGATGCGCAAGCGCAGTGGGCCGACGAGCGCGGCGCGATCGAGCAAGAGGTCGCCCGCGACGACTCGATCCCTGGGAACGACTTCTTCCGCGATGCCCAAGCCATAGCGTTCGCCGGGACGTCGTATGCTCGGGACGGTGTCGGCACGAAGGCGTCGTTCGACCGGCTGACCGGCCCGCAGATCAAGGCTTTCTACAACAAGTGGTACGCGCCGAACAACGCGGTCCTCGTCATCGCGGGTGCCGTCGATCCGCAGGCCGCGCTCGCGCAGGTCCGTGCGCGCTTTGAAGCGATTCCGAAGAAGCCGATCCCCGAACATCAACGCGCGAAGTTTCTCCCGCTCAAGCGGACGGTGATCCGGCGCGAAAGCTCGCTCATCTATCCGCTCGCGGCGATCGGTTTCCGCATGCCGGGGATCAATAGTCCGGATTTCGTCACGTCCTACGTGTTGCAGGGGATCCTCGACGCGCAGCGCGGTCCGCTGCACGCGCTCGCCGCCGGCGGTGAAGCGCTCGACGGTGAATGGGTCGCGATGCCGTACTTTCCCGAGGGTCAGCTGTGCTTCGCGATCGCGGCGCTCAATCCGGGGAGCAACCCGGACCAGATGCTCCCGCGTTTACAGAGCATCCTCACCGGTTACGCGCAACACGGCGTGCCGCGCGAGCTGTTCGAGTCGACCAAACGCCGCCTGATCGCGAGCCAAGAATTCGGGCGCAATTCGATCTCGCAGCTCGCTTCCGACTGGGCCGACACCATTGCGCTCGACGGCGAACCGACGATCGCGCGGGAACAGCAGCTCATCGCGGCGGTCACGCTGGCGGACGTGAATCGGATTGCGGCCCGCTATCTCGATGTCAAGTCCGCGATCATAGGCGCGTTGACGCCCTCGGCGAACGCGTCGTCCTCTCGAGCTCCGGCGCCGTCGCAGCAGGGGCCGGAGAATCCGCTGCAGTCGCGTGCGCCGTCGTTTCGCGTCCCGAGCTGGGCGAACGGGATCGTTCATGACGTGCGCGTCCCGGCGGCGGGAACGCCTCTTGCGCAGATGAAGCTCCCCAACGGGATCACGCTGATCGTTCAGCCCGAGGCGATCTCGAACTCCGTCTTCGTTTTTGGATCGGTCAAGACCATCCCCGTTTTGCAAGAGCCGCCGGGCCGTGACGGAGTCGCGAACATCCTCGGCGCGCTCTTCGAGTACGGAACGGCAACCGCCGATCGTGCGACGTTCCAGCGCCAGCTCGACGATGCGGATGCGATGGAGATCGGCGGCCCCGATTTTCGCTTGCAGGCGACCCCGCAGAATTTCGAGCGATCGGTCAGCCTGCTCGCGAGCAACGTCCTTCAGCCGCGCTTCGATTCCGCAACGTTCGAAATCGCGCGGCGGCGGGTCGCGGCCGACTTGGCGACGACCTACAGCGGGACGCACAGCATCGCGGTGAAGCAGGCGGCGCAGAAACTCTTGCCCGCAGGCGATCCCGAGCTGCGCGAGCCGAGCATCCCGACCGTCGCGTCGCTGACGCTCGACGACGTAAAGTCGTACTATGCCAAAACGTTTCGTCCCGACGTGACGACGATCGTCGTGATCGGGAACGTCACGCCGCAGCGTGCGCGCGCTGCGATCGAATCGTCGTTCGGCAGTTGGCGCGCCGGCGGCGCACCGCCGAATTTAGAACTCGCGCCCCTTCCGCTCAATGCGGGCGGCAGAGTCCACGTGCCGATCCCCTCGGTCCAGCAAGATGACGTCACGCTCGAGCAGATCGTCACTGCTCGCCGTTCGGATCCAGCGTACTACCCTTTGCAGCTAGGCAATGCGGTGCTCGGCGGCGGCGCCGGCGGGCCCGAGCTGAGCCGTTTGTTCCGCGATCTCCGGCAGAACTCCGGACTCGTGTACTTCGTCTCGTCGCGGTTTGCCATGGGGCCCACTCGCTCGCGCTTCGTGATTCGCTTCGCCTCGGCACCTCCGAACGAATCGCGGATCGAGTCGATCATCGACTCCAATATCGCCAAGATGCAGGCCGAGCCGGTTGGCGACGACGAGCTCGCGCTGATCAAGGCGTCGGTGGTGCGCCGTGCGGTCGTCGGAGGCGCAGCGATCGATGCGATCGGAAACTCGTTGCTCGACTACGCCACCACGGGCCTCCCGCTCGATCAGAGCCGGATCGATGCGGAGCGGTTCCTCGCTACCGACGCGAGCGCGGTTCGTTCGGCGTTCGCTACCTACGTCAAGCCGCAAAACTTCGTCCGAACGATCGAAGGGCCGTAGCTACTTCGCGAGGAGATCGACCGCGCTCATCGGCCGGTCGAGGATGTGGTATCGATAAGCTAGGTTGAGCTGGCCTTGGATGATCGACGGATCGAGCATGGTTGGGAACGGAGCGCGCACCATCGAGCCGATCGTCTGGATGTCGATTTTCGAAAACTTTGCGAGGAGCTGCGCCGACTGATAGTGATGGGCATTTGCCCAGCTCCCGGCCTCGTAGATGATGGTGATGAACTTCTTCGCGAGCTCCTTGTTCGTGGCGTACCACTGGGCCGTTGAGAACCAGACGCCGATCACCAATTGCGACCCGAGGGCGTCGTGCGGCTTCGCAACGACCTGCAGATTCTCGCTCTTCACTGCCGCGGAGAGCCATGGTTCGGTGATCATCGCCGCATCGGCCAGGCCGTTCCGGAGCGCGAACTGCATCTCGCCCAGCGGGATGTAGATAAAGTGGACCTTCGTGAAGTCCGCACCGCCTCGATCCATCCACGCGTCGATTGCGACGAGACTTTGGTCGCTCCGGCCCGCGATGGCGACCGTCTTGCCTTCGAGATCTCGCGGGCCGTGAAGGGGAGAGTTCCGCTTCGTGACGAGCGCAATAATCGGCGTCTTACTCGAGTACAGCCCGCCGCCCGCCAGGAACACCAACGGCGTTCCGCCGCTGATGGTCTTTGCAAGGTAAATGACGTTCGCTATGCCGAGGTCGATCGTCCCCGACGCAACTCCGGTTGCGATCGCGACGCCTGAGCTGAACATTCGAAGCTCGACTCGCAAGCCGGCTTGCCTGAAGAGTCCCAACTCCTGCGCATAGTACGCTTCGGCGTAGGCGTCCCCGGCAGTCGTCCCAATCCGAATGACCTGCTCCCGTTGAGCGCCTACCGGTGCGGCCGAGACGAGGAAGACGATCGAGGTGAGGAGCGCGACGAGCCGAGCGAGCCTCATCTCGCGATCAAAGCGCTTGCGTCGATCGGCCGGTCGATCGTGTGGTAGCGGTACGCCAGATTGAGTTGCGGTTGGATCAGCGAGACGTCGAGGCTTTGCGCATACGGCGCCCGCGTCATCGATCGGATCGTTTGGACGTCGATCTTCGAATACTTTGCAAGGAGCCGAGCCGACTGCTCGTGATGGGTGTTTCCCCACCTTCCGGCTTGGTAGATGACGTCGGCGAAGCGTTTCGCAAGCGTTCGATTCTTGGCGTACCACGTAGCCGTCGTAAACCAGACGCCGATCACGAACTGTGAATCGATGTCATCGTACGGGCGGGCCAGGACGCGCGCGTAGCCTCTCTTTAGCGCTGCTGAGAGCCACGGCTCGGTGGCGAGGACCGCGTCGACGAGCCGGTTCTCGAGCGCGGCCTCCTGGTCGGCCCACGCGAGCTCGATGAAGTGGACTTTAGAGGCGCTTGCGCCGTTGCGATCCATCCAGGCTGCGATTCCGACCTGGGCGGTATCTCCCAGCGCGGTGATCGCGACCGTCCTGCCCTCGAGATCCCTTGCGCTGCGGATCGGAGAGTCGCGCAGAACGTTCAGCGCGACGATCGGGCTTTTCGCCGAATACATCCCGCCCCCGGCGAGGAGGACGAAGGGGGCGCCGCGGGCGACGGCCTTCGAGACGTTCATGACGTTCGAGATGCCGACGTCGATCGCGTCGGAGTTCATACCCGTGCTGATGGCCGCGCCGGTGCTGAACGGCCTGATTTCGGCCCGTATCCCGGCTTTTTTGAAGAGTCCCGTTTCTTGCGCATAATAGGCCTCGGCAAATGCGTCGCCGGCCGTCATCCCGACGCGGATAACCGGTTCGGGCTGCGCGGCGAGCGGTGCCGCCGGCGAAGCACAGAGGGTGGTCGAGACGAGCAATGCGCCGAGCCGGACGGACACCGCAAACTTCACTTCGCGATGATGTCGTTCGCGTTAAGCGGTCCATCGATGGCGCGAATTTTGTATGCCCAGTCGAGCTGCGGCTGGATCAGAGCCGGGGCGAGGGAGGTCGAATACGGAGCGCGCGTCGCAGCGCGGATCGTTTGCACGTCGAGCCGGGCGAAGGTTGCAAGCATCGGCGCCGTCTGGTCGTGGTGCGCGTTGGCCCAGCGCGCCGTCTCGTAGATCACGCTGGCAAAGCGCTTGGCCGTCGTCATGTTTTTCGCGTACCACGAAGTGGACGTAAACCACACTCCGATCAGGAACTCCGGCGCAACGGCATCATAAGGCTTGGCGAGGATGCGCGCACTCCCGTTGTGCAACGCCGCGGAGAGCCAGGGCTCGGTCATCATCGCAGCATCGGCGAGCCCGCTTTGAATGGCCGCGCCCATATCTGCAAATGGGATTTGGATGAGGCGGACTTTCGAGGGGTCCGCGTTATTTTTCTCGAGCCAGGCCGAAACGCCGATCTGCGTTTGATCGCCGATCGCTGTGATCGCGAGGGTCTTCCCCTCGAGGTCTTTGGCTGTCGCAATGTGCGCGTTCTTGGCGATGCACAGCGCCGAGATCGGCGCCCGCGACGAATACAATCCGCCGCCGGCGATGAACACGAGCGGCGCGCCGTGTTCGATCTGACGGGCGAGGAAGGCGACGTTCGAAACGCCGACGTCGATTGCTCCGGATGAAACGCCGGTCGCGATGGCCGCGCCCGTCGTGAACCGCGTGATCTCGACGTTCAAGCCGGCCTTCTTGAAGAAGCCCATCTCCTGGGCATAATAGCCTTCTGCAAACGCATCGCTGGCGGTGACGCCGAGCCGGAGCGGCGGCTCCGCCGCTGCGCTGGGCGTCCCGGCTGGCGACACCAACAAAACGAGCGAGACCAGAACCCCGGCTAGCTGAGCACGCACGCAGCTTACGTTCGTTCGCGTTCCCGCAGGCTCATGCCGTGGGCCATCACACGGTCCTTCGGAGTAAAGTTATTGTAAAGAAACGCGGCATAGGCCTAGGCCATGACTTCGAAGCCCAGTCGTTCGAGCATCGCGAAGTCGTCCTCGGCTTGACGGCCCTTCGTCGTGAGATAGTCGCCGATGACGAGGCCGCTCGCGCCGCTGCGCATCCCGAGGTCTTGCAGGCCGCGAAGCGTGATCTCCCTCCCGCCCGCAAAGCGGACCAGCGCCGAGGGCAGCGCGAGGCGCGTCATCGCGACGAAGCGCAGCGCTTCGAATGGTTCGACCAGCGACTGTTCGGCGAGCGGCGTCCCCGGCCGGGGGTTGATGAAGTTGATCGGGACTTCGGCGGGTTCGAGCGCCTGCAGCTCGGCCAGGAAATCGAGCCGGTCTTCGATCGTTTCGCCCATTCCGATGATTCCGCCGCAGCACAGTTCGAGGCCGTGGCGTTTGACCAGCGCGCACGTCTCGAGCCGCTCCTCATAAGTATGGGTGGTGCAGATCGCCGGGAAATGACGGCGCGACGTCTCGAGATTGTGATTGACCTTGTCGACGCCGCATTCGACGAGGACGCGCAGGTGCGCTTCGGTCATGATGCCCAGCGAGACCGCAACGCGCAGCGGGAGTTCGCGCTTGATGCGCCGGACCGATTCGGCGACGCGTCCGAGCAGAGCGTCCGAAGGACCACGCACGGCGACGACGATGCAGAATTCTCCGGCTCCACGCGCGTGCGCGGCGCGTGCGGCTTCGAGGAACGACTCGACGGTTTGCAGTGGTTCAGCCTGCACGTCGCTCGCGTAGCGCGCGCTCTGCGAACAGAAATGACAGTCCTCGGAGCAGCCGCCGCGTTTGGCATTGAAGAGTACCTCGACCGCGGCCTGACTGCCGACGAAGGAGGTCCGCACGTCGTCGGCAAGCGCGAGCAGATCGGCGAGTTCTCCGGCGGGGAGTGCTGCGAGCGCGTCGAGCTGCGCGCGGCCCGCCGGACGGCGCTCTTCGAGCAGCCTGCGGCGGGCGTCTACGATCGCGTGGTCGATGATGTTGCCTCCTCTACGAACGATGCGAAGAGCGGAGCGGCAGCGATGGTGCTGCGCTGCGGATCGTGATCGAACGCGACGGTTCCAAGCAGGGGAGCGTGCGGCTCGAGCGTTCGCACGACGTCGTTTCGATACGCGGCATCGACCGGCTGCCACCGTTCGACGCAGACGAGGCCGGCGACTCGTATCTTCTTCTCTTGGAGATATGCAATGGTCAGCAACGCGTGATTCAGACATCCCAGCCGCAAGCCGACCACGACGATCGCGGGGAGGCCGGTCTGCACCGCGACGTCGGTGAGGGTCTCGGTCTCGTTAAGTGGGACGGCGGCGCCCCCGGTTCCCTCGACGACGACCGGCTCGGCGCAAGCGCGGACGCCCGCGAGAAGTTGCGCGACCCGCAGCGGCCGGTTCGACTCCGCAAGCGCGGCCGACCATGGGTCGGCGGCCGCGCGGAAGCGGCCGAGTTCACGCCATTTTGAGCCGGCCCACCGGGCGGCGAGCTGAGCGTCGCCCGCGTCGCTGCGCGCGATCCCCGTTTGGACCAGTTTGACGATCGTCGGGACCGTCCGCAGGTCGCACCAGGCCCGCGCGACCGCCGCGGAGACGCGCGTCTTTCCCACGTCGGTATCGGTCCCGGTGACATAGACGCCGCGCAGCTTGCTCATAAGAGGGCCGGATGCGGGAGGACCGCTGCGAGCGCGCTTGCCAGCGCATCGATCTCATCGTCCGTATGGTCGGCCCGGAGCGTGATGCGCAGTCGCGACGTTCCTTGCGGGACAGTCGGTGGCCGGATCGCCGGGACATGCAAGCCGCGCTCGGCGAGCGCCGCGGCGACCGCGAGCACCTCGCTCGCATCGCCGACGACGATCGGGATGACCGCGCCGGACCCGTCCGCGGACCGTCCGAGCCGTTCGAGCGCGGCACGCAGCCTGCTCGCGCGCGATGCAAGGCGCTCGCGCAGCGCTTCGCCTTCGGCGGACGCAACGATCCCGACGGCGGCCCGCGCCGCCGCGGCGACTGCCGGCGGGAGCGCCGAATCGAAAACGAACGTGCGCGCGGTGTTCCGCAGCAGCGCGATCGCGGTCTGCGGCCCCGCGACGAATCCGCCGAGCGCGCCGAGGGCCTTCGAGAGCGTTCCAACGACGACGATGCGCGGGTCATCGAGCCCGGCGGCGAGTCCGCCGCCGCCGGGGCCGGCGATTCCAAGTGCGTGCGCTTCGTCGAGCAGCGCGACGTCGTCCGTCCCGAGCGCGGCAACGAGCGCGCCGGTGTCGATCCCATCACCGTCCATCCCGAAGATCGTCTCGCTCACGATCATCGCGGCCGGATCGCGTCGCTGCGGGAGCGCGAGATGGGGATAGATGGTTCGGGTGAGTTTCGTCGCGCGCAAGCCGTCGATCAGACAAGCGTGGTTGAGTGCATCGGAATAGGCCGCGTCGACGCATGAAGCGAGCGCGCCGATCGCCCCGAGCGCCGCCATGTAGCCGGACGAAAACAGCAGCACTGCTTCGCGGCGGACGAGCTCGGCAAGCGCTTCTTCCAGCGCGCGATGTTCGGGGTGGGCGCCCGCTAGAAGCCGTGCTCCGCCGGAGCCCGCACGCCGCGCGGCGCGCAACGCGCCGACCACCGTGCCGTGCCGCGACAGGCCGAGGTAGTCGTTGGACGAGAAGTCGACGACGTCGTCGCGGTGCTCGCGGATCGTCCGCCGCAAGTTCCCAGCGTCGAGTTCGTCGAGCACGCGCCGGGCGCGCCGGAGATAGCTCAAGCGTCCAAGACCGCGAGCAGCGCATCCACGAACGACGCGAGCTCCGCGCGCGTGCTGCACAATGGCGGGACGAGCTGGACGACGCTCCCGATCGGACGCGTGAAATGGCCGCGATCGTAGAGCGCTCGGACCGCGTCCCGCGCGCGCTCGCGGTCGTCGAGCTCGATCCCGCACATGAGCCCGGCGCGGCGAACGTCGCGGACGTGCGGATGGGCTGCGACGGGCGCGAGCAGGGTCTCGAGATCGGCCGAGCGAGCCGCCGCGTTGTCCAAGGTGCGTTCCTGCGCAAACAGCTCGAGCGAGGCGAGCGCCGCCGCACACGCGATCGGATTGGCGGCGTATGAATGGCCGTGGAAGAGATGCCGCTCCTCGTCGAGCTCGCCCAGAAACGCCTGGTAGATCCGTTCGCTCGCGAGCGTCGCGGAGAGCGCGAGGGCGCCGCCCGTCACGCCTTTCCCCAAGCACAGGACATCGGGCTCGAGGCCGAGCGGCGAGAACGCAAACATCGGCCCGGTCCGTCCGAATCCGGTAGCGATCTCATCGACGATAAGGAGCGGCGCATGGCTGCGCCGGAGCGGCTCGTAGGCTGCGCGCTCGACGATCCGCATCCCGGCGGCGGCCTGCACCGTCGGCTCGACGATCACCGCGGCCAAGTCCTCGCGCTCCAAGACTTCGCCCAGCGCATCGTACGTGAGCGCATCAAAGCAAATCGGACCGAACTCCGACTTGAACGTCCCGATCGCTGAGACGCTCATCGCGCCGGCAGTGTCGCCGTGATAGGCATCGACCAAGCGCGCGAAGCGCGTCCGCTTGGGCTCGCCGGCATTGTGCCAGTATTTGAGGGCGATCTTCAGCGCGACCTCGATCGCGCTTGCGCCGTCGCTCGAGAAGAATGCGTAGTCGAGGCCGGAGAGGGCGGCGAGCCGGCGCGCGAGCTCCTCGGCGACGGGGTGCGTCGCGCCGAGCGCGGTCGCGTGGTCGAGGATCGCGGCCTGACGGCAAATCGCATCGCAAATCGCCGGATGACAATGCCCGTGGATCGTCGTCCAGACCGACGAGATCGCGTCGAAGACCTCGCGTCCGCGAGCGTCGACGAGCGTCGTCCCGAACCCGCGGACGAACGTGTGCGTCCGCGCATCGAATGTCGCCATTTGCGTGAACGGGAGCCAGTGATGCGAGGTGGGCGTGGTGGAGGTCGGCATAATGCTGGAGGAACGTCCCGCTTCGGCGCAAGCTCGGAGAAACCGTGCTCTTAGTAGGCGTTCCCGCTAGCCTAAGCGACGGCTCGCTCGTTTGTAAAAGTTCGGTGAGGACGGTTCACGGGGCCAGGACCGCCGCAACGGCTGAAAAGAAACGGAAGCCCACCGCGAACGTGGGCGCGCGGTTCTCACATGAAGACGTCGCCCACACCCGGTAGCGAGTCACCTTGCTACGCGACGGCAGCGAACGGCTCGCTTCACGGCGAGCCTTCCTGTTTTATGGCGCGACGGGCCGGCGCGCGGGCGCAGCAGCGACCGGTGGTTCGACGATCGGGCGTAGCAATTCGCCGAGTTCGACGTCTTCCGCTAGGAATGCATCGTGTCCGTGATGCGAGGGCATGTCGAGATAGACGGTGCGGATTCCGGCTTCGGCGAGACGGGCGGCGGTCGCGCGCACGTACGGCGCCGGGAAGAGCCAATCGTTTTGTATGCCGACGAAGGTGAATCGCGAGCGTACGCCGTCGAGGGGGTACTCGCGCGCATCGAACAGATCCATCGCGCGCGTCAGCGCGAGGTAGCTATTCGCGTCCATCCGCTTGACGAAGATGTCGCCTTGATACGCGAGATAGCCTTCGACGTCGAATCGATCGTCTTTGTTGCGCCACGGATCTCCGCCCTTGCGGTCGATACGATTGGAAAACCGCTCTTCCAGCAGGACGTCGCTCTTGTAGGAGAGCATCGCGATCATCCGCGCGTGGCGGACGCCGCGCGCCGGCGGCTCGCCTTCATAATAGTCGCCGCCTTGATAGTGTGGATCGGCGTAGATCGCCTCGCGAGCAACCGTGTTGAGCGCGATGCCCATCGCCGAAAGCGCGTCGAACGCGCCGACGACGATCGCATGTGCGGCACGGTCGCTATGGCGCAAGCCCCACTCGAGCGCTTGCATCCCGCCGAGCGAGCCGCCGATGACGTGGGCGATGCGAGCAATGCCCAAACGCTCGAGCGCCGCAGCTTGCGCGTTGACGATGTCCGTCACCGTCACGATCGGAAAGCGCGAGCCGTACGGCTTGCCGTCGGATGCGGGGCTGGCGGGGCCGGTCGACCCGTAGCATCCCCCAAGCGCGTTGATCCCCACGACGCAATACCGCGCCGGATCGAAGAGCCGGCCCTCACCGATCAACCCGCCCCACCAATCCATCGCGGCACTCGAACCGGTCAGCGCATGTGCGACCAGGACGACGTTCGAACCGTCGGTCTTCGGTTCGCCGTAGATCGTGACGCGTTGGACGACGTCGTCGAGGCGCGCGCCGCTCGCAAGCTCGAACGCGCCGATCGACACAGTCGTCGTCTTCACGTCGTACAGCCGGCGAAGCGGGTGCGTCGCGCGTGCGCTGGTTGCGAGAGCGACATGCGAAAGACACCTATGCCCGGATAGCAGTTAAGTTATCCAAGAATACCGAACCCCGCGCTCGTGCGTCAAGCTCTTTTTGCGATTTTGGCCCTCGGGTTGCTCGCATGCGCGTACGTGGCGGTTGTCCGCTACGGCTACGAGCAAGAGAGCCGGCACGTCGAGATCGCTCTCGATTACGCCGATTTCAGCGCGCTCGCGCAATCGTACGGCTACGATCAAGCGCGCTTCTTGCGCGCGCTCCGACGCGCCGGGCTGACGTCGCTCGCCGTCCAGGAGCAGCTGGGTTCCGATATCAACGGCTCACGCGGCGCGGTCTCCCTTACGGGCCAGGGGCTGATCGATCAGGCTCGGATCACGCCGCTCGCCGATCCGTTCCTGGACGCCCTCGTCCGCAGCGGCCGCATCGTACCGTCGGCGATATACGTCATGGTGTACGATCCCAGGGAGTTCCCGCGCTTTCGCGATCAATCGATCATCCATTTCGGTGCGCGCGCCGTTCGCGTGTTGCGGCGCGCCCTGCCGTCGATCATCGAGATCCGCTCGCAGATCGACTTCTTCAACGGAAGCGGACTCGGGATCACCGCCGACGAGATGGCGCTTGCGGCGGGCGCGGATCTCTGGCTCGTCCCGCGCGTCCAGAACGACGAAACGTTCGGGCCGGATCAGATCCAAGGGATCTTCGACGGATTCACGCGCTACCCGCGCGTGAGCACGGTCGTCTTCTTCGGCACCCGGCTGCAAGTGCTCGGCTATCCGAATCAAATTCCCTCGACGGCGCACGCCTTCGCGCACGCGCACGTCAACTACGGGTCGGTCGAGTTCTACGTGCCGACGCAAGACTTGCGCGGAAACGAGGACCTTGCGCGTTCGATTCCGGGGCTCACGACGCGGGTCTTGGCGATTGCGCGGCCGGAACTCGACCAGCTCGATCCCGAAACGATCATCGCGCGCTACCTCCTGGGCGTGCGCGAGCGGAACATCCGCGTCGTGTATCTCCGGCCTATGCTCCACGTTTGGGGCGATCGTTCGCTTTTCGCGACGAACGTCGAATTGGTCAACCGGATCGCGAGCGAGTTGCGCGCCTCGGGGTTCACGCTCGACCGTGCGACGCCGATCCCGGCGTTTCGCATTCGAGCGCTGATCCTCGGGCTCGCCTCGCTCGCAGTCCCGGCCGCCTTCCTCCTGTTGCTCGATCTGTTCGGCGTCGGATCGGTCTGGTGGGTGGCCGGTGCGTTCGCGCTCGATCTCCTCGTCTTCGGAATAGCCGCCGAGTTGCATCACGCCGACATCGCGCGCAAGCTGGTAGCGCTCTGCGGAGCGCTGCTCTTTCCGGTCGCCGGCGCGATCGCGATCGCACCGGCCTTCGCGCGTTCGGAGCCGAAACCGCTCGGGGCGACGTTGCGCGAAGGCCTGCGCTTGCTCGCGATCGCGGTCGCGATCACGCTCGGCGGGGCGCTGGTAGTGATCAGTTTGCTCAGCACCCCGCTGACGATGGAAGAGATCGACCGGTTCAGCGGCGTCAAGCTGATCCTGATCGTCCCGCCCCTAGTCATCTTGGGCTTTGCGATCGCATCTCCGCGCTTCGGTGCGCCGCCGGGTGGATGGCGCGCGGTGCTCGGTTCGCCGGTCCGCCTTTACCAGCTCGCTTTCGGCGTCATCCTGGTCACCGGCGCGTTCTTTCTCATCAGCCGCAGCGGGAATGACAGCGACGTCGCACCTTCAGCGTTCGAGTTAGCGCTGCGCTCGCACCTCACCGCGATCTTGACGGTCCGCCCGCGCTTCAAAGAGTTCGTCCTGGCGTGGCCGCTCGTGATGCTTCTCCCCGCGCTTTCGGCGCGGGATCTACGCCGCTGGAGCTGGATCATTGCGCTCGGCGCCGGCGTCGGGTTGGCCGACGTCGTCGATACGTTCTCGCATCTGCACACGCCGCTTGAGATCTCGGCGTTGCGCCTGATCAACGGGCTCGTCGTCGGGATCATCATCGGCGTGCTCGCGGTCATCGCGTACAGGCGTTTCGTAAAGACCACGGAGTAGGGTCGCCTGCGCCTTCTGATTTCGGGATACTACGGGTTCGGCAATCTCGGCGACGAGGCGCTCCTTACGACGATCGTCGACGGGATCCGGCGCCGCCGGCCGGCGATCGAGCTCGACGTCCTTTCAGCCGATCCGGCGGCAACGGCGAAGATTTACGGCGTCGACGCGACGCCGCGCGCCGATCTGCGGGCCGTGCGCGCGGCCATCGTGCGCGCCGACGCCGTCCTCTCGGGCGGCGGCGGTCTATTCCAAAACGCGACGAGCACGCGCAGCCTCCTGTACTACGCCGGGATCGTGCGCACCGCAATCCGGGCAGGCAAGAAGACGATGATCTTTGCGCAGTCAATCGGTCCCCTCGATTTCATCGGGCGCGCAATCGTGCGCGTCGCCTGTCGCGGGATCGGCGCCGCGACCGTCCGGGACGAGCGCTCGCGCACGCTCTTGACGCAGCTGCTGTCCAACGTCACCGTCGAGCGAACCGCGGATCCGGTGTTCTTATACGACCCCATGCCGGCCGGTGATCTCGCTGCCGAAGGGCTCGGGAATGAGAGCGGGCCGCTCCTCGTCGTCTCGGTGCGTTCGAGCGCAAACTTTTCCGCGGTCGCGCGCACCGTCGCGAACGCGGTCGACATTCTGGCCGAGCGGTACGGCGCACGCGCGGCGTTCTTGCCGCTCGGCGGCGCGAGCGACGCCGAGGCTGCGACGCGCGTTATTCGCATGGCGCGTTCGTCTCCCGTTCTGCTCCCCGCGCACGATCTCGCGGGCGCCGCGGCGGTCATCGGACGCGCGCGGGCCGTCATCGGGATGCGGCTCCACGCATTGATCCTGGCGGCGCGACTCGGCGTTCCGTTTCTCGCGATCCCCTACGATCCGAAAGTCTCGGCGCTCTGTGAGGATTTGGGCTATCCGCTCCCGCCGCTCGTCGATCCGGCCGCCGAACCGCCGTCGAAGGAGCAGATCGAGAGCGCTCTCGACGTATTTTGGTCCAGCCGCGAAGAGCTGGCGCGTCATCTGCATCACGCGATGAGCGAGACGCGCGCTCGCGCCGAGCGCAACTTCGCGGTCCTGGATGCGCTAATAGAGTAGGGGGCCCACGCCGCGCAAGGTGCTGCGCTTTTTAAAACAAAACCCAGACGGTCCTATGGGGACCGCCAACTATCGCGATACGCTGAATCTTCCCACGACCGCTTTTCCGATGCGGGCCGATCTCCCCAAGCGCGAGCCGTCCCGAGTCGAGTGGTGGAACCAGGCGCGCGTCTACCAGCGGCGCCTCGAGAAGAACAAGCGGGATGGCGGCACGCCCTGGATCTTGCACGACGGACCGCCCTATTCCAACGGCGAGTTGCACATGGGGACGTTTCTCAATCGCGTGCTCAAGGACGCGTTCGTGAAGATCAACCTCCTCGACGGGCGCTGGGCCGACTTCGTCCCCGGTTGGGACATGCACGGCTTGCCGATCGAGCTCGAGACGCTCAAGCACCTGGGCTTGGATTTTCACAAGGTCGATCCGGTCGAGCTGCGCGAGAAGTGCCGCGAGCGCGCGCTGTATTGGCTGGGCGTTCAACGCGAGACGATCTTGCGCATGGGCTGCTTCGGGCATTTCGACCGGCCGTATCGGACGATCGATCCCGAGTACGAGGCGACGATCGTCGAAGCACTTGCCGACCTCGCGCGCGCCGATCAGCTCTACAAGGGCTTACGTGCGACCCTCTGGTGCGTGCACGACGAGACCGCGCTGGCCGAGGCCGAGATCGAATATCACGATCATCGTTCGCCGTCGATCTACGTCCGGTTCAGCGCAAGCGACGCGCAACGCGGCGAAATCTTCCGGAGATTTGGGGCTCCCGACGACGGAGCGAGAGTCTCGTTCGTGATCTGGACGACGACCCCATGGACGCTGCCCGCGAATCAAGCCTTGGCGGTCAAGCCGGATGCCCCGTACGCCATGATACGCTTCGACGGCGAGTGGCTGATCATGGCGGATTCGCTCGTCGGTGAAGTTCTTTCGCGCTTTGCCAATCCTCTCGTCGACAGGTACGATGCGAAGTTTATCGTTTTGGGTCGAGATCTCGAAGGCCTGAAGGTCCGTCACCCGTTTGCAGAACGCGATTCGCTCGTCGTGCTCGCGGAATACGTCGAGCTGGAGACGGGCACCGGCGTCGTTCACACCGCTCCGGGTCACGGCGCCGACGACTTCGAGACGGGCGTCAAGTACGGCTTGGAGGTTCTCAATCCGGTCGATCAGGCCGGTCGCTTTACCGATGCGGCGGGCCCGTATGCCGGGCTGTTCATCTTCGATGCCAACGACAAGATCATCGACGATCTGCGCCTGAGTGGGGCACTGATCGCGGCGGACGACTACGTCCACTCGTACCCGCATTGCTGGCGCTGCAAGAACCCCGTCATCTTCCGTGCGACCGCGCAGTGGTTCTTGTCGATGGATCGAAACGGCTTGCGCGCGAAGATCCTCGAAAAGATTCCCGGCGTCCGCTTTGTCCCGGCATGGGGGCAGGGGCGGATGGTGCAGATGATCGAGAACCACCCCGAGTGGTGCCTCTCGCGGCAGCGCACGTGGGGGACGCCGATCCCGGCCGTCATCTGTCAGAAGTGCCAGACGTCGATCCTCGATCCCGAGGTCGCACAGCTCGTCGCCGCGCGCTTCCGCAAGGAAGGCGCGAATATCTGGTGGACCGACGACGTCACGAGTTTCCTGCCGCCGAACTTCAGCTGTCCGCACTGCAAAGGGACGACTTTCGCGAAAGAGATGAACATCGTCGACATCTGGTTCGAGTCGGGCGTCAGCAACCGCGCGGTGCTCGGCAAGAACGGTTTGCCGTGGCCGGCCGACGCGTATCTCGAAGGGAGCGACCAGTACCGCGGCTGGTTCCGCAGCAATCTCGTGACCGCCGTTGCGACCAAAGACGCTCCGCCGTACAAGATGGTCGTTTCGACCGGATGGGTCGTCGACGAAGATGGTCGCGCGATGCACAAGTCGGCGGGGAATTACATCGGCGCGCAAGAGGGGATCGATCGCTACGGCGCCGATGTGCTGCGTTTGTGGGTCGCGTCGGTCGAATTCACGGCGGATGTGCGGCTCGGGCGCAGCATGCTCGAAAACATCGGGAACGTCTACCGCAATTTCCGCAACCGCTTGCGCTTCTTGATCTCGGTTCTGGGCGATCTGCCGCCCGAGGACGTCCTCTCGCGCGAAGAGATGGCGCCGTACGACCGGCTCGCGCTGGCCGCGCTCGACGCGATGTCACGCGACGTCGTCGAACACTATCGCAACTTCCGGCTGCACGACGCGTACTTGGCGCTGGTCGCGTTCGACGACGATCTCTCGCGCTACTATCTCGATGCGCTCAAGGATCCGCTCTATTCGGGAGAGCCGGCGGGCCATCGGCGGCGCAGCGCACAGAGCGCGGTCCTCGAGATCTTGCGCACCCTGGTGGTCCTGCTCGCCCCGGTCCTCTCCTTCACGGCCGAAGAGGCGTGGCAGTTCGTCCCCGAACGGCTGCGCGGCGCGCACGAGAGCGTCTTCGACATCCCGTTTCCCCACGTGGAGAAGCTCGATCAGATCGCGCTTGAAGAATGGAACGTTCTCAAGGCGTTACGGGCGCAGGTCGCAGCCAATGAGACGCCGCGCGACTTCGAGGCGGACGCAGCGGTGCTGGTCGAGCGTCACCTCTACGATCGGCTCTTAGGGTTGGGAGACAACCTGCGCGAGGCGTTGATCGTCTCGCACGTCGTCGAACTCGATCACGCGCCCGACGGCGTCACCGGCGTGACGCTCCAGGCGGCGCACGGCTCGAAGTGCGCGCGCTGTTGGAAATTTCGCGAGCTCGGGAGCGATCCCGAACACCCGGAGATCTGTGCGGACTGCGCGCACACGGTGCGCGGGCTGGCGAAGGTTTCGTAGCGAGTTCGTCATGGCAGCTGCACGCAAGGTCATCATCACCTGCGCGGTAACGGGGTCGATCCACACGCCGACGATGTCGCCGCATCTCCCGATTACGCCCGATCAGATCGCAGAGGATGCGATCGGCGCGGCGCAAGCCGGTGCGGCGATCTTGCATCTGCACGCGCGCGATCCGAAGGACGGCCGGCCCACGCCCGATCCGGGCGTCTTCATGCAGTTCTTGCCGAAGATCCATGCCGCGACCGATGCGATCGTCAACATAACGACCGGCGGCTCGCAGACGATGACGCTCGAAGAACGCCTGGCGGCGCCGCTGCGCGCCAAGCCGGAGATGTGCTCGCTGAACATGGGCTCGATGAACTTCGGGCTCTATCACATGACGGCGCGCTTCACGCGCTGGCAGTACGATTGGGAGCCGAAGTATCTCGAAGGCTCGCGTGATGGGATTTTCAAGAATACGTTCCGCGACATCGAGCGCGTCTTACATGAACTCGGCGAAGGTTGCGGGACCAAGTTCGAATTCGAATGTTACGACGTGGGTCATCTCTACACGTTGGCGCATTTCCTCGAGCGCGGTCTGGTGAAACCGCCGCTGTTCGTGCAGACGATCTTCGGAATCCTCGGCGGAATCGGACCCGATCCCGAGAACATCGCGCACATGCGCACGATCGCCGACAAGCTGTTCGGAAGAGAGAACTACGAGTGGTCGATCCTCGGCGCCGGGCGCCATCAAATGAATCTGATCACGATGGGCGCCGTGATGGGCGGCCACGTCCGGGTCGGCCTCGAGGATAGCCTCTATGCCGGGAAGGGCCGGCTCGCCGCCAACAACGCCGAGCAAGTCGAAAAGATTCGCGGCATCCTCGAAGCGCTCTCGCTCGAGGTCGCGACTCCCGCCGAGGCGCGCGAACTGCTCGCGCTCAAAGGGGCGAGCAAGGTGGCGTTCTGATGATCCTCTATCTCAAAGAGTCCGATACCGCGCGGCTGCTCACGATGCACGACGCGATCCGGCTGGTCGAAGACGCCGCGCGCGCGCTCGGCGAAGGCCGGGCGGTGAATTGCCCGCGTCAGCGCCCGCGCACCGACTCGACGATGATGCACGTCCTGCCCGCTGCCTATGGCGGGGCGGACGTCATGGGTCTCAAGGTCTACACGGCCGGTAAGCGGGGCACCGCCTTTTATTATTTGCTGTTCAACGGCGAGGGGAAGCTGCTCGCGCTGCTCGAGGCCAACACGCTCGGCGCGATCCGGACGGGCGCCGCCAGTGCGGTCGCAACGCGCTACATGAGCCGCGAGGAGAGTTCGACCCTGGGAATCATCGGGACGGGTCATCAGGCGCGGACGCAGCTCGAGGCGGTCAGCCACGTCCGCAACCTCACTCGCATTCGCGCGTGGAGCCGGACGCGCGAACGCCTCGATCCGTTTGTCGCCGAGATGAGCAAAAAAATCGGGAAGCCGATCGAGGCGGCGCCGAGCGCGCAGGAAGCGGTTGCGGGCGCCGACATCGTCATCACGATGACGACGACGACCGATCCCGTCCTGCGGGGCGCCTGGATTTCTCCCGGAGCGCATCTCAACGTCGCCGGCTCGAACCACATTCACCGGCGCGAAGTCGATGGCGAGGCCGTCGAACGCAGCGGGATCGTCGCCGTCGAGGACTTGGCGCAAGCGATAGTCGAAGCCGGCGACTTGAAGATCGCGGTCGACGAAAAGATGTTCAAGTGGGATCGCGCGGTACTGCTCGGGGACATCGTTGCCGGCAAGACGCCGGGGCGTCATGCTGCGGATGAGATCACGATGTTCAAGTCGCTGGGAATCGGTTTGTGGGATGCGGTCGTCGCGCGGCATATCTACGATCTCGCCGTCGTGGAGCACGCCGGCGTCGAGCTGCCGGTCGAGGAGCCGCTGCGCGCCCGCTCGGCGCGGTAGCCTTTACGTGCGGACCTGCACCCGCATCACGATCGGCTCCCGCGGCCGGATCGTTACGAGCGGCTCAAGGTCGGCCTTTGTCCCGGGCGCAAGCGTCAACCGCCGGCGACGCGCCAGGGTCGCGAGCGCGAGGACTGCCTCGATCCACGCGAACGACTCGCCGATGCACGTCCGGGTCCCGCCGCCGAACGGGAAGTAGGCGAAGCGCGGGAGCTCGCCGAGCGTCTCCCACCGCTGTGGCCGGAACGCTTGGGGTTCGTCGAACCAGCGCGGATTGCGGTGCGTGACGTAGGGACTTGCGAAGACGACGCTCCCCCGCGCGACGCGATACCCCGCGATCTCGGTATCTCGAATCGCGCGCCGGCCGAGCACCCAGGCGGGTGGATACAAGCGCAGCGTCTCCTTGATCACGGCGGTCGTGTAGGACAGCCGCGCGTACGCCTCGAGCGGATCGCGGCCGGTATCAACGGCGTCAACCTCGTCGTATAGCCGCTGCTCGACCCGCGGATTCTGCGAGAGCAAGTACCACGCCCAGGTCAGCGCGAGGGCCGTCGTCTCGTGGCCGGCGATGAAGATCGTCATCGCCTCGTCGCGAATCTGCGAGTCGCTCATCCCTTCGCCGTCCTCGCGCGCGAGCAGCAGCATCGAGAGCAGATCGCCGCGGTCGGCCGGCGCCGCATGCCGCGCGGCGATCATCCCGTACATGATTTCGTCGAGGACCTTGCGCGCGCGCTTGAAGCGAAAGTTCGCCGGCGTCGGCAGTTTCTCGGCGATTTCTCCGAACGGGCCGAGCGTCGTCGGGACGAGCTCGATCGCAGTCGACAGCGCGCGATAGACGCGATCCGTCTGCGCGCTCACGTCGCTGCCGAAGAGAGTCTTCGCCGCGATCCCGAGCGTCAGGCGCATCATCGTTCGCATTACGTCGATCGTGCTTCCGTCGACGAGCGCGCCCGCGCTCGCCGACGCCTCGTCCACCATCGTTGCGGCATAGCAGCTGATGCGCTCGCGATGAAATGCCGGCTGCACGAGCCGGCGCTGACGCATGTGCAGCGGCTCCTCGCTCGTGAGCAAGCCTTCTCCGAGCAAGCGCTTGAGGCTCTCCGCGCCGCGACTCTTCACGAAATCGCGGGCGTTGGTGACCAAGAGATCGCGAATTGCATCGGGATCGTCGGCGAGGTAGAAGTGAAAGTCCCACCACAGCGGCCGCAGGCTGAAGTGGGCGAACCCTCCGTACTCGCGCGCGAGCCATTGCAGGGTATCGAGGAAAGCGGAAAACCCGACGCCGGGGCGAGCCGCGACGCGCCGCCGCGAAAGGTTCCGCGGCCCGGGCGGATACTCTATCGCGTCTTCACCGGGCGGTCTTCGGCCAGGCAAACCGTCAACGGCTTGCCGGCGATCTCGAAGCCGTGAAACATCGCGATCGCGGCTTCCGCGGCACCGATGCTCTCGAGCTCGATGAACGCGACGCCCTTTTTCCGGCGCGTTTTGCGGTCGCGCGGCAACGCGATCGATTCTTCGCGGGCGCCGAAGCGCCGAAAGAGCTTGAACACATCTTCTTTTGTTGCCGATGTCGGCAACCCGCCGACGAAGAGCCGAATCATGTCCGTATGAGTAGTCCGTCCCGGAACGTTTCCCACGTCTTTTGTTCGATGGCTGCGCGCGCCTCTTCGACGATCGAGATCAGTCGCGCGAGATTATGCTGGGACAAGAGCCGGGGGCCGAGCATCTCGCCCGAGCGGAAGAGATGCGCGAGATACGCGCGCGAAAACGTCTCGCAGACCGCGCAAGAGCAGGTCGGATCGAGCGGCCCGAAATCATCGACGAAACGCGCGTTCATCATGTTGAATTCTCCATCACGAGTGATCGCGCGGCCGGTCCGTCCGCAACGCGTCGGATAGACGCAATCGAACATGTCGATCCCTGAGTCGATCGTCGCGATCACGTCGCGGATCGTCCCGACGCCCATCAAGTAGCGCGGCCGTTCTTGGGGCAAGAGCGCCGCAGCGAAGCGCGCGAAGCGGATCATCTCGTCGCGCGATTCTCCGACCGAGAGACCGCCGATCGCATAACCGGGAAGGTCCAGCGCGACGAGCGCGGCGGCGCTCCGCGAACGCAGCTCTTCGTCGAGGCCGCCCTGCATGATGCCGAAAAGCAGCGTCGCGCCGCGTCGCCATGCGCTCGCGCTGCGCTCGGCCCACGACGTCGTCCGTCGCACCGCCGCCTCGAGCTCGTCGCGCTCGGCGGGGAGCTTCACGCAAACGTCGAGCGCCATCGCAACGTCGACTCCCAGATCTTCCTGAAATGCGACGACGTTTTCGGGGGTGAAGCGATGCTCGCTCCCGTCGATGTGCGACCGAAACGTGACGCCGTCGTCGTCGAGCTTGCGGCGTGATTCGAGGCTGAAGACTTGGAAGCCGCCGCTGTCGGTGAGGATCGGGCGGTCCCAGGCCATGAAGCGGTGCAGCCCGCCGGCGCCGACGATCGTCGCGCGTCCCGGGCGCAGCCACAGATGATACGTGTTCGAGAGGATGATCTCGGCGCGCACGTCGCGCAAATCGGCGGGGGTCAATCCCTTTACGGTCGCGACCGTCCCGACCGGCATGAAGGCCGGCGTCTCGACGGTCCCGTGCGCGAGCGTCAGCCGTCCGCGGCGCGCCGCGCCGTCGGTCGCGATGAGCTCGAACGATCCGAGCGTTTTTTCGATCACGTTCTCATTGCGGCGAGGGCTTCGAGATACGCCTGCGGCGGTTCGGCTTCGAATTCGAGCGGCGTCATCGTAACCGGATGACGAAACGCCAAGCGCCAAGCGTGCAGGGCTTGTCCCGGCAGCGCAACGCGTGGATCCAGCCGCCCGTAGACGGGATCGTTGAGGATCGGATGGCCGACCGCGGCCATGTGGACGCGGATTTGATGCGTTCGTCCGGTCTCCAAAAGAAACGTCAGCTCGGCCGCGTTGTGCAGCCGCTCGCGCAGGGTGTAGTGCGTGACCGCGGGCTTACCCTCGCTGCGGATCGCGTAGCGCCGGCGGTTGCGCGGGTCGCGTCCGATCGCGCCTTCGATCGTCCCTTCCGCATCGGCCGGCGTCCCGCTGACGATCCCGCGATATTCGCGCTTGATGTAGCGCTTTTGCATCGCCTTGCCGAGCGTCGCCAGCGCTTTAGGGGTCTTGGCGATGACGAGCAAGCCCGACGTGTCGCGATCGAGGCGATGGACGAGCCCGGCGCGCAAGGGAACTCCGGGGAGTGCTCCCGCATGCGCGAGCAGCGCGTTGACCAGCGTCCCCGTCGTCGCACCGTGCGCCGGATGCGTCACCATCCCGGCCGGCTTGTTGACGACCGCGATCGTCTCGTCTTCATAGACGACGTCGAGCGGGATCGCTTCGGGATGCGCTTCGAGCGGCGGCGGCGCCGTGACGCGGTACGCGACGGCGTCGCCCGCGTCGAGCAGCGTGCTCGGCTTGACGAGATCGCCGTTGACGCGCACGTCACCGGCCTTGATCGCGGCCGTGACGGCGCTGCGCGACGCGCCGGCAAGCCGGGCGACCAGCACGTCGACACGCATCCCCGCTTCTTCGGCGGAGACGGCGTGCTCGGCAGAATCAGGATTGGGAGCGAGCAACGGCGCGATCGCGGGCGAGCGTCGCGATGATCAGCAGGCAGACTCCGATCGTGATGCACGAATCGGCCACGTTGAAGACCGGCCACCAGCGCAAGTCGATGAAGTCGACGACGTACCGGTGCTGCAGGCGATCGGCGATGTTCCCCGCCGCGCCGCCGACGATCCCGCCAAGTGCGACGCGGACAAGCCACGACTGCGCGGCGATGTCACGAAACGAGAACCAAAAGATCGCCAAGACGGCGACCGCCAGGATGATGAGCAGCCAGGCTTGATCGCCGAACAGGCCGAACGCGCCGCGCGTATTCTGCACGTACGTCCAGTACACGACGTGCGGGATGAGGACCCGGCTCTCGCCCGGCATGAACGTCGCCGCTACCCAATGCTTGCTCAACTGGTCCGCGGCGAAGACCGCGAACGCGACAATGAGAACGAGCATTACAAACTCGGCGGCTGCACGAACTGATAGAAAAATCCGGCGACGCGCCAGAACGAGTTGGTGACCAGCACGATTCCCGTCGCGACGAGGAAGGCGCCGGCACCGGCCTCGATCCGCGGCAGCCACGGTTTGATCCGATCCAAGACGCCGAGCGCCGAGGTAAGCGCCGCCGCGGTGATCAGGAACGGGATCGCCAAGCCCATCGAGTAGACGAAGAGCAGACCGCTTGCTGCGGCAAGCCGCTCTTGCGAGGCGAGCAGCAAGATCGCCGAAAGGATCGGGCCGATGCACGGCGACCATCCGGCGGCGAAGCCGATCCCGACGAGGAACGAGGCGAGGAGCGAGCGGTTCGCGCTCGCGTGAATTCGGTGGATTCGTTTGTCCATCGCAAGCGCGCGGATGCGGAAGACGCCGAGCATGTTGAGGCCCAGCACGATGACGATTACCCCGCCTACGCGCGCGATCAAGTCCTTGTGCTCGGCGAACGCCGAGCCGACCGCGCTTGCGGAGATCCCGATCAGCATGAAGATCACGGTGAAGCCTGCTATGAAGGCGACGGCGTGCAGGACGACGCGTGAGCGCCCGCGCACGTCGCTCTCGGCGCGCAATTCTTCGAGGCTTGATCCCGTTAAGAACGAGAGGTAGGCCGGGATCAGCGGAAGGACGCACGGCGAGACGAAGGAAACCAGGCCCGCCAGGAACGCCGTTGCTATGTTGAGCTCGGGATGCATCTCGATCTCATTCTAGGAGTAACAGCCATTCACCACTGGTTTACCTATCCGAACATCGACCCCGTGGCCTTTCGGCTCGGGCCGCTTGCGATTCACTGGTACGGAATCTCCTATCTCATCGGTTTTATCTGCGTCTTTTTGTGGATGAATCGCCCTGCCGGGCGCCGGCGGCTCGGGTTGACGAGCGAGGAGATTCAGGACTTCCTTGTGTACGCGCTGGTCGGCGTCTTGGTCGGCGGCCGAGCGCTGTTCGTCGTCGCCGACATCCTCTCGCGGCACAACGCCTCGGAGTACCTCGAGCATCCGCTCAACATCATCGCGATTTGGCAGGGCGGAATGGCCTTCCACGGCGGCCTCATCGGCGTGATCATCGCGATCGCGCTCTTCTTGCGCAAGCATCGTGGCCTTTCGTTTAACGTCTTGGCCGACGAGGTCGTCGTCCTCTTGCCGATCGGGATCGCGTTGACCCGAGTCGTCAACTTCATCAACGACGAGCTCCCGGGGCGGCTCTGCGACCCCGACGCGCCGTACTGCATCGAATTCCCCAACTACGACGGCTTTCGCTATCCGTCGCAGATCTTTGAGGGGATCCTCGACATCGCCGTCCTCCCCATCTTGCTCGTCCTTTATCGGCGCAGGCCGCCCGACGGCGTCGTCGCTTGGACGTGGTTTGCGCTCTACGGAGTCACCCGCTCGGTTGCGGAGATCTGGCGACAGCCCGACATCGTGTTCTTGGGCTTGACCGGTGCGCAGTGGCTCGCGCTTCCAATGATCGCCATCGGCGTCGCGCTCGTCGTCGCGTCGCTGCGTCGCGACATTCGCACAGCCTAGGCTAGGACTAAACTCGCACTAGCGGGAAGGTTTCGGTCCATGACGCTCGACCTCGGGGCCGAAGCCGCATCGGCTCCGACGACGATTCCGGAACGTCTGACGATGCTTCGCAAGGAGCTCGAGGGCGTCGCCCGCGCATCGGGCCGAGAGCCGTCCGGAGTCGCGATTCTCGGCGTCACCAAGACGCAGCCGCGTGAGAGCGTGCTCGCAGCGATCGCCGCCGGGATCGGCGACATCGGTGAGAACTACGTGCAAGAAGCGCGGGAAAAGTACCGCGACCTTCCGGCGGTCCGCAAGCACTTCATCGGTCACGTTCAGACCAACAAGGCCAACGCGATCGTCGAGACATTCGATGTCGTGCAGAGCGTCGATCGCATCGATGCGGGGCGAGCGCTTGCGAAGGCGATGCGGCGCTTGAGCAAGCGTGTCAGCGTCTTGGTCCAGGTCAATATCTCGGAGACGGAGCGGTTCGGGATCGATCCCGCCGGCGCGCCGTCGCTCGCAGCGGCGCTGCGCGACGAAGGACTGGACGTCGAAGGCGTGATGGCGATCGGCCCGATCACCGACGATCGAGCGCGGATCTCGGCCGCCTTCGAGCGGGCGCGGGAAGCATTCGCAGCCGTCGGCGGGACGACGCTCTCGCTTGGAATGTCGGCCGATTGGCGAGAGGCGGTCGCCCACGGGTCGACGATGATTCGTATCGGGACCGCGATCTTCGGAGCCCGCCACTACGGGGAGGGACCACACCCATGAGCATGTTCGGGAAGCTCGGCTCGTTCTTCGCACTGCGCGAAGACGAGGACGAGTTCTATGAGGAGGACTCGCGGGGGAACGTCGTGCCGCTCTCGGCGGAACGGCGCGGGACGCGCGGCACCGAGGTGGGCGTGTTCCTGCCCAAAACGTTCGCCGACGTCACGGATATCGCGGACGCGCTGCGCGCGCGTCAGGTCGTGATCATCAACCTGCAGGGGGCCGATCGCGCACTCCTCCAGCGAGTGGTCGATTTCACTTCGGGCGTGGCATACACGATCGACGGAAAGATTCAAAAGCTCGCTGAGGCGATCTATCTCGTCGTCCCGGCGGGCGTCAACGTCAATTCGGCCGGGCTGCGCGAGTCGCTCGACACCGACGCGATGCTCGATTTCTCGAGGACGAGTGCCACGAAAGCGACCGGGCGGGGGTAAACGATGCCGAAAATTACTGTTATCGATGTTCAGCACAAGACGTTCAAGAAGTCGCTGCAAGGCTACGACCGGGTGGAGGTCGATCAATTTCTCGACGAGCTGATCGAGACGCTCGAGGACGAGGCGCAAGCGCGCGCTGCGCTCGAGGCCGAGGTCGGCGACCTCAAGGATCGCATCAGTCATTTCAAAGCGATGGAGGAGTCGCTGCAAAACACGCTTTTGCTCGCGCAGCGCACGGCCGACGAAGTCAAGGCGAATGCGCACAAAGAAGCCGATTTGATCAAAGCGGAGGCGAAGGTCTCCGTCGAGCGCGAGATCGCGACCTTGGGAGACCGGACCGCGGAGGCGAGGCGCGAGTACCAGCGCGCGATCGAGACGGCTGAGAAGGCCAAGAGCGAGCTGCGCAGCCTGCTCACGACGCATTTAGCGCTGCTCGAAAGGGCTGGCGCCGTCGTGGCGGAACCGACGCATCAAAATGGAAGCCCAGCGGTAGCCCAGCAACTCATCCCGTGAGCAGATCATCGGCGCAGCCTAGCGTCGAACGGCGCATTTTTCCAGCCGGCCGCTCGCTGCATTTCTTCGGAATTGCCGGCGGCGACATCGCGGGGCGAAAATTTCAGGTCGCCGGCGAGCGCGCGAACGCGATCGGTTTCGGGCGGCTCTCCCTGATCGTCCGTTACGTCCCGCACGAAGAGTGGAGCGGCGAGGTCTTGGAGCGCCGGCGGGTCGACGAACGCTGGTTTCTCGGTCAAGCGGCGCTGCACGAGCGTGTCCTCGAGCGCGCGATGATGCGCGGACCGGTCGCCCCCGCCGAGATGCTGACGGTCTTCCCGCGGCTCGACGACCTCGAGGATACCGCGCGCGCCAACTACGATCGCTGGCGCCGCCTGCTGACCCGTCTGGCCGGCAAGGAAGAGTGGACGCTGCAAGTCTTTCACGGGCCGCACTTGCTCAAGCGCGAGCGCATCCCGTACATGCTGCGCACCGTCCCGGCGACGAGCCGGCCGGGAAGAGTCCGCATCCCGCAGATCGACGAACCGATCGCCGCTCATCTGGGCGGGCTTTGGAAGGCGTGCGCCGGCGTCGCAGCCGCATCGCGTCAAATCGAAGCGCGCGGCGGACCGAAGCAGGTCTTCGGCGCCGCGTTCTTGCTCGCGGCGAGCCGGATTGAAGCGTTCAAGGAGACGCTCGCGGAGCACAACGGTGACGCGCGCCGGCTCGGCCTGGCCTATTATCTCGAGGGCCCGCGGCCGCCTTACACGTTCACCTAACGAGCGGCGTTTTCAGGCTTAGAACGGTCTGCGCGTTGACGGCGCTGCGGGGAGGGCCGGCGCGCGCGCGCCCTGCACGGTGATGGTCGCCGGCAGCGCCGTCGGCTGGCTATTCGCTTGATTTTGCGTTTGCGTTGCGGTGACGACTCCCGCCGCCGCTCCGGCCGCGCCTGCAGCAGCCGCACCCGCGGCCGCCGCGGCCGGCGCTGCGGCTGCAGCTGCCGCGCTGGTCACGCCCGCCGTCGCGGCGGCGACTCCGGACGACGAGCTGACGCTCACGCCTGCGCTCGAAAAGCTGCTGGTCACCGCGCTCGTCAGCGTGCCGCTCACGACGGCACCGCTCGCCGAGACCGTGACGACCTGTCCGGTCAAGACGGTCAGCGTTTGACCCCCAACGCTGACCGTGACGCTGTCGGCCGCGCAGACGAGGCATGCGACGGTCGTATTTCCGGCGGTGAACGCGAGCAAACCGATCGTGCCTCGCACACCGACCGTCGACGTGGGAGTGACGAAGCGGTAGTTCGCAGCTCCCCCGGTTGGGCGGCGAATGTCGAACCGCAGCGTCCCGTTGTTCACCGTGATCGTCGCACCCGGTCCTTGCGCCGTCTGATTGAATGCGCCGACCTGCACGCGCGTATCCTGGCCGAGCCCGACGATCGACGAGTCCGGTAACGTCAGCAGCGCCGCCGATTTTGCCTGCGTGACCGCAAACGCATCGTCGGGCAAGACGTAGGATCCCTTGATAGCAGTGAAACGCGCGTTCGCGTCGGCTTGATAGCCCGTGTCTCCCTTGAGATGTTTGAACTCTTTGTTGCTGGCGGCACCGAGCGAGATTGGTGCGAGGCTCAGCAAACATGCGAGGGCGAGCGCGCGGCGCAGCATCGTCATCTCCTTCTTAAGGGCCGGACACGACGCCGGTTGGGTTAGAGAGGGTGCCGAATTGGGCGCCGAACAGCGGCGTGTTTTGACCGATGTTGTAGGCTGTAAGCACGCCCTGTCCATTGGCCGTTCCGACGATGTAGACCGAGGTCGTGTTCGCGGCGGGTAGCGGGGAGCCGGGGCCGGATGCGGGCGCGACGTACGACGATGGGACATTCGCCGTAGGAGTCAAAGCGAACGGCGTCCAGGATGCGGTCTGCGTGAAAGACGTCCCGCCGGAACACGTCACGAGGATCGCGCCGGCCGAAGCGGTTGTCACGATTGCCGTGTTCGAACTGGGGAAGAACGTGACACTCTGCGGTTGGCCGGGAAGTGCGATCGGCGATCCGATTTGCGTAATCGTCGATGTCCCGGTCGCGTTGATTTTGAGCGCCGAGACCGTATTGTTCCCCTTGTTCGTGACGAGCGCGCAGAGGTTGTCGCTGCTCGGACCGCTGACCCCGGCCGGACTCCCGCCGAGCGAGAGCGTGGCGTCGATGGCGAGCGTGTTTGTGTTGAACGCCCTCACCGTCCCGTCCCCCGAGTCGGCGACGAACCCGTCGTTGCCGAATCCTTCGAGATTCAGCCCGCCAAGCGCGCTACCGACCGTGTTGGACGCAGCTGCCGGGGTGATGATCTGATACGGGCTCACCGTTTGGATGTTGAATCTCACGAGCTTGCTTGGAGAAACCGTCACATACAGATCGTCGCCCCCTCCCGCGGCATAGGTGGACTGCATGCGGCGCGGCGTCCCCGTGAGCGACACTGTTTGCAGAACGCTGTTCGCGACAACATCGACGACGACGAGCGTGTTGTTGCCGGTGCCCTCTGCAATGACGTGCTTTACGGCATTGTTCTGGTTCCAATTGTACCGATCGTAGACCAGTTCGGCTGGGTTCGTCCCGGCCGGAAGCATGATCGCCCCGGAGGTGCTCGTTTGGGCGCAGACGTCGTAGGTATCGATCAAGTTGTTCGCGCCGTCGGCGATGTAAACGTAATGGGGACCGAGCGGCGTGGCCCTGATCGGGGTAATGGTTCCGCTGCCGATGACGCCATTGGGGACGCCCTGCGCAGTCAACCCTATGGCGCTGACGATCGCGACTCCGTTGGTCGGGACTCCGCCATTGTAGGTGAGCGTGAACGTACCGGTCGCCGTCGTATACGGACCGGGCGAAAACGTGATGCTCCCTGTCGTGTCGGAAACGCTCGCTGTGAACGGGTTTCCTATGGTGCCGCTTAACACTCCGCCGTCCGCATCCATTGTGGAGTAGGTGCTCGACACGGTCGCAGGCGTTCCGATGATCGGACACTGAAATCCTTGTTGGTTCTGGAATGTCTGGATGTTCGCGATGATCGGATTCGTCGAGACCGAGAACGCGTTCGGCGTCCCTTGCGCGACCAAGATGTTCGTCGTGCTCGTCGAGAGGATGTTCGACGTTGCCTTCGTCGTGTTGTCGTAGGTGTTCACGACGAGCTGTGAGCTTCCGAGCGGCGCCATGAGCTGCAGCGTGCAAACGAAGCCGCTGGTTGCCGCCTTGCAATTCGATTGCAGCGCGGAGAGGGGATAGAACACGTAGCCCGAGGCTTTGCCGCCCTGCACCGCTTGCAGGTCGATCCCTTGCGTGTACGACGTGAGGTATGCCGGCCGCCGCTTCGTGGAGCTGGTCGCAGGCGGGTTGGGTATCGTCACCGTGACCGTCGCGCTCGCGGTTGCCGTCGACCCGCCGCCACCGGACCCGGCCGGAACTGACGAGTTGCCGCCGCCACCGCCGCCGCCGCAACCGACCAGCGCCACGAGCGTCATGGCGATTGCCGATTTACGAACGAGTCCCAAAGCGGAACGCAAGAACAACCTCCTCTTCAAAGATGCGCGAGGTTGAGTGCCGGCCCTCCGAGGGAATACGACGCGCGGTAACAATTTTGCTCCCATGACGACGATTTCGGTATTGCCGGGCGACGGCATCGGCCCGGAGGTGACTTCGTGCGCGCTCGAGGTCCTCAAGCAGGTCCGGCCCGATTGCAAGTATGTGACCTGCGCGGTCGGCGCCGCTGCGATCGCGAAGTTCGGTGATCCCTATCCGCTGGAGACGGAAGCGGTCGTCAAGCGCAGCGCGGCGATTCTCTTCGGCGCCGTCGGCGGGACCGAGTTCGACGGCAAGCCCGTGCAGGAACGGCCCGAATGGGCGCTATTCCGGCTGCGCAAAGAGAACGACCTCTATGCAAACATCCGTCCGGTCCGCATCTTCGACGGTCTCGAGGACGCATCGAGCCTGAAGCCGGAGCTCGTGCGGGGCCTCGACTTGATCGTGCTGCGCGAACTGACGTCCGGACTCTACTTCGGGCATAAAGAGACCAGGATCATCGACGGGATCGAGACCTCCATCGACACGCTCCTCTACAACGCGAAGGAGATCGAGCGGATCGCGCGCTTCGGTTTCGAGTTGGCTCGCGGGCGTCGCAAGCACTTGACCTCGGTCGACAAGCTCAACGTCTTGGAGACGTCGCGCCTGTGGCGGCGGATCGTGATCGAAGTCGCCAAGGACTTCCCCGACGTCGAGCTCGACCACATGCTCGTCGACAACGCCGCGATGCAGCTGATCCGCGATCCGCAGCGCTTCGACGTCATCGTCACGGAAAACACGTTCGGCGACATCCTTTCGGACGAAGCGGCGATGCTGACGGGCTCGATCGGAAATCTCCCGAGTGCGAGCTTGGGTGGCGGCGGGAGCGGCGCGCGGTTCGGCTTGTACGAGCCGATCAGCGGGACCGCGCCTGATATCGCGGGCCAGGGAATCGCGAATCCGACTGCGGCGATCCTTTCGGCGGCGATGCTCGCGCGCTACAGCCTCAACGATCCCGAATCGGCGAAGCAGATCGAGGATGCGGTCGCAGAAGCGATTCGCGCCGGCGCGCGGACGCGCGATCTCGCCGGTAGCGGTGTGGCGCTCGGGACCATCGGCTTTACCGATATCGTTTTGCGCAAACTCTAGGCAACACGGCGGACATCTGCGCCGCCTAGTATTCGCGCCATGGACGGCATGGACTGGATGGCCGGCGCGATGCGCGCCGCACGCACGCGGCTCGACGTCGCCGCGCATAATCTCGCGAACGTCTCGACCGACGGCTTTCGCAAGGCGCGCGCCGATGCCGAGCTGACCGCGCGCGGGATCTTGCTGCGCGTCCGGACGACCGATACGCAGGGCGCGCTGCGGCACACCGGCGCGCCGTTCGATCTCGCGATCGTCGGCCCGGGCGAATTCGACGCCGGCGGCGTGAAGACGCGTCTAGGCGCGTTTTCGCCCGATCGCGCGGGCTTTCTCGCGGACGCGCAGGGCCGCCGTTTGCACGGCGAGCGCGGCCCCGTGTTCGTCGACGCGCGGACGACGATCGAAGCCGACGGCTCGGTTCGCAGCGACGGCCGGGAGACGAACCGGATCCCGTTGCCGCACGGCTCGAGCCTCCGCAGCGGCTTCCTCGAGGGACCGAACACCGACGCGATCGGCGAGATGATCGAAGTTCTCAACGCCCAGCGTGCTTTCGAAACGGCGCAGAAAACGCTGCTCGCAATCGATCAGGTTCGCGAGCGTGCCGTGAGCGACGTGGAGAGACTAAAGTGACGAACGCGATGTTCGCGTCGGCCTCGGGGATGGCGGCGCAACAGATCAATCTCGACGTCATATCCGACAATCTTGCGAACGCCGACGTCGCCGGTTTCAAGGGAAGCGTCGCGGCGTTCACCGATATCCGCGTCCCCGGCGCGATCGGTCTGGGGACGGCTGCGATCGGGACCCATCTGCTATTCGAGCAAGGAAAGCTGATGAAGACGGGCGGCGCGTTCGACGTCGCGCTCGACGGGCCGGGCTTTTTCATCGTTCGCAAGGGGAACCAGGTCGCGTACACGCGCGCCGGCTCGTTCGAGCGCGCGCCGGACGGAAGCGTGCGCAACGCGGAAGGCTGGCGCCTCGACGGCGTGCGGATCCCGGACGACGCGATGCGCATCGACGTCCGGTCCGACGGGAGCGTCGCGATCGACACGGCGAACCGCAAGGCCGTCGCCGCGGGGAAGATCGCGGTCGTCTCCTTTGCCGCACCGGAACGTTTGCGCCCGCTCGGCGCAACGTTGTACGCGGCGACGCGCGACGCCGGGCGTGCGGTCCGCGCCGCCGCAGGCGACGACGCACCGACGCGGATCGCCTTCGGGACGCTCGAGGCCTCGAACGTCTCGATCATCGAGTCGATGATGGCGATCCTCGCGGCGCAGCGCGCGTACGAAGCGAATTCGAAGGGGGTCCAGGCGGCCGATGAGATGCTGCGCATCGTCAACAATCTCCATCGCTCCTAAGGTCCCCACGCCGCGATCGTTCGTCGAAGCGACGTTGTTCGCGCAAGCGCTCCGTCCGCTTGCGGGCAGTCTGGGCTTCATGGGCGAGCTCGTCGTCGATGCGGTCGCGCGCGAGCTTTTTCTCACCCGCGCGAGGGAGGGCGATGCGCGATCGTGAGGCGGAGATCCGCGAGCTCTTCCCGATGCTGCGCGTGATCGCACGGCGCATCGCGCGACTCGTCCCGGGCGCCGACGTGGGGGATTTGGTCGGCGATGGGAGCGTCGGCCTGATCCGCGCGGTCGACTCGTTCGATCCCGAGCGCGGCGTCCCGCTCCGCTCGTACGCGCGTCACATCGTCATCGGCGCGATGCTCAACGGAGTGCGCCGGATGGATCCGGTCTCCGAGCGCGTCCGCCGGACGCTGCGCCGCGCCGAAGCGGCTCGCCTCGAGCGCGCGCACGAAACCGGGCTGCTCCCGTCGCTGCGCGAGATGGAGGATGAGATTCCCGGTCTGGCGCGCGCACGGCGAGAGGCGCACCGGCATGCGCCGCTCTCGCTCGACGGGCCGCTCGCGATCGGGGAAGCGTACGAAGCGCTTCACTCGAGCGATCCGGCCGACGCAGTCATCGAGCGCGACAAACGTGCTGCGATCGCGCGGATGCTGGCCACGCTGCCCAAGCGGCAGCGCCGGCTCCTCTACCTGCACTACTGGAACGGCGTCTCGCTGCGTTCGGTCAGCCGGCAGATGATGGTCTCGCCGCAGCGTGCCTCGCAGCTCCATCTCATCGCCCTCGCGCGGTTGCGTACGGCGATGCAGCATGAGCGGTATTAGGGACGCCGAGGCCGCGCTCGCTGCGCTCCCGCCGATCGCGGCCGCGCAGCGCAACGAGCCGGAGATCGCGCCCGTCCAAACGCTCCCGCGCGACCATCCGCATTGGGTTCGCGACACGATCTCCATCTCGTCGCGCGCCCGCGCGCTCCTCGAACGGGTTCGGCCGGTCGTGATTCGCGTGCTCTGCTTCTGGGACCACGCGCTGCGAACCATCTCGATCGGCGGCCGGTCGCTCAGCGTCGATCCGAGCGGCTCCTATCGCGTCGAGTGATGGGACATTGCGACAAGGACGCGGAACGGGACGCGCATGCTTTCGCGCTCGCGCTTTCTGTCCGTTACTGCCGCTTCGGCCGCGGCTGGCATCCCGTTGCGGGCGCGCGCGCAGGCCGGGCGGCTGCGCATCGGTGCGATTACGAGCGACACCTACGGTGAGGCGTACTACGCCGACGACCTGGGGTTTTTCAAGAAGGCCGGGCTCGACGTCGAGATTTCGACGATGACCAATGGGACGGCGATCCTCAACGCGGTGATCGGCGGCTCGCTCGATATCGGGATCTCCAACACGGTCGCGATCAGCAACGCGGTGATCCACGGCTTTCCGGTCGGTTTCATCGCCGGCGGTGCCCTCTATCTTTCGAGCGCTCCGACGACGGTGCTATGCGTGGATCGCGGCTCGCCGTTACGCAACGCGAAGGAACTGGAAGGGAAGGTCGTCGCCGTATCGGCGCTGCGCGACATGAACGCCGCCGGCACGCGCGCGTGGCTGACGCAAAACGGCGCCGACGTGACGAAGGTCCAGTTCATCGAGATGGCGTTTCCCGAGATGGCGCCGGCCTTGCGCCGCGGGATCATCGCGGCCGCGACGATCCCCGAGCCGCAGCTCACCGATGCGAAGAACGACGTGCGGATCTTTGCCAAGTTCTTCGACGTGATCGGGAAGCGCTTCATGAACGGCGGCTGGTTCTCGACGCCCGATTACGTGAAGAAAAACCCCGACGTGGTGAAGCGCTACGTCGAAGTGATCTACGCGACCGCGAAGTGGGCGAACGCGCACCATCCCGAATCGGCCGCGATCCTCTCCAAATATTCCAAAGTGAGCCTCGCGACGACGCAGACGATGACGCGCGCCGTCTATTCCGAGTCGCTCGATCCGCGTCTCATTCAGCCGTCGATCGACGTCGCGTTCCGATATAAATTGCTCGATCGCGCGGTCAACGCGAGCGAGATCATCGCGACGACCTCTTAGCGGCCTTCGAGCGTCGCGACGACGCCGTCGAGCAAATCTGTGAAGCGTCCGGCGTTGGCGCGGCCGATCGCAACGACGTCCGCATGGGTGCTGTTCGGCGATCCGACGATGTTCGTTATGAGGCTGATCCCCAGGACCGTCAGGCCGAGTGCCCGCGCCGCGATCGTCTCGAGGACGGTCGACATGCCGACGGCATCGGCGCCGAGCATCCGCAGCACGCGCGCCTCGGCCGGCGTCTCGAACGACGGGCCCAGCACCGCAGCGTACGTCCCGACATGCGTTCGCAGGCCTTGCCCGCTCGCGATCGCTTGCGCGCGTTCGCGCAGCAGCGGCGCGTACGCATCGAGCAGGTCGACGAACGCCTCGCCGCGTCTGGCGCGGCTCGTTGCGGCCAGCGGATTGGCTCCGAGTAAGTTGACGTGGTCGGCGATAAACATGAAATCACCGGGCGTATAGTCGCCGTTGAGCGCACCGGCGGCGTTCGTCAGGACGATCGTGCGGGCGCCGGCTTCGGCGGCGATCTCGACCGGCGCGACGACGTCTTCGGGATCGTACCCTTGATAGAGATGAAAGCGGCCCGCGAAGGCGACGACGCGGCGCGCCTGCATCATCCCGATGAGCGCCATGCCCGGTTGGCCGAAGACCATCTTGCTTGGCATCCCCACGATCTTCGCATAGGGTAGCGGATCGACGGCGATCTTCGTGCTCAGCGCCTCACCGAGTCCCGTCCCGAGGACGATCGCGCAATCGATCTTGCCGCCGGCCCGCTCGCGCAAGAGCGCGCCGGCAGCGCGGACGTGTTTGCGTCTCACGCGCGCAGCAGGTTGACGCCGGTCATCGCGGCAGGCGTTGGGAGACCCATGAGCGGGAGCAATGTCGGCGCGACGTCGCCGAGCTTGCCGGGTGCGAGCGTTCCCAGCGCTTCGTTTGAGACGATGATGAAGGGGACGGGATTGGTCGTGTGGGCGGTCAACGGGTTGCCCTGCGGATCGATCTTGTCTTCCGCGTTGCCGTGATCCGAGGTGATGACGAGTAAGCCGTCGACGTCGAGGACCGCTTGTTCGAGACGCCCGAGCGCGACGTCGAGCGATTCGACCGCCGAGACCGTCGGCTCCCACTTCCCGGTATGGCCGACCATGTCGGCGTTGGCGTAGTTCATCACGATGAAATCGTGATGCCGGTTCGTGATGTCTTCGAGAGCGGCGGTCGTGATCTCCGCGGAGCGCATCTCCGGCGCGAGATCGTACGTCGCGACGCTGCGGTTCGAGGGGATCAGGATCCGATCTTCACCCTCGAACACTTCTTCGCGCCCGCCGTTGAAGAAATACGTGACGTGCGCGTATTTTTCGGTCTCGGCCAGCCTCAGCTGACGCAGCCCGGCGCCGGCGACGATCTCGCCGAACGTCTCGGATTGCGGCCGCGGTCCGAAGAGGACCGGATTGGGGAAATCCTCTTCATATTTGGTCATCGTTGCAAAGATGAAATCGGTAAACGGATGTACGGGAAATTCCGAGAAGCCGGGTTGTGAAAACGCCAAGGTCAATTGCCGCGCGCGATCGGGGCGGTAGTTGAAAAAGATGCCCGCGTCGCCGTCTTTCGGCCGTAGCGTCCCGATGAGGGTCGGCTGGACGAACTCGTCGTCCTCGCCGCGCTCGTACGCCTGCTCGAGCGCTTCGAACGGGCCCGCGAAATGAAAAGGTGCTTTGCCGAAGACGAGCGCGTCGTAGGCGCGCTGAGTGCGATCCCACCGTTTGTCGCGATCCATCGCGTAGTAGCGGCCGGTAATCGAGGAGATCGCGGCCGGGTGCCTGACCTTTTGCAGATGCGCCGTGAGCCGCTCGAGATAGGTGCGGGCCGAGCGCGGCGGCGTGTCGCGGCCGTCAAGGAATGCGTGAACCGTGAAAGGCGCGCCGGCGGCGACCGCTGCGTCGATCAAGGCGTGCAGATGATCTTGCGAGCTATGGACTTTGCCGTCGGAAAGCAGACCGAAGAAGTGCACCGTCCCGCCGGTTCGCTTGACGTGCGCCAAGGTGTCGGCCAGGACCGGATTGCGCGCGAACGCGCCGCTCGCGATGTCTTCGTCGATGATGACGACGCCTTGCGGGACGACCCGGCCGCTCCCGATGTTGATGTGGCCGACCTCGCTGTTCCCCATCACGCCGTGCGGAAGGCCGACGGCTTCGCCGCTCGCCTCGAGATGGGTCCAAGGATAGGTTGCGACGATGTGCTTCCAGTGCGGCACGTCGGCCGCGGCGATCGCGTTCCCGTGCGTTTCGGTCCGGATCCCCCAGCCGTCGAGGATCGCGAGGACGAGCGGTCTTCGCTTCAACGGGCCTCCACGACGTTTCGGGACTCCTTGATCAGAGCTGCAAAGGAAAGCGCGCTCAGACTCGCGCCCCCGACGAGCGCGCCGTCGACGTTCGGCGTTTTCACGAACGCGGCGATGTTTTCCGGGTTGACGCTCCCGCCGTAGAGGATGCGGACGTCGCGCAACGCCGGCAGCGTCGCGCGAATCTCGCCCATGACGGCATCGGCTTCACGCGGGTCGCAAGCGAGGCCCGTCCCGATCGCCCAAACCGGTTCGTACGCGAGGACGCAGCGCTCGATCGCCTGCTCGGCGATCCCGGCGAATGCGCCGCGGACTTGCGCGGTAACGAGCGGGATCGTCTTGCCGGCCACGTGTTCGATGTGCGTCTCTCCGACGGCAACGATCGGCGTGATGCCGGATTCGATCGCCGCTTTGACCTTGCGGTTGACGGTCTCATCGGTCTCCGCCGCGTACGCGCGCCGCTCCGAATGTCCGATGATGACGTAACGGACGCCGTGTTCGATCAGCATCGGCGCCGAGATCTCGCCGGTGAACGCGCCGCTGGGTTGGTCGTGCATCGTCTGCGCGCCCAATCCGAGCTTGCGCTGATCGCCCAAGAGCTTGGAGACGGCCGGGATCGCGGTGAAGGGCGGGCAGACGATCGCCTCGACGTCGTCCGAATAGAGATCGTCCATCGCAAGCAGGTGATTCACGAGCGCGGTCGCTTCGGCGACCGTCTTGTGCATCTTCCAATTGCCCGCGATGAGCGGCCGTCTCATCGCTTCGCTTCGGCAGCTTGTTCGAGTGCGGCGACGCCGGGGAGCGTCTTGCCCTCCAAAAATTCGAGCGTCGCGCCGCCGCCGGTGCTGACATGCGTGACGGCACCGTCGAAGCCGAGCATGTGCGCGGCCGCAGCCGCATCGCCGCCGCCGACGACGCTGATCGCGCCGTTTTTCGTCGCCTCGGCGATCGCTTCGAGGATCGCGCGCGTCCCGGCTTGGTATTTGCCCTTCTCGTACACGCCCATGGGCCCGTTGAAGACGATCGTCTTCGCACCGCGGAGCACGCCCGCGTAGTCCTTCCCGGTCTGCGGGCCGATGTCGAGGATCATCCGCTCGCCGATTTGGTCGAGGGCGACGGTCTGGGCCGTGTCGTCGGCGTCGAACCCGTCGGCGACGACGATGTCTTCAGGCAAGTGCAGCGGGACGCCGCGCTGCGAAGCGACCGTGATGATGTTCTTGGCATGCGAGAGATCCGAATCGTGCAGCGATTTTCCGATGTCGATCCCCTTGGCTGCTAAAAACGTATTCGCCATGCCGCCGCCGATGACGAAAGCGGAGACGCGCTCGAGCAAACAGTCGAAAACACCGACCTTGTCCGCGACCTTGGCGCCGCCGATTGCGCACACATACGGCTGGACCGGATCGTCGACGAGGCGCGCAAGCGCGTCGAGCTCCTTCTGCATGAGAAAGCCCGCGACCGCGGGCATCAGGTGCGCGACCCCCTCCGTCGACGCGTGCGCGCGGTGCGCCGTCCCAAAGGCGTCGTTGACGTAGATATCACCATTTTTCGCGAGCGCGCGCGCGAACATCGAATCGTTGGCTTCCTCTTCGGGATGGAAGCGCAGATTCTCGAGCAGCATGACCTCGCCGTCCTTGAGCGCTTGCGTCTGCGCTTCGACCGGCCTGCCGATGCAGTCGTCCGCGAATTGCACCGCGACGCCCAGCTTCGCGCTCAAACGCTCGGCGACGGGTTTGAGCGAGAGCTTCGGGTCGCGCTTCCCATCGGGGCGCCCGAGGTGCGACATCAGGACGATCCGCGCGTCGTTGCGCCGCAGATGGCGCAGCGTCTCGAGCGACGCGTCGATGCGCGTTTCGTCGGCGACCTTCCCGTCCTTGAGCGGGACGTTGAAGTCCTCGCGCACCAAGACGCGTTTGCTCGTGACGTCGATGTCGCGCAGGGTCAGGAAGCGCAATGAGCTGTCCTAGACGCGTGCCGGGAGCTTTTCGAGGACGATGTTCGCGAGATCGCCGAGACGGCACGAGTAGCCCCACTCGTTGTCGTACCACGCACCGATTTGGACGAGATCGCCGTTGGCGTTCGTCAAGCCGGCATCGACGATGGAGCTGTACGACGAGCGCTTGAGGTCGCTCGAGACGATCTCTTCCTCGGTGAAGAGAACGTACTCTTTGAGCGCGCCGCCGGCAGCTTTTTTGATCGCCGCGTTGACCTCGTCTTTCGTCGTCTCGCGCTTGACCTGCGCTACCAAATAGACCATCGAGACGGTCGGCGTCGGGACGCGCAGCGCGAAGCCGTCGAAGGTCCCTTTGACCTCGGGAATCGTGAGATAGAGCGCTTTGGCGGCACCGGTCGAGGTCGGTATGATGTTGGTCGCGGCATTGCGCGCACGGCGCAGATCGCTGTGCGGAGCGTCGAGCAGCCGTTGGTCGCCCGTGTACGAGTGGACCGTCGTCATGAAGCCTTTCTTCCACCCGAAGGTGTCGACGAGCGGCTTGACCGCGGTCGCGAGGCAATTCGTCGTACACGATGCGTTCGAAATGACGTGGTGCTTGTCGGGATCGTACTGATCGCCGTTGACGCCCAGAACGAGGGTGACGTCTTCGCCCTTGGCCGGGGCGGAGATGATGACTTTCTTCGCGCCTCCCGCATCGATGTGGGCGCGCGCCTTGGCGGCGTCGGTAAAGAAGCCCGTCGATTCGACGACGACGTCGACGCCGCTTTGCTTCCAAGGCAATTTTGCCGGATCGCGCTCCGCGAAGACTTTGATCGTGCGCCCGTCGATCGTGATCGAGTCCGAGCCCGATGTGACGACGCCGGGATGTTGACCGTAATTGGAGTCGTATTTGAAGAGGTGCGCGAGTTCTTTGGGGCTCGTGATGTCGTTGACCGCAACCACCTCGACATTCGGGTGGCGCTCTAAGAGCGTCTTGAGGAAGATGCGTCCAATCCGGCCGAAGCCGTTGATCCCCAGTCGCATGGTCGTACAAACTCCTACGTATGAAAGCGCGTGTGGGCTAGGCCCACGGTCTACCCGGCCGCTGTTTGGGAGCCCTCTCGTCTGGTACCCGAACGCAGGCGCTTCGCCAAGCGCACGAGGGCCGCGACCCGGCCGTTAAACGTCGCCTTCCCCACCGGCGGACGGCAGCGGCGTCCGAGCTCGGCTAGCGTTTCCTCCGGATGCGAGAGGCGCAGCTGCGCGGCTTCGCGCAACGCCGGTCGCAGATTGCGCAAACCGTACGCATCGGCGAGGTACGAGATCACTTCACGCTGCGCGGCCGCCGCGCTCGCCGCGCGATCGACGTTTGCCGCTTCCGTGTTCACCAAGCGATGAATGCGGTTCTTGGTCTCTTTCATCGCGCGCACGTCCTCGATGTGCAGCACGGCACCGAACGCGCCGATCAGCGTGAGGACGCCGGAGATCGCGTCGACGTCCTTATAGTAGAGGAGCAGCTTGCCTTTGCGCCGCGCCGCTTTCGGTGCGAAGCCCATCGAGCGCAACAGCGATCCGACGCGCGCGCTCCGCTTCTCGTCCGTAAAGACGAACTCCAAATGATAGCCGTGGGACGGCGTCGAGAGCGAGCCGCAGCAAAGGAACGCGGCCCGGAGCTCCATGCGCCGGTCGCAGCGCGCCGCCGGCCGTCGCGGAACCGCATGAAGCCGGTGCGGGAGCTCGATCTCGAACTGCGGCGTGCGATAAAGCCGCGCGCCCGGTTTCTTGTGGATCGCGGCACCGCGATCGCCGAAGAGCGAGCGGAACAGACGTGCGACCGCGGGGCGCCGCGTCCGGAAGACGAGCTCGCCGTCCGCTTCGACCCCGCCGTAGTACGCAAGGCCGGCGAGCAGCGCGGCACGGCAATGGGTCGCTTGCGGGAGGTCGCGTGCCAACGCATCTTTCGCGTCGCCCGAGACGGTGACGTTCACGTGGTCATCCAATCGACGGGATCGTCGCGGCGCTCGCCGACGATCTCGTAGAGATCCACCGGCTTGGTCGACGGCAGCATGCGCAGCGGGACCTGCAGAACGCGCACGGTGAGGAACTTCGTCGCGTAGTGGATCTCGAGGACGTCGCCTGACTTGACGTCGTAGCCCGGCTTGAGCGTGCGGCCGTCCTTCGTGATGCGCCCCGCGACCAGCGCGTCGTGCGCCTCGGTCCGGCGCTTCGCCAGCCGCGCGACCTTCATGAACTTATCTAACCGCGTCGTTCTCGGTCCTTATGCCGCTTCGAGTTTTGCGAGTTGCCACAGCTCTTCGAGCTCGTCCATCGAGAGATCGTTGAGCGCGCGGCCCCCGGCGGTTGCGCGGCGTTCCATGAAGGTGAAGCGGCGATAGAACTTGTCGTTGGCCTCGCGCAGCGCGCCTTCGGCGTCGATTCCCAGCGCCCGTGCGAAGTTAACGATCGAGAAGAGCACGTCGCCGAGTTCCTCGCGCAGGTGTGGATCCTCCGATGACTTGCCAACCGACTGACGCTGCGCGACGGTCAGCTCGGCGAGCTCTTCGGCGATCTTCTCGGTCACCGAGCGCGCGTCGGGCCAATCGAAGCCGACGCGCGAGGCTTTGTCCTGCATCTTCTGTGCGCGCTGCAGCGAGCCGAGCCCCGGCGGCGCTCCGTCGAGTAAGCTCTTGCGGTCTTGGGCAGAGGCCTCTTTGCTCTTGAGCACCTCCCAGTTCTGCCACACTTCGGCGACGCCGGCGACCGCTTGATCGCCGAAGACGTGCGGATGGCGGCGGATCATCTTGTTCGCGAGCCCGTCGATGACGTCGGCGATCGAAAAGCGTCCCGTCTCCGTCGCAAGCTGCGCGTGGAAGACGACTTGCAGCAGCAGATCGCCCAACTCTTCGCAGAGCGCCGCCTCGTGATCTTTCTCGATCGCTTCGACGAGCTCGTAGGTCTCTTCGATTAAATACGGGATGAGCGTGCGGTGCGTCTGCTCGCGATCCCACGGACAGGAGCGGCGCAAACGCGCCATGACCTCGACCAGGTCGTCCCACGTGTGATGCGCCGAGCCGGGCGGGAGCGGGACGAGCGGCATTGCGATCGCTGCCTGTAAGGTCGCGCGCGGCATGCCGGGTACGATCTGCGTGCGGATCCGGCGCGCGTCGAGCGCGCGCAGCAAGATGGGCAGCCCGGCGAAATCGGAGAGCGGATTGCCTAGGATTCCTAGGCCCAAATCCCGTTCGTCGAGCTGCTCGACGAAGCCGTCGATGACCTCGGTCGAGCCGCGCATGAACAAGTTCGCGTCGCTGATCTTGCCCCGCTCGATCCGCAAACCTTCGCTTTCGAGGAAAAGGACAAGCTCAGGCGGCGCGAGGACCGTCACGGCGCGTCCGACCACGCGCAACGCTTCGAGGCTCCCGAGCGTCAGCAAATCGGGGTCGCCGGGCCCGAGCCCAACGATGCGAATCATGGGGGTGGAGTATTCGGCGCCGGAGCGGCGCTCGGCCCCCTATCTCCCTACTTCGTCGAGGGTGCCGGAGCCGGCGTCGGGATCGGCGGCGGGAAGACGTCGGAGAAGCGCTGGTCGTAGACGACGATATTCGCTTTCTGACGCAAGCCTTGGAGGAACGCGGGGACTTGCTGCGCCTGCTGCTGCTGTTTGAGCGAATCCATGACCTGCGGCTTCACGGATTCGAACGTCGCCTTCGTCGCCGGTTTGTGTTCCTCGACTTGGATGATGTGGTAGCCGAACGGCGACTTCACGGGATCGCTCGTCTTTCCGACCGGAAGCGCAAAAGCGGCGTTCTGAAACGCCGGGACCATCGCGCCCTTTGCGAAGAGGCCGAGCTCGCCGCCCTTGTCTTTTGAGGCCGGATCGGTCGAGTATTGCTTGGCAAGCGTGGCGAAATCGCCGCCCGCCTTGAGCTTGGCCTCGACGTCGTTGGCCGTCTTGAGATCGGGGACGAGGATGTGACGAGCGCGCACCTGCTCGGGCTTGTCGTATGCCGGGTGATTCTTGTCGAAATAGGCCTTCGCGTCGGCGTCCGTGATGGTGACGTTCTTGCCGACCGCCTGCTCGATCACGATCTGCTGACGCAAGATCTTCTTGACGTCGTCTTCGCTGAGGCCTTGATTCTTGAGAATCTGCTCGAACTGACCGGGCGGATACTTCGAGCGGATCTCATCTTCTTTCTTGGTGACGTCGGCGTCGCTCACCGAGATGTTGTTCGCTTTGGCGTACTGGTCGATGAGATCGCCTTGAACGATCTGCGAGAGCGTCTGCTTGGCGACCGGACTCGCCTCGAGGCGCTTATCGAGCTCCGCCTTGGAGACGTTGGTCCCGTTGACGGAGACGATTTGTCCGTTGCCCCCGGTGCACGCCGTGAGCGCCATGCCCATCGCCAGCGCGACGATTGTGAGGTAAAGACGGGAATCGATGGACATGCAAGCTCCAAACGGCTCTAAAGAAAGGAACGTCAGCAGACGAGTGCGCAAACCCCCGGGGGTTCAATTGTGATTCAATTTTTCCTGCGCCACCCGATCTTTGCATCGGTCTGCTCGATCGTCATCGTGCTCGCCGGCGCGGTCGCAATTCCGGCGCTTCCCGTGGCCCAGTTCCCGCAGGTAGCTCCGCCGGTCGTCACGGTGAGCGCAACGTACACCGGGGCCAGCGCGCAAACGGTCGAGGCCTCGGTGACGACTCCGCTGGAGGAGGCGATCAACGGGGTCGCGGGCCTGCGCTATATCTCGTCGACGAGCACGAACCAAGGCGTTAGCACGATCACGTGCACGTTCGATCTCGAACGCAATCTGGACTTGGCCTCGACCGACGTGCAGACGGCGGTGAACAACACGACCGGACTTCTGCCCGCTGCGGTGCGTAACACCGGCGTCAGCGTCAGCAAGAACTCGGGCCAGTTCTTGATCGGTATCGCGCTCACGTCCGACGATCCGAACGTCGACGCGCTTGCCCTCGGCAACTACGCGACGCTCAACATCGTCGATCCGCTCAAACGCATCAAGGGGGTCAACGATGCTCGCCTTTTCGGCGTCAGCAAGTACGCGATGCGGTTGTGGCTCGATCCGAAAAAGTTGGCGGACTATGGTCTGAGCGCGGACGACGTCGTCGCTGCCCTGCAAGAGCAGAACGTCGACGTCGCTTCAGGTGCGATCGGCTCACCGCCGGTCCCGCAAGATCAGCCCTATCAGATCAGCACCGCGACGATCGGCCGGCTGACCACGCCGGAGCAGTTCCAAAACCTGATCTTGCGCGTTGCACCGAACAACAGCATCGTGCGCCTCGCCGACGTCGGGCGCGTCGAGCTGGGTGCGCAGGACTACAGCACCGATTTCCGCCTGAGCGGAAAAGAAGCGATCGGCATCGCGATCCTGATCCTGCCCGACGCGAACGCGACCGACGTTTCGCGCGGGGTGTTCGGCGAGATGGATGAACTACAAAAGCATTTCCCGGCGGGAGTGCACTATTCGGTCGGGTTCGACGGAACGACGTTCGTCACCGATTCCATCAAGGAAGTCATCAAGACGCTGGGCATTGCGATCGTCCTCGTCGTCATCGTCATCTTCTTGTTTCTGCAGGATTGGCGGACGACGCTGATCCCCGCCGTGACGATTCCGGTTTCGCTCGTCGGGACGTTCGCCTTGATGAAAGTTCTCGGTTTTTCGATCAACACGCTGACGCTCTTCGGCTTGACGCTGGCGACGGGCCTCGTCGTCGACGACGCGATCGTCGTTATCGAAAACATCGCGCGCTACGTGCAAGAGAAACGAATGGATCCCTTCGAGGGCGCTTCGATTGCGATGCGTGAGATCGTGGGAGCGGTCATCGCGAGCTCGATCGTCTTGCTCGCCGTCTTCGTCCCGGTCGCGTTCTTTCCGGGGACGACGGGCCAGCTCTACAAGCAGTTCGCCCTGACCATCGGGTGCACGATCACGATTTCGCTCTTCAATGCGCTCACGCTGACGCCCACGCTTTCGGCATTGTTGTTGCGGCCGGAGGAGCCTAGGCACGGTCGCTTCTTCGAAATCGTCAATCGCGTCATATACGGGACGCGCGCGTGGTACGGCGCCGTCCTGCCGCAGCTGATCGCCGGGCGGCGTTTCGTCGTCGCCCTATTCGTCGTCGGTCTGATTGCCACGGTGTTTGCGTACCGCGCGATTCCGACCGGCTTTCTCCCCGACGAAGATCAAGGCTACTTCTTCGTGACGGTTCAGCTTCCCGAAGGCTCGCCGCTGAACCAGCCCCTGGCCGCCACAAAGAAGATCGAGGGGATTCTGGGTGCGTTTCCCGAGGTGAAGACGTTGTACGAGATCAACGGATTCAGCTT
>DATNIC010000237.1:0-10505 GCA_035604635.1 Binatia bacterium
ATCGCGGCGAGAGCGAGGCCGAGTGTGGCTGTGCGCATGAGGGTCCTCTCTGAGGCGAAGGATCTGGGCAAGGTGTCGATGCCCTGAGGATATCCTGGGAGCAAACGACCGCGCATTAGGCCGTCATAAAAAGAAAGAGAGCGTGTTGCGGCGCACACGCTCTCATCCGTTTTTAACCTCCGGCGTTCATCGCGACAGCAGCGCACCTCCGAGCTTGCTGACCGCGACCCACGTTTCTTTGCCCGGCTCCCAACGAACCACCAGGGCCGCTTGCGCTCCAAGCCCTCGCTGCGGCGACTCGTGGAAGTTGTACTGTCCGTCGATGCCCGTCCATCTGTTGAGCGAGTCGATGAATTGCTTGACTTGCGCCGGCGTGGCGTCGAAACCGAGAGATCTCAGCGCGTCGAGCATCAGAAAGGCCGGATCCCACGCGAGGCTCTGGCCGTTGTCGGGCTTGATGCCCTTCGCTTTGAACGCGTCGAGATAGGCGCCGATCTTCTGACGAATCGCGGGCGGGACGAGATTGCCGGTCGCGCCGTCGGGCGTATTGCAGGGCTTCGCGGGGAACAGCATCTCTTTGGGCAAAAACGCCGCGTACTGTTTCATCTGCGCGTACGTCAAGTTGCCGTCGGTCGTCGCAATGGGAACGTCGAGCCCCGCTTCGGTCGCGCCACGCAGCAGGGTTCCTCCCGCCGGTCCCGTGCTCCATGCGATCAGGACTTGCGCGTCCGATGCCTTGATGTGCGCCATTTGCGCGCTGACGCTGACGTCGCTCGGATTGAAGTGTTCGCGCGCGACGATCTGCTCTACTTGATTCTCGGGAGCGGAGAAGGCAGCGTCAATGTTGCGCTCCGCATCTTGCCCCGTTGCGTCCGTCGACGTGATGACGGCGACCTTGCGCAGGCCGCGCTCGCGAAAATAACGCGCGAGGACCGCGAGCTCATCCTTCGTCGAAACGCTCGATGAATATGCAAAGCTCCCCTCTGCGGGATGCGCTCCCGGCGAAAAACAGTACATGACGGGGCCGTCTTTGACGAGGGGCAACTGGGCGTTGCACGTTGCGGTGAACGACGAGCCGAGAAAGAACGGGACCTTCTTTGCGATGATCCCATTGGTGAGCTGGACCGTGACTTGCGGATTCGATTGGTCGTCGACGATGGAGAAGTGAATCGGCCGTCCCCGAATCCCGCCGGACTTGTTGACGGTCTCCTCGACGACGGCGAGCGCCTGACCCTCCTCGCTGCCGATGAAGGATGCCGGCCCGGTCAGGGGCAGGATGACGTTGATGACGTACGGATCGGCGGCCCGGCTTGCGAGCGGGATCAGAACGAACATCGGGATGAGGGCGAGGACGAGAAGGCGTTTGAGCATCGTGACCTCCCTCTGATGACGCCTCCGCTTTCGCTGCGCTAATGGAAATTCCGCGCGCGGACGCCGTCGACGGCCCCTTCCGTATCGAACGACCAGATGCGCTTGGCAAGAACGTCGATGCAGCCCATCTCTTTTTGCAACGTTCCCTCGACGATGACCGCGTTCGAGAGACGGATGACGCGGCGATACTTTTCGTAAACGTCTGGGCGGATGATGACGTTGACGAGCCCGGTCTCGTCCTCGAGGGTCAAAAAAACGAAGCCTTTCGCCGTCCCCGGGCGCTGGCGCGTGATCACCATGCCGCCGACTTTGCAAATGAGATGATTCGGCATCTCGGGCAGCCGTTGCGCGGAGACGACGTGCAGCGCGTCGAGCTTCGAACGGAAGAACGATATCGGCTGCGCCTGCGGCGAGACGCCGGTCGTGTAGATGTCCAACGTCGTCGCTTCGAGCGGCGCGAGCGCTCGCAAGCGCGCGGCCGGTTCGTCGATCTCCATCCCGCGGCCGAGCTCGCCGCGCGCTTCCCGTTCGTCGAGGCCGCGCAACGCCCACATCGCCTCACGGCGGGTCGTAAACCACGGGGCGAACGCATCGGCGGCGGCAAGATTCTCGAGCGCTTCGCGCGAGAGCTGCGAACGCCGTGCGAAGTCGAGGATGTCGTCGAAGGCGGGCCGTTCGTTCAAGGCGGCTTCGAGCGCTGCACGCTGCGCTTCGCCCAAGCCGCGGATGAGGTGAAAGCCCAAACGCACGGCGCCGTCCGGCTCGACGAAGCTCCACCATTCGCTCGCGTTGACCGTCACCGGACGGACGGCGACGTCGTGGCGCTTCGCATCGTTGACCAAGACTTCGGTCGAGTAGAAGCCCATCGGTTGAACGTTGAGGATCGCTGCGAGGAAGATCGCCGGTTCGTGACATTTCACGTAGGCCGAGGCGTACGCGAGGAGCGCGAAGCTCGCAGCGTGCGATTCGGGGAAGCCGTAATCGGCAAAACCGTCGAGCATGTGATAGAGACGGTCGGCCGCTTCGCGCGTGATGCCGTTCTTCATCATCCCCTCGACGAGTCTCGGATAGATCTCACGCATCCGCTCGCGGGAGCGCTTGTGACCCATCGCGCGGCGGAGGTTATCGGCTTCCGCCGGCGTGAAACCGGCGACCGCCGTCGCCATGCGCATCCCTTGTTCCTGAAAGAGCGGGACGCCGAGCGTCCGCTCGAGGATCGGCTTCAACTTGGGATGCAAGTACGTTACGTCTTCTTGGCCGTTGCGGCGGCGCAGAAACGGGTGGATCATATCGCCTTGAATCGGACCCGGGCGAATGATCGCGACTTGCATGACGATGTCGTAGAAGCAGCGCGGCCGTAAGCGCGGGAGCATCGACTGCTGCGCGCGCGACTCGATCTGGAAGACGCCGACCGTATCGGCGCGCTGCATCATCTCGTAGGTCGGTTCGTCGTCGGCCGGGATGCCGTCGATGGTGAGCGCTGCGCGATCGGGATAGCAGCGTTGGTGCAGCGCGAACGCATCGCGCAGGAGCGAGAGCATGCCCAGCCCCAGCAGGTCGATCTTGATGAGCCCGAGGTCGTTGAGGTCGTCCTTGTCCCACTGCACGATGGAACGGTCGCGCATCGTCGCCCACTCGATCGGCGCGACGCGAACGAGAGGATCGCGCGTGATCACCATCCCGCCCGAATGGATCCCCATGTGACGTGGAAAGCCGTCGATCCGGCGGCAATATGTGAGTAGCAGTTCGCCTGCCCCGGTCTCGCCAGAGAGCGACTCGTTGGCGTCGTACTCGCGCGCAATCTCTTCGACTTGCTCGAGCCCCAGGCCAAGCGCCTTACCGATGTCGCGGATCGCGGAACGCGTTCCGTAGGTGATCACTTCGGCGGCCATCGCGGCGTGAGCCCGTCCCCAGCGTTCGTAAACATATTGGATGACTTTTTCACGATCTTGATGCGCGAAATCGATGTCGATGTCGGGGACTTCGTTGCGCTCTTCGGTGAGGAAGCGCTCGAAGAGGAGGTTATACGCGATTGGATCGACCGCGGTGATCTCGAGCGCATAACATACCGCCGAACTGGCAGCGGAACCACGGCCCTGAGCGAGGACGCCGAGCTCAGCCGCTTTCCGTGCGATATCCCATACGATCAAAAAGTAGCCGGCGAGCCCCATACGTTCGATGACGTCGAGTTCGCGTTTGAGCTGGTGCTCGACGTTGGACGCGAGCGGAGTCCCGTAGCGTTTGGCCGCACCGCGATAGACCAAGGTGCGCAGATAGCTGTGCGCGCTCGGCTCTTCGGGCGGGAGCGGAAAGGTGGGGAATTGACCGCGCAGTTTGTCCAAGCGGAACGTGCAGCGCTCGGCGATCGCAAGCGTCTGCCGGAGCGCTTGCGGATGGCGTGAAAACAGCGCCGCCATCTGGGCCGGCGATTTGAGATAGAACTCGGCGTTGGGCCGTAACAGGACGCCGGCTTGCGCGAGCGAGGTCTTGTGTTTGACGCACGTCAGGATATCGCACAGCCGCGCGTCCCGTGGGACGGCGTAGGCAGCGCCGTTGGTGGCGACACAGGGTATGCCGAGCTCGCGTGCGAGGCGAACGAGCGCATAGCACAGCGCGCCGTCCTCCGCGCGCATGTGATGTTGCAGCTCGAGGAAGAATGCGCCCGGAAAGAGATCGCGCAGCTGCGCACCGATCTCGCGCGCGCCGTGCTCGTCGTCGGCCAGGAGCGCGCGCTCGGGTAGTCCGTTGCGCCAGCCGGAGAGCGCGACGAGTCCGTCCGTGCGGCCGGAGAGATCGTCGAGATGCAAGCGCGCAGCGCGCTTGCTCCCGCGCATCTGCGCGATCGAGATGAGCTCGACGAGATTCGCGTAGCCGGCGGCGTTTTCGACTAAGAGAACGAGCCGCGACGGGTGAGGAAGCTCGAGGGTGAGCTCGGCGCCGCAGATTGCGGCGAATCCCGGCTGTGCGAGGGCGGCCTTTGTGAAACGGACGGTCCCGTACAGGCCGTCACGGTCGGTGAGGGCGATCCCGGCTAGGCCGAGCTCCGCCCCGCGCGCGACGAGCTCCTCGGGGTGGGCCGCCCCCTCAAGGAAGCTGAAATTCGACCAGCAGTGAAGCTCGGCGTAGCCGGGGACAAGCGGCATGGGAGACCATGATAATCGAACATACGTTCGATAAGCAATGGCCTCCGGCTATTTGTGCTCTTCGGTCTTCGGCTCGGGACCGGTGTCGAAGACGATCCCGTCGACTTCCTTGCTCTTGGGCCCCTCGCGCAGCTCGGCCCGGCGGGCCTGGTCCTGCTCGAGGTTGTCGGTTGCCTGTTCCTCAACGTCCTCTTCGGCCTGATCGAGGAGCGGGGTAAGCTCGCTATCGCCGATCAGCGACGGCGCGATGAAGAACTCACGGTTCATCTCGTCGCCGGCATCACGTTCAGCCATGAGCACTACTTAAAAACGGAACGAAGACGCTCCCTTTTTCCCCCACACCCGGTTGCCGTAGCCACCCCGTCGACGGCCTTCTCAACTTCTTCACAGCGATAGCGTCCCCTATGGGCCGATCGTGATACCGCCGGGCGAGTTCGGACTGCTGCCTGTATTGATCGTGCGCAGAATAGGCAGGTTCGCCGCCGAACTGCCGAGGGACGATTTTGCGAACACGTTGATCGTGTTCGTGACCTGGTTGCCGACGTAGAGATTCCCGCCGTAGTCGCCGGCCATCCCCGCCGGAAAGTGGGTTGTAAACGGGGTTCCTGACAGCGTAATGTTCGGAACGCAGTTGTTGCACCCAGGCAGGGTGCTGCTGTTCCAGATCGAGACGCGATTGAGCGCATCCCCTCCAGTAGTGTTAAAAGCGTTGACGATGTCGACGTACATATTGCCCGAAGTGTCGAATCCGAGGCCGAGAGGATTGATGTAGGCGGGGCCGGGCGTGGGATTGCCGGGCCAGGGGATCCCGCTCGTGCCGTTCAGCGTGGTCTGAGGGGTGATCATTTGGTTCGTGCCGGTCATCGAAAAGGTGCCGTGCGCGAAACTGAAGATGTCGTTGTTCCCGGTCTCGGCGACCCACAGGTTCCCGGACGGATCGAACGCCATTCCGATGGTGTGGCTGAAGCAGCTCGTGGCGCATTTCAGGGTCGCGGTCTGAGCAGAAGCTGCGATGCTGTTCGAGCTTGCTAGAAACACGTGAATGCCGTTGCTGAAAATGTCGTCGCATGCAACAAGCAGATACTGACCGGTCGGGTCAGACGTGAAGTTTTCGCAGGCCTGATTACTATCGATCGATGCAATTTGGGTAATTTGCCGCATTGGCGCAACGTTGCCATTCGCTCCCGCTGCGAAAACGAGGATGAGTGGATGGGACTGTGTCGTGTATGGACCGTTGTCCAAAACGTACAAGTTGCCCGACGCATCGAGGAGCGGGGCCAACGGGTTGGACAAGCTGGTGCTTGAGCCCGCTAGTGTGCGGATCGGCGTGGCGCTGCCGCTTGCGCCGAACGGATAGACCTCGATATTGCCGCCGCCGGGCGACCCTGACGAGCACGGCGGCGGGCAGTTGCTGTTCGCAACGTAAAGATTTGCGCGAAGGATCGGAATCGATACCGGCACGACTTGGCTTCCGATCGTTAGGCTGATCGTCGCCGTATTGCCGAGGCTCTGTGCAAGCGGGGCGCCGCTGTACGACAGTGTAACGGTTTGCCCCGGCGCGGTGATCGACGTAGGCGAAGCGGATAGCGACGGGTCGTTACCGCTGACTTGAATCGGCGTGGCGTAAGGCGCCGTGCCGGTGATTTGGGCCCCGGAAGGATCGTCGGCGGCCACCGTCAGGCTCGCGTTGTTGCCGCTGGTGTTACTGGGGCAACTCTCCGGGATCTGGACTTTGACGCCACCCAAGAGGTTGCAGTTGCCGCCCGTACCAGGCGTTATGGTAGCTATGACCGTACCGATCGCAGCATTCATCGCGACCGTGACGTTGAACGGGGTGCCGGCGGTGACTGTGGTGGTCGTCGTCGTGGTCGCAAGAGTCGCGCCGGTTCCGTTCGGGCCGGAAAAGATCGTCAGGACGATCGTGTCGCTGCCGACCGGCGCGCCGAACGTCAGCGTACAGGTGCGCGCGCCGCTGGTCGTCGTGCAGAGACTCGACGTCGCGCTGACGTCGAAGATCTGCGCGGTGCCGCCGTTTGCGACGATCGAGACCGACGACGCATTTGGCGAGACGAACTGCGGATAGCGTACTTTGCTCGACGACGTTTGTGTCGGAATCGAAAGCACGATACTGCCGGAAACGGTCTTCTGTTGCGAGGTCGAGCCCGGCGCGCCGGGCGCCGCCGGTGAGACCGCGCTCGATCCGCCGCTCCCGCCGCCGCAACTCGTTATGAACAGCGCCGCCAGCAGCGCGAGGGCCGGTCGCACGGCCTTCATTTAGAACGGCCTCCGCGCGGGTCCGGCGGGCGCCGGTCCTACGGGGGCTTGCTGAATGATAATCGTCCCGCTTTGCGTTGCGCCGGGATTTGGAGCGGGACTCGTCTTCGTCTGTGCTGACGCTGCCGCCGCGCCGCCGATCGCCCCGGCGCCCGCCGCTGCTGCAGCCGCCGCTGGTGCCGCGGCCCCGCCCACGGCTCCGCCGACGCCTGCCGTCGCCGCGCTGAGGCCGCTCGAGGCGCTCGTGCTCACGCCGGAGCTCGAGAAGCCGCTCAGGGTCGCGCTCGTCACGGCGCCCGTCGTCACGGCGCCGGTTGCCGTTACGGTGATCACTTGGCCCGTGGCAAGGGCGAACGATTGTCCACCGACCGTGACCGTGACGCTGTCAGCGGCGCACGCCAGGCAGGCGACCGTCGTTTGCCCGCCCGCAAACGCGAGCAGACCGACGGTCCCGCGCACCCCGATCGTCGAGGTCGGGGTATTAAAACGATAGTTCGCGGTTCCGCCCTGCGGCCGTTTGATATCGAAGCGCAGCGTCCCGCCGGCGACGGTGATCGTCGAACCCGGCCCCGCCGCGGTTTGGTTGAACGCGCCGACCTGTACCTTCGTGTCCTGACCGAGCCCGACCAACGACGAGTCGGGGAGCTGCAAGAGTGCCGCCGACTGTTTTTGCGTTACCGCGAACGCATCGTCCGGCAAGACGTATTTGGCAGCGACTTGATTGAACTGACCCGCGTCGCCAAGCTGGTAGCCGATCGTCCCCTTGAGCCGTTGCAGCTCCTTGTTGGACGCGGCATCCCCCACGCTCGACTGCAGGCCGGCCAGAAGTCCGAGTCCCAGCACAAAGTAACGCAAAAAGAAGCGGGCGTACGAACGGGCCATTCCGATACCTCGCAAGCCGAGCGCGTTGACCGTTGGCAAAAACTAAGACAAGCGTTCGGCAGGCACCTTCAAGAAACGGTTCTCGTATCAGTCATAGACGCCGCAGAGATACCATCGCCCGTCGCGGTGCGCGATTCGGTAGAGGGATCCATCTTCGAGCAGTACGTCGTAGTCGTCGCGGCGCAACGGAGCATCCCACCACATCTCATCGACCCGCCAGGGACCGCACACATGGACGACCGGTTGCGGCGGCGTCCCGACGAAACGCGGCACGTGCGCCTCGGTGACGACGTCGATTTCGCGCAGCTCGAGCAAGCGATATTGCGACGCGCATGGATGCGCTAGTGTCGACGGAGCCCAGGATGGGCGAGAGTCGACCGGCGGCGTGGCCGTAAACGGTTCGTAGGCGACCCGCGATTCGGGCCGATTCCCGTCGACGATGCGCGCGCGCAACGCCTGTGTCCCGAGCGCCGCTTCAATTCGCGCGAGCGCGACGCCGAGCGCTTGCGGATCAGGATCGCGCTGCGCGAAGAGCGAGAGCGAAACGCCGCCGTCTTCAAGACGCTCCGCGCTCAAACGCAATCCGACGACCGGAGCAGCGAGCTGTATCCCTTCGAGCCGCGCGCGAACGAGATCGAAGAGAATATTCGCTTGCGCCGTCGGTTGCGCGATCGTCGTAAGGATGTCGTGCACGTCGCCGTTTTCACACTCGAGCGCAAGCGTCAAACGCCCGCAGCGTTTTCCGGCCGCCGTGACGTCGGCGCCGATCTGCGCGACGAGCGTGCGCAACGCGAAGAGGATCTGCTCTTCGCAGGCGGCGCTTCCTTCGCCGAAGAGCGTGCGCTCGATGCGGATCGAACGTGCGCGCGGGACGAACGGACGGTCGTCGATCCCGCGCGCGCGGTCGTGCCACGCCGCAGCTTGCGGACCGAAGCGCCGAACGAACGGCCCGTGCGGTAGTGCCGCGAGTTCGCCGAGCGTCGTGATGCCCAGCAGTTGCAGGCGTCGCTCGACGTCTTCGTCGAGTTCGAGCAGCGCGAGCGGAAGCGGCGCGAGCAAGGTGCGCGCCTCACGCTGCGTCGCAATCGTGCGCCCTCCCGCGAGCGCTGCCGCACGCGCGACGAACTTGTTCGGGCCGATGCCAAGCGCACACGCCGGCGCACCGGTCAGCGCCGCGGCGGCCGCGGCGAACCAGCGTTCCGAAGTCCCCTCGATCCCGTGCATCTCGAGGTACGCGAGCCCGTCGCCGCCGTCTTCGGCGAGCGGCGAGACCGCGTCGAGCGCCTCGAGGATCGCCTCCCAGCGCGCCGTCGGCTCGGGAAAGAGAACGCAGAGGATCGGCATGGGAGGCCAGCATAATCGAACATACGTTCGATAGTCAAGGCCTCACGCGCGAAGGGCTCGTACACTAGGCGGGCTTTGACCTCTTTCGGATGCCTTTAGAAGGAGAACAGATTTCGTGCTCTTCGAACCGTTGACCCAACGCGGCGTCACGACGCGCAACCGCATCATGGTCTCGCCGATGTGTCAGTACTCGTGCGAGAACCAAGACGGCCTTGCAACGACCTGGCATTTGGTCCATTTGGGCCAGCGCGCCGTCGGCGGCGCCGGGATCGTCTCGACCGAGGTGAGCGCGATCAGTCCGGAAGGCCGCATCTCGCCGCAGGATCTGGGGATCTGGAGCGAAGCGCATCGCGACGCGCTTGCCCCGATTACCGCGTTCATCAAAGAGCGCGGCGCGGTCCCGATGATGCAGATGGGGCACGCCGGCCGAAAAGGGTCGACGGCGCGGCCGTGGGTCGGCGGCGGTTTCGTCGGCCCGCAAGACGGTGGCTGGGAACCGCTTGCGCCGTCACCGATCCCATTCGATCCAACGTGGCCGGCGCCGCGCGAGATGACGAAGGCGGACATTCAAAAAGCACTCGCCGATTTCGTGAAAGCGACGCGCCTTGCCGACGAAGCGGGTTTTGAGATGCTCGAATTGCACGCCGCGCACGGCTATCTCACACATCAGTTCTTGACGCCGCTTGCGAACCAGCGCGCCGACGAATACGGCGGGAGCTTTGAAAATCGCACGCGCTTCGCGCTTGAGATGGTCCGCGCGGTGCGCAAGACCTGGCCCGAGCGCAAGCCGCTCTGGCTTCGGCTCTCGTGCACCGATTGGATCGAGGGAGGCTGGGATCTCGAACAGTCGGTCGAGCTCGCCCGGCTACTTCAAAAGGAAGGGATCGACGCGATCGACTGCAGCTCGGCCGGTGCCGATCTGCGCCAGAAGATCCAGCTCGGTCCAGGCTATCAGGTCCCGTTCTCGGCGCGGATCCGGCGCGACGTGAAGATCACGACCGCTGCCGTCGGTTTGATCGAGGCGCCGCAGCAAGCCGAAGAAATTCTCGTTACCGGCGAAGCCGACGTCATCGTGATGGCGCGGGCGCACCTGCGCGATCCGTACTGGACGTTCCATGCGGCTCAAGCGCTCGGCGTCGACGTCCCATGGCCGCCGCAATACCAGCGCGCGAAGCCGCCGCTACCCGCGAAAGTGTAGTATTGACCGAAGTACGTCCCACACTTTTTGACTTGGTGCGAACGTTCGCGCTCATCTCGGTGACCGCGTTCGGTGGTGGGCAATTGACGAGCATGCGGCGCGAGATGGTCAGCCGTCTGGGTTGGCTCAGCGACGAAGAATTCGTCGAGATGCTCAGCCTGCTACCGACGATGCCGGGTCCGCTTCCCGTCAGCATGGCGTGTTTGGTCGGCTATAAATTTCAGCGCGTCATCGGTGCGGCGGTCTCGTTGTTCGCTTGCATCATCCCGGCGTTCGTCATGCTGATCCTCATC
>DATNIC010000238.1:0-4450 GCA_035604635.1 Binatia bacterium
CGGGCGAAGGCTCTCGCCCTTGGGATCTCTATCCGCAAAGCACGATGACCAACGCGACGATCACGGCCGCGACCCCCGGTAAGGTCGCGAACATCGAAAATCGCACGATCACGCTGACGTACCCCACCGGCGCAAAGACAATCGTCGTACCCGCGAAAACACCGATCGTGACCTATGCCAATGCTGACACATCGGCGCTTACGCCTGGGACGAAGATCGTCATCATCGCGGCAGTTCCGACAGCCGACGGTTACACGACAACGAGCGTTACCGCGGGACGCAACGGCGTCGATCCACCGATGTAAGCACTAGGCTCACGGGAGGTACGATCCTATGAACACACTTGCTCGCGGCGACTTCATGAAAATCTCGGGGGCGCTGGGCGCGGGTCTCGTGCTCGGTGTTCGTCTCCCCTCTCAGGCTGCGGCCGACATTTTCCGGCCGAGTGCGTTCGTCCAGGTCCATCCCGACGGCACCGTCTCGATCTTCCTTAATAAGTCGGAGATGGGGCAGGGTGTCATGACCGGATTCTCCACGCTGCTGGCCGACGAGCTCGACGTAGCATTTAGCCGCGTGCGCGTCGAGTTCGCGCTCGCCGATCCGATGTATAACGACCCCGTTTCGCACGGGATGAGTACGGGCGGAAGCACGAGCACGCCGCATATGTGGATCCCGATGCGCACGGCCGGGGCGACCGCGCGCGCGATGCTCGTGAGCGCCGCTGCGCAGCAGTGGGGTGTCGATCCGGCGACATGCGTGACGAGTGAGGGGACCGTACGCCACGCGGCATCCGGACGCAGTGCGAGTTACGGCAGCCTCGTCCGCGCAGCGTCGGCGCTCCCCGTGCCGCAAAACGTCGCGCTGAAGACTCCCGACAAATTTGCGTTGATCGGCAAGCAACAAGCCCGGATCGATGTTCCGCTCAGGGTCAACGGCAGGGCGAAGTATGGTATGGACGTGCGGCTGCCGGGAATGCTCTATGCGGCGGTCGCGAAGCCTCCGGTGTTCGGCAGCAAGCTGAGACGATTTGATGCGACGAAGGCCAAGACGATGAAGGGCGTTCGCGACGTGTTTCCGATTTCGTCCGGCGTCGCGGTCGTCGCAGGCGATACGTGGACGGCGCAGCAGGCGAAGTATGCGCTCTCAACCGAGTGGGACGAGGGACCGGTCGCGCAGTTGAGCACTGCCGGACTGTTCGCGGAGGCAGAGGAGCTCGCGAAGAGCACCGGGATCGTTGCGAAGAACGTCGGCAACGTCGACGCAGCCCAAGGGACCGCAATCGCTGCGGTCTACCGAGGGCCATTCCTCGCACATGCAGCGATGGAGCCAATGAATGCGACCGCTTGGGTGCGCGACGGACGCTGCGAAGTATGGGCTCCAACCCAAGTGCAACTGCTGTCGCGTACGACGGCTTCAAAAGCAAGTGGTTTACCGGTCGAGCAATGCGTGATCCATACAACGTTTCTTGGCGGCGGATTCGGCCGCCGGCTGCAGGCTGACTACGTCGCCGATGCGGTCGAGGTTGCGAAGAAGGTAGGTGTCCCGGTGAAGGTCGTCTGGTCGCGTGAAGACGACATACAACACGATTTCTACCGGCCGATGAGCCTCAACGCCGTCCGCGGCGTCCTGGACTCCGGCGGCAAGCTCGTCGCACTCAGCCATAAGGTCGTCTCGCCGTCGATTGCGCGTTATCGCAACCCGCAGCTCCCCGCGACAACCGTGGACAACTCGGCTGTGAACGGCGTCGCGAACATCGTCTACGACCTTCCGAATTTCCGCGCGGCATATGTCGCGCAGGATCATGGCATCCCGGTCGGTCCTTGGCGCGCCCCAGGTGCGAATTGGAACACGTTCGTTACCGAGTCGTTCATCGACGAGCTCGCGCAGGCGGCGAAGCGCGACCCGATCGAGTTTCGGCTCGCACTCCTGGGAAAGTCGCCGCGCGCCGCCGCTGTGCTCAAGCTCGTAGCCGACAAGGTCTGGGGCAAGCCGTTGCCCGGGACGCATCAGGGCGTCGCCTTTGCTTTCTGGAACGGCAGCTACGGTGCGCTCGTCGCGGACGTCGCGATGGAGGCGAACAAGCCGCGCATCAAACGCGCTGCGATGGCCGTCGATTGCGGCCTCGTGATCAATCCCAAGATCGTCGTCGCGCAGACCGAGAGCGCGATCAACTACGGGCTTGCGGCCGCACTGACCGGCAAGATCACCCTGCGCAACGGCCGCGTTGAGCAGAACAACTTCAACGACTACACGGTTCTGCGTATGCCAGACGCGCCGCGCATCGACATCTTCGTCGTTCCGAGCCAGGTCGATCCGACCGGGATCGGCGAGCTTGGAACGCCGCCGATCGCGCCGGCGGTCGCCAATGCGATCTTTGCCGCGACGGGGAAACGTGTCCGGAGTTTGCCCCTGAACGAAGCGCTCGCTTAAGTGAGGGCGGCCTTCGTCGTCCTCGCGCTGGCCCTGCTCCCCGTCCTCGCATTCGGAGCCGAGCCTCCGTCGTGGGCTTTTCCCGTCACCCAAGCGGGTCTCGCTCCCAGCACCGACGACGGCGGACCTAAGCACGTGCCGGGCAGTACCAAGACGTACACGCAGGCCCAGATCGACGACAACTTCAGCGTTCCGGATTGGTTTCCCGAAGAGCATCCTCCGATGCCGCCTGTCGTTGCGCATGGGAGCGGCAACACCGTCTTTGCGTGCGCGAAATGCCACCTCGTTTCCGGGCTCGGTCACCCCGAATCCGCTGGTCTTGCAGGTCTTCCCGCCGCGTATTTCCTGCGCCAACTCGCCGATTTCAAAAGCGGCGCACGAAAGGGTTCGGGCCGCATGACCACGATCTCGCAAGCCCTTTCGGAAGAAGACGCGCGCGCGGCCGCCGCGTGGTTTGCCGGGCTCAAACCACAGCCATGGGTGACTCTCACGGAGACGGCGAGCGTGCCGAAGAGCTACGTAGGAGAGGGCAACATGCGCGTTCCGTCTCCGGCCGGCGGCACGGAGCCCCTCGGGAACCGCATCATCGAATTGCCGCAGGATCCCGTCCGTGCAAGGAGCCGCGACCCGCACTCCGGATTCGTTGCCTACGTGCCGAATGGGAGCATCGCGAAAGGTAGGACCCTGGTCGTAACCGGCGGCTCGGGAAAGACGATCCCTTGCGCCATCTGCCACGGGCCGGCGCTCAAAGGCCTAGGTGAAGTCCCCTCGATCGCCGGACGATCGCCGATCTACATCTTCCGCCAACTCTACGATATTCAAACCGGCGTTCGTACCGGCGCCTGGACGGGGCTCATGCAGGGTGTCGTTGCTCATCTCAACGAGGACGATATGCTAGCGATCTCCGCATACGTGGCATCTCGCGAACCGTGAACGCCGGAGGCGCTCCGATCATTTCAGGCTCAGATTTTGGAAATCACGGATGCTTGTGGAGCCCGCATCCTCGCCCTGGATGACGAATTTGACGCGATCTCCGCTGTGCATCAGGAGTGCCGCCGGATTTGCCGCATCGTGAAGCACAAAAGCGCGCGGGTTTCCGCGGACGGTGAAGTAGATCGAGGTTCCGCTCTGGGCTACCCGGTCGACGATACCGGCCACGTTCTCTGCCGAGCCTGAGCCGGCGACGTGCCCGCCGAGCACATCGCGATAGGTGGAAAAGGCGTCCGCAGCAGCCGATGGTGCGCTGGCGTTTCCAACCACGACGCGGCCATTCGTCGCTTGCACGAGGGCCAGGGTTTGGTATTTTCCGTTGTCCGCGATAACGGGGACCACCCACGTATTTTGACCGAACACGTTGTAGAGGATCGACTGCGTCGGCAACAAGCGGCCCTGACGAACGAGTGGATTTCCGCCTACGGCGTTCTCTGCTCCACTTGAGTTGAACTCACCGCCCGAAGCCGTGTAATAGGTCATCGCACCTGTTCTGCTATCCATGTACGTGAAGCCGGTCATCGAGGCATCCGTCGCTGCTGGTGAGGTGTGGTCCACGAACCACACGAACCGGTTTCCGCTGAGCAGCAGCCCGGAAACATCGTTGCGCGCCGGGAGGTGCACGTCGCGTTTGGCAAAGAGGCTGTTCCAGAAACCGTGAACGTAGCGGCCGAACCAGTCGTTGTATTCGAGCGCAATATCGGGCGGAAAGACGCGGCTGATCCATTGCGGCAGCGAGCCGAAATCCTCGCGCGGGATGCGCTGCATCGCCCCTGTCGCAGGATCGATGATGACCACCGCGGTAACGCGCTCGCCGCTCCAGCCGATCGTCGGGCGGCCGAGCGTCGCGAGTTCGTACGGGTCGCCCTTGTCATCGAGCTGCAGCGTCGTCTCGAGGATCTCTTCAGCGCCGTAGGTCAGGTAGACGTGGCGGTAGAGATTGTCGTTGAGGTTTCCCGACGGGATATAGCGCATCGCTGTGCGCTGGCGTAGCTCCGCGGCCGCGTCGGGATTCTCCGCGCTTACGATG
>DATNIC010000239.1:0-6220 GCA_035604635.1 Binatia bacterium
GCCGGTGTTGAGCCCTTCCTTCGCGCAGAATTCCAGCGTCGCGATGTCGCGCGTCTCCATCCACATCGGCGGATAAGGACGCTGCACGGGCATGACGCTCAGCTCGAAATCGCCGTAAGGGATCAGCTCCGTGTCCCACGTGACGCGTCCGTCGCTGCGAAACGCCGCCTTCATGAAGCGCGCGAACTCGAGCGTGACGTCGCGCCTGCTGCCGAAGTCGACCTTGAACGGCTCGAAGTACGCCGGCAGTATGCCGGGGACGAGCCCGACTTCAATGCGGCCGTTCGTAATCTGATCGGTCAGCGCAATCTCTTCAAGCAGCCGAACCGGATGATGCAGCGCGACGACGTGGCCCATTGCACCCAGGCGGATCTGCTTCGTGCGCGCAGCCGCCGCGACGACGTACAGATTGGGAGCCGACATCCAACTTTCTTTCGGGGTGAAGTGGTGCTCGACCGAAAATCCGTAGTCGAAGCCAAGCTCGTCTGCGAGCTGCAGCTCGCGCCAGAGCTGCTCGTAGCGCTGGCGAGGGGTCATGCCTTTCTTGCCCCAGACGTGGGCGAAATGTGCAAATCTCATCGTGTTCCCGCCCTAGACGTTCGTTGGCAGGAGTTCATATAATCTGACGCCTAGTCCTGGCTACTGTATCCAGTATTTGTTAAAGGAAAGTCCATGCTTAAACGCCGCTACGTCTTAAGTTTGCTCGCGGGTGCCGGCGCGGCAGCTCTCGCGCCGCCGGTCCGAGCGCAGACGCTCACGAACATCCGGGTCGGCACGTTCGCGTCGGAATCGACCGGCAGCATTTTCTACGCGCAGGATCAGGGCTTCTTGGCCCGCCACGGCCTCTCGGCTACGATCAACATGGCGACCGGCGGTGCCGCAGTCGGATCCGCGATGATCGCCGGCGATCTCGACATCGGCGAGGCCGACATCGTGACGATCGCGATCGCGCACGACAAGGGCCTCCCCTTCGTCTTCGTCGCGCCGGGCGAGCTGCATTCGATCAAAACGCCGACCTTGGCATGCGTCGTGCGCGATCCGTCGCTCCGGATCGGCAAAGACTTCAACGGCAAGACGATGGCATGCAATGTCTCGCGCGGATTCGGTTCGCTCGTGACCAACGCGTGGATCGATAACAACGGCGGCGACTCGAAGACCGTCAAGTGGGTCGAGTTCCCGTTCCCCGCGCTCTCGGCCGCATTGCAGCGCGGTACGATCGACGGGTACTGCGCTCCCGAGCCGTTCGTCACCTCGGGAGTCGCCGCCGGCGGACACCTCGTGCTCTTGGACAAAAATCCGGTCGCGCCGACGATCCTACAGGGCGGCTGGTTCGCGACGAAAGATTGGGTTGCGAAGAACCCTGCTGCAGCAATCGCCTTTCTGGGAGCGATTCGCGAAGCGAACGATTGGGCGAACGCCAACGCGCATGCAACCGCCGAGATCATCTCCAAGTACAGTAAGATCCCGCTGAATGTCATCGAAGGCATGAAGATGCGCGGGGAATACCAGCTGCGGTTCGATACGTCGACGATGCAGCCGCTCATCGACGCCGCGGCGAAGTACGGCTATATCTCGAACAAGTTTGCGGCCAAAGACATGCTCGCTAGAACGTGATCGACGTCGGCAACCTGATCCAAGGGACCCGCATTCACGGGAGCCTGTACCGCGACCCGTCCGTCTTTGCGCGCGAGCTGGACGCGATCTGGTACAAGGTGTGGGTCTACGTCGGGCACGAGAGCGAGATCCCGCGACCGGGCGACTTCGTCCGGCGCGCGATCGGGTTGCAGCCGGTCATCCTGGTGCGCGGCGCCGATGGAAAGATCAGGGTCTTCTTCAACCGTTGCCGCCACCGCGGTAACATGGTGTGCCACCTCGAGCACGGGAACGCGGCTGCATTTCGCTGCCCATATCACGGCTGGACGTATACCAACAACGGAGCGTTGATCGAGCCGACGTTCTCGGAAGGCTACGATGCGGGCTTGCGCAAGGAGGACTTCGGTCTCACGCCGCTCCCGCGCGTCGACTCGTACCGGGGGCTGATCTTCGCGAGCGTCAGTCCAGAGGGCATCTCGCTCGACGAGCACCTCGGCGGGGTCAAAGAGTTCATCGACCTCTTTATGGACCTCTCGCCAAGCGGCGAAATCGACGTTCGAACCGGGATCCAAAAACTGCGGTACGCCGGCAACTGGAAATTCATGCCGGAGAACTCGATGGAGGGCGACTACCACGGGCCCTTCATTCATAAGGTCGCGTTCGCGCTGCACAGCAAGCGAACGGGATTCGATGTCAGCTCCCTTTACAAGAACGAGATCCCCGACGTCATCCGTTCGATCCCCGGGGGGCACATGGTGGAAGACTACCGTAAGGCGACGATCGAGCCGCCGAAGCGTGAGCCGAGCCCGGCCCGGCAAGCGTATGCCGCGGCGTTGGAGCGACGCTACGGTCCCCAGAAGGCTGCGCAACTCCTGACGACGATCGCGCCGCTCATCTACGTTTTCCCGAATCTCCTCTACCTCATGACCCACATCCGCGTCGTGCAGCCGGTCAGCGTCGACGAAACCTACGTGTACTATCAGCCCGTCCTGCTCAAGGACGCGCCCGATGAGATCAACGTGGGACGATTGCGTGACCACGAGTTCATGTTCGGTGCCGCCGGATTCATCTCGCCGGACGACATCGAGATCATGGAGCGCAATCAGATCGCGCTGCATGCTGCGGGGAACGAGTGGCTGTTCATAGGGCGCGGCGCGCATCGCGATAAGGTCTTGCCGGACGGCAGCTCAATCGGTCATACGATGGACGAGAACCATATCCGCGGCTTCTGGCAGCACTACGGGCGCGTAATGAGCCTGCCGGCGCGGGAGCCGGCGCGCGCCGGTGCCTGATTCCCAGGTCGAGCACTTCCTCTATCATGAGGCACGCCTCATGGATGAAAGCCGCTATGAAGAGTGGCTCGACCTCTGGAGCGAAGATGCGCTGTACTGGGTACCGTGCAACGACGACGACATCGACCCGGCGCGGCACGTTTCCATCATTTACGACGATCGGGAGCGGCTCGTTCAGCGCGTCGATCGCCTCAAGAGCGGCTCCGTTCTCGCTCAACAACCGAAGCCGCGGATGCGCAGATTGATTTCGAACATCGAGATCGTAGAGCGCGGGAGTGCGCAGTTGACCGTCCATTCGAATTTCATCCTCGGCGTCGCGCGAGGCGGAACCCAGCAAATCTGGGCGGGACGGAGCATACACGAGCTGCGCAGCCAAGGTGATTCGTTCAAAATCGCGCGCAAGACCGTCTTGCTGATCGAGAACGATCAGGAGATACCGCTCTTACAGTTTCTCATCTAGAAAGGCCACGGCAAGGAAATGGAACACGGCCGCTATCCCTATTCGGCGATCGCGAAGCGTCCGAAGGTCACGCTTCCCAACGGCGCGCGCGTCGCGGTTTGGGTCACGCCGAACGTCGAGCACTACCACTACGACAAGCCCGCGATGTCGCTCACGCAGATGACCGCGTCGTTGCGTCCCGACGTCCTCAACTACGCGTGGCGCGACTACGGCGTGCGCGTCGGGATTTGGCGGGTGATGGATATCCTCGAGCGTCAAGGCTTCGTCGCGACCGCCGCACTCAATTCCGAAGTTTGCACGCACTACCCGGAGATCATCGAAGAAGGCAATCGCCTGGGCTGGGAGTGGATGGCGCACGGCCCCAACAACTCGATGCTGTTCACCGGGATGCCGGAAGATCAGGAAAAGCCGATCATCGCGCACGTCCTCGACGGCATCGCGAAAGGGACCGGAAAACGCGCGCGCGGCTGGCTGGGCCCGGCGCTGACCGAGACCGATCACACGCTCGATCTCTTGGCAGAGGCCGGGATCGAGTACGTGGCCGACTGGTGCAACGACGAGCAGCCCTATACGATGAAGACGCGCCACGGCTCGATCGTCGCGATGCCGTACACGCTTGAAGTCGGCGATATTCCCGTCTTCCTCTTCAACGGCGGAAGCGGCGAAGATTTCTCCAACATGATCATCGACCAGTTCGATCAGATGTACGAAGAAGGCGCAAAGATTACGCGCTTTCTCTCGATTGCGATTCACCCGTTTCTCGTCGGACATCCGTTCCGCGCCCGGCACCTCGAGCGAGCGCTCGCGCACATTCGCAAGCGACAGGACGTTTGGCTCACGACGGGAAGCGCTATGCTCGACTGGTACCGATCGTCGGGGACGCGGCCGTAGCCAAGAGCCAGCCCGCGATCGCTGCCAGATCTTCGTCCGCGTTTTCGAAGCCGACGATCTGAACGCCGAGCGGGACGCCCGCGACCGAAAGGAGCGGCAGGTTATACGACGGCGCGCCGATTGCCGAGGACGCGTCGTTGTACCAGGGCGTCCCGGTCTTCGGCTGCCCTTTTTGTCCCGGCCCGATGTGCGCCAACGTCGCGAAGCCGTCGACTTTTCCGGCGAGCGCACGATGCTGCATCCGTAGCCGTTCACGCGCGACGCACGCACGGCGGTAATCTTCGAGCCCAAGCTGCTCGGCTTTGTCGATGTATCCGCGCATCGTCTCGCTGAAGGCCCCGGGACGCTCGTCGCGCCATGCGAGCATCGGCCAGCGAATCTCCCACAGCATCAGGTCGAAGAACCATTCCGGAACGCTTGAGGTCGCCTGCTCGTACTCGTGCAGCGCAGCCGACGCCCCCGGCTCGACGACCTCGACGCCGGCGTCCGCGAGGGTACGCAGGAACGCTTCAAAGGCAGCCTTCGATGCTTCGTCCGTATGCTGCCAACCGGCGGTGTACTGACGCGCGAGCCGGAGCGGGCGCCGCGGCGGGGGCAACAGAGCGCGATCGAAGTGCGGGACGCAGCCTGGATCGCCGCCGGCGACGGCCGCAATGTGGTGCGCGACGATCCAGACGTCAGCGAGCGTCCCGCCGAGCAGGCCGAGATGGTTGACGCTCGGCGACGGATCGACGCCGCCGAATCGATTCAACGCGCCGAACGTCGGCTTCATCCCGATCACGCCGCAAATCGACGCAGGCCGAATCACAGAGCCGCGCACCTGGCTTCCGGTCGCGAGCGGCAGCATGCACGCTGCGACCGCGGCCGCCGATCCCGATGACGAACCACCCGGAGTGCGGGTGAGATCCCACGGATTCCACGTCGGCCCCGGCGCAGCCATCGTCAACTCGGTCGTCACCGTCTTGCCGACGATGACGGCGCCGCCGCGGCGCAATGCGTCAACATGCGCGGCATCGACTTCCGCATTGCGCGCATCGGCAAAGTACGCGCTGTTGACGCGCGTCGGGAAACCGCGAACATCGAAGCAGTCTTTGATCCCGACCGGGAGACCGTCGACCGCCGAGCGCTGCCGTCCGGCGCGCCAGCGCTCCGTCGCCGCATCGGCCGCTTTGCGCGCGCCGTCGAGGTCGAGGCACACGAACGCACGCACGTCCTTCTCGCGCCGATCGATCTCCTCGATACAGCGCTCGAGAAACGCGCGCGGCGAGTCGCCGCCGCCGGCGAACTCCCGGCATGCCTGCGCGAAGCAAAGATACCGCGCGCTCCGCGGATCGTAACGCGTCGTCCCCGTCACGTTAGACACGAGCGTGGTCCGTCGCAAGCAGACGCGTCAGCCGATCGACCCGTTCGAGCTCATCGAGCCCGAAAACCGTCTCTCCCAGCTCCGCGGCGAGACGCGAATCGATGTAAGGGCGCGTCAATGCCTCGAACTTCCGGAGCGTGCGTGTACGCCGGCGGTCGAGATCGGGATCGAAGACCCGCTCGTCGTGCGACGCATCCAGCGCACGGCCGTCGCGAAGCTCGATCGTTGCCAGCGAAAGTGAAACGTCGAGATCCGCGCGACCCTCGACGAAGATGCGTTGCCGCAGTGCCGCGATTTCCGGCGCGGCGATCGTCGCGTCGTCGAAGCTCTCCCCGAGGTCGTAGTCCAGGAGCGCCATCGCGACGACGGTCCGGACGCTGAACTTCGCCTCGACCGCGTTCTGCGGCTCGGTGATGTCGCAAACGCGCGCGGAGCTCGCCGCGATCCTAATGCGAACGGCGGCGACGTCGCCGGCTGAGAACCGGTGCATCTTCTTGAGTTCGAGAACGTTCGAAATACTGCCGTGCGCCAGCTGACACACCGCATACTCTTTCAGCAGCGTCTCCAGGATAAAAAAGCGGCCATGCGAAGCCTCGAGCGCCTGCTCGTCGATCGAGGCGG
>DATNIC010000240.1:0-11559 GCA_035604635.1 Binatia bacterium
GGCGACGCTGACGTCGCTGGTGTTGAAGTGCTCTTGGTCGACGAGCGAGACGGTCCCGCCGTTCTCCGGCGCGCTGACGGCGGCGCCGATCGCTCGTTCCGCGTCCTGCCCGGTCGCGTCGGTCGACGTCAGGATCGCGATTTTCTTCCAACCCCGCTCCCGCATGTACCGAATCGACGCGATGATGTAGTCGACCGTGGAAATGCTAGCCGAAAAGACGTAGCTGCCGTCGGGCGGGTGGATCCCAGGTGAAAAGCAGTAGTCAACCGGACCGTTTGTGAGCAGCGGTGCCATCGCGCTGCACGCTGCAACCGCCGACGTCCCCAGCATGACTTGTGCTTTCTTCGCGATGATATTGTTGGTCAGCTGTACGGCTGTCTGCGCGTTGGACCCGTCGTCGGCAATGACGAACTTGATTTGCCGTCCACGAATCCCGCCGGCTTTGTTGACCGTCGACTCGACGACGCCCAGCGCCTCGGCTTCTTCCTTGCCGAGAAACGCGAACGCGCCGGTAAGCGGTGCGATGGCGTTGATCTCAAACGGGTCCTCGGCGCGCCCCGCAAGGGGGACGGAAACCAGGAGCCCGGCAAGGACGATTGCGACCGGTCGAAACATCAGAGCCTCACAAAAACGTCGCCGTTTTCGACCTTCGTCGGAAAGACGGCTATCGGATCGATGCACGGTGGAGCGCTCGGTTCACCGGTGCGAACGTCAAATCTGCCGCCGTGTAACGGACACATGATTTCATAGCCGTCGAGCTCCCCGTCCGAGAGTTTTGCGAACGCGTGGCTGCATACGTTCTCCGTCGCATATACCGCTTCGCCGACAAGGCACAGCGCCACCTCGGTCTCACCAGCCCGGGCGAGCGTGGGATACTTCGCGTCCAAGCTGCGCAGCGGCGCGACGCGCAGCCAGTCCGAGCCCATCGCTTAGGGCGCTCCCGGCATCAGCACGTCTCGCGCCGGAAAGGCCGCGCTCATCTCATGAAACTTAGCGGCCGCATCGATCACGGGCTGGAGCTGCGCAGGGTTGAGCGAGGTCGCCCGTTTTTGGGTGCGCAGCGCCTGCTGCGCGACCTCTTGCGTCATCCCCGTATACGAAGCCACGATCGGGACCATCTCGGCAATATGCGCGTTCGAGTAGAGGGTCGCCTGGTGCATCACTTGGGCGAAGCGCAGCGCAACGTCGTGGTGAGCGGCCAGCCACGGTCCGTGCACGAACCAGGCGGTTACGAGAAATTGCCGGGAGATCGCCGTATACGGAGCTGCCAGCGTCCGCGCGCGGCCGCTGCTTTCGACCGCGGATGCGAACGGCTCGAAATTGGCGATCGCATCGACGCGCTTTTGATCGAGGGCCGGGAGCATCGCCGGCTGCGCGATCTCGACGAAACGGACGTTGTCCGGATCGGCGCCGCTCTGCGCGAGCCAAGCCTTGACGGAGAGCGCGAGCAGATCGTGCAGGCCGCTCACTGCGACGACGTGATTCTCGAGGTCCTTCGCGGTGCGGATCGGCGAATCGGCACCGACGAAGACGCGCGCGAGGGGAGACGCCGCATCATAGAGCCCGGCGCCGGCGATCAAGACCAGCGGGATGTTCCGCTCGTGCGCGGTTGTATCGGAAAGGGTGTTTGCCAGGCCGATCTGCGCCGATCCGCCGACGACCGCGACCGTCGCCAAACCGCCGCTCGCCATCGCGTTGAGCGTGATCGCCAGGCCGGCTTTCTCGAAAAGGCCTTGGTGGAGCGCATAATAGAGCGGCGTCGCGTCGATCGTATGCGCCATCGCGATAGTGATCGGGGTCAATGCCGGCGCGGGACTCTGAGCGGCGCTGTTCGTCGCCATCCCGAGGACGAGGGCGAACGCTCCGCCGGCGATCCATCTCATGGCCCCAGGGTTGCAGCAAAACTTTACAGTCTCCTCGCCCGCAGCGTGCTATAATGTGCCCAATTAGCTCCTCGCTCATGAGGGGAGGCGGTGTTATGAACGACTTACCGAAAGAGGTTGCGAGCATCCTCGAAGCTGATGCGCTCGAGTGCGCCCAGCGCGCTTCCCGTTACAAGTTCGGACGGCTCAGCACGAAGCGAATCGTCGGTCTCTTGCGCGGCGCCGCCGCGGAGTCGGGCGCCACTTTGCGCTACACTGATTCCGAGCTCGTCGACCTCTGGTTCGCCAAGTGGGACCAGTACATGCACGACCTGCGAGTCCGCAAGACGGCTTAGCCCCAGACGGCGGCTGCCGTTTCGACGATGCGCTCGAGTTTACGCCACTGATCCTCTTGCGGGAATAACGCGCCGCTTTTTGAGCTGCCGAAGCCGCATTGCGGGCTGAGCGCCAGTTGGTCGAGCGCTAAGTAACGGCTCGCTTCGTCGATGCGCCGCCGGAGCGCGTCGAGCGGCTCGACGTCGGTGCTCTTGGTCGTCACGAGGCCCAGCACGACGACCTTGTCTTTGGGGACGAAGCGCAGCGGCTCGAAGCTGCCGGCGCGCTCGCTGTCGTACTCGAGCAGGAGACGGTCGTGCTTGAGCCCGTTGAAGAGCTGCTCGGCGATCGCGTCATACGAGCCCTCGCGATGCCACTGCGGGACGATCTTGCCCGTTGCCGGGTCAACCGTCCGCGGGTTTCCGCGACAGAGGTGGATGCCGAACGTGGTCCCCTCGAAGCCCTCGATGACGGCGTTGTCCGCCGCGATAGAGCGGGCAAGATTCCGGGCGGGATCTTCGCCGCGCCCGCGCATCCGTTCGAGCGAGACGGAATCGACGTAAGCGGTGTAACCCGGCGCGTCGATTTGGATGTAGCGGCAGCCCGCGTCGACGAGGGCGCGAATCATCTCGCGCTCGATCGCCACGACGTCCGCGAGAAAGGCATCAATGTCCGCGTAGACGTTGCGCGAGTGCTCGTAGTCGAAGCGCTGCGAGATGCGGTCGGGGCTGAGAAGCGTGACCTTCACCGGGGCAGTTGCGATTTGGCTGCTGAAGGTGTATTCCTCGAGCGGCACATTGCGGCGAAAGCGCAAGCGCTCGACGACCGGCCGGCGCGTGTAAACCGCGGGGCCTGCCGCCGCGAAATCTTGCTCTGCGCGCGCGAACGGCCGCGTCGTAATTTCCTTGTGGACTTGCTCGTAAGCCGCTTTCTCGTTTTCCGGAACATCGAAGCCGCTCACCGCGGCGGCGAAGCTGTCTTGAAAATTGCGGCGTCGCAGCTCTCCGTCGGTCAGAATCGGGAAGCCGATCGTTTCTTGAGCGCGGATCAGCGCACGAATCTCTTCGTCCGCAATCTCGCGCAGTTGCTCGTCGGACAGCTCCCCAGCGGCATTCTGTTCAAACGCAGTTAGCAGACGGGTTGTCCCCGCCAGACTGCCGACTTGGTCGATCCGTAAGAGATGCAGGTCTTGGGTTATCATCGTCGCCGCTTCAACCGTCGAGAAGAAAAAGCCCGGCTGTGTAGCCGGGCTTTCATTTTCTTCTAGAACTCTTCTTCGGGCTCGAGGCCGAGTGGCGACTCTTCCTCGTCCTCGTCCTCTTTGTATTCTTCTTCCTCTTCCTCTTCGAGGACGTAGCCTTGGTCTTCGTCTTCAGTTTCCTCTACGGTCTCTTCTTCCTCGAGAGTGACTTCGTCGAGCGCCTCGTCGCCGACCGGTGGACGCAGGCCGCCCAAGGCTGGGACTTCTTCCTCCACTACGGCGGCGCCGCGCGTCGGCGTGACGAGCGGTTGCGAGTCGTCGACTTCCTCTTCGGGCTCTTCCTCTTCTTCGACGTCCTCGTGGACCTCGCCATCGACAAGCGCCGTTCCGGCCACCGCCGCGGCGGCGCCGACGCGTTGCTGTTCGGCTTCGCGCTGCGCAGCTGCGGTTTGCGTCAGGCGCGGATCTTCGTCGCCCATGAGCAAGCCGATCTCTTGTGCGCGTTCGCCGACGTCGTCGTCCTGGATCTTGATCTCGATCTCTTCGCGATTCTCGGTGAGGACTTTCACGTCGAGCGCGAGCGACTGGAGTTCCTTGATCAGGACCTTGAACGACTCGGGGACGCCCGGCTCCATCACGTTCTCGCCCTTGACGATCGCCTCGTAGGTCTTGACGCGCCCGACGACGTCGTCGGACTTGACCGTCAGGAGCTCTTGCAGCGTGTAGGCCGCGCCGTACGCTTCGAGCGCCCAGACTTCCATCTCGCCGAACCGCTGACCGCCGAACTGCGCTTTACCACCGAGCGGCTGTTGCGTGATCATCGAGTACGGGCCGGTCGAACGTGCGTGGATCTTGTCGTCGACCAAGTGCGCGAGCTTGAGCATGTAGATATAGCCGACCGTGATCGGACGCCCGAAGCGTTCGCCCGTGCGACCATCGCGCAGCCATGTCTTGCCGTCGGCCGGAAGGCCGGCGTCTTGCAGCCACTCCGCGATGTCTTCCGCGTGCGCGCCATCGAAAACCGGCGTCGCAATGTAGTATCCGAGCGCTTGCGCGGCCCAGCCCAGATGCGTCTCCATGATCTGTCCGAGGTTCATGCGCGACGGCACGCCCAGCGGATTCAGAACGATGTCGACGGGCGAGCCGTCCTCGAGATACGGCATGTCCTCTTCCGGCAAGACCTTGGCGATGACGCCCTTGTTGCCGTGACGACCGGCCATCTTGTCGCCTTGCAGAATCTTGCGCTTCTGCGCGACGTAGACGCGGACGAGGTGGTTCACGCCCGGGGAGAGCTCGTCGCCGTTTTCGCGTGAGAAACGCTTGACGTCGATGATCTTGCCCTTCTCACCGTGCGGGACTTTGAGCGAGGTATCGCGGACTTCGCGCGATTTCTCGCCGAAGATCGCGCGGAGCAGCCGCTCCTCGGCGGTCAGCTCGGTCTCACCCTTCGGTGTGACCTTGCCGACGAGGATGTCTTCCGGACGGACCTCGGCACCGATGCGGACGATCCCGTTTTCGTCGAGATCCTTGAGCGAATCTTCGCCGACGTTGGGGATGTCGCGCGTAATCTCTTCGGGCCCGAGCTTCGTATCGCGGGCTTCGCACTCGTACTCCTCGATGTGGATCGAGGTGAAGCGATCTTCCTTGACCATCCGCTCACTTATGAGAATGGCATCTTCATAATTGTAGCCTTCCCACGGCATGAAGGCGACGAGGACGTTTTGGCCGAGCGCGAGCTCGCCCTGATCGCTCGACGGGCCGTCCGCCAGGATCTGTGCGCGCATGACGCGGTCGCCGGCCTTGACGATCGGCCGCTGGTTGATGCACGTCCCGGCGTTGCTGCGCGTGAACTTCAGCAAGTCATAGCTGTGCTCGAGCTGATCGTCGTCGTGCTTGACGATGATCCGGCGCGCGTCGACGTCGAGGACTTCGCCGTCGGCACTCGCGAGGACGCAGCCTCCCGAATCCTTGGCCGCGCGGTATTCCATCCCGGTCCCGATGATCGGAGACTGCGGGCGGAGCAAGGGGACGGCCTGACGCTGCATGTTCGCGCCCATGAGGGCACGGTTGGCGTCATCGTGCTCGAGGAACGGGATCAGCGCCGTCGCGACCGAGACGATCTGTTTCGGCGAGACGTCCATGAGCTGCACCTTGCCCGGCGGCTCTTCGACGTACTCTTCGGCGTAGCGGCAGACGACCGACTCGGAGCTGATCCGGTTGCGCTCGTCGGTTTGCGTGTTCGCCTGCGCGATGATGTATTCGTCTTCGCGATCGGCGGTGAAATAGCGTATCTCGTCGCTGACCTGACTGTCGCGCACGACGCGGTAGGGCGTCTCGATGAAGCCGTACCGGTTGACGCGCGCGTAGGTCGCGAGCGAGCCGATCAGGCCGATGTTCGGGCCTTCCGGCGTTTCGATCGGGCAGATCCGGCCGTAGTGGCTGTGGTGGACGTCGCGGACTTCGAAGCCGGCACGCTCGCGCGAGAGTCCGCCGGGTCCCAGCGCCGAGAGACGCCGCTTGTGCGTGAGCTCGGCGAGCGAATTCGTCTGGTCCATGAACTGCGAGAGCTGCGAGGAACCGAAGAACTCTTTGATCGCGGCGACGACCGGACGGATGTTGATCAGGGCCTGCGGCGTGACCGTCTCGATGTCCTGAACCGTCATGCGCTCGCGGACCACCCGCTCCAACCGGAGCAGGCCGACGCGGAACTGATTCTGCAGCAGCTCGCCGACGGAACGGATGCGCCGGTTGCCGAGGTGGTCGATGTCGTCCTTGAGCTTCGGATTCGCCGCTACCTTTATAAGGCGGCGAACGACGGCGACCATGTCCTCGCGCGTCAGCGAGCGCTTCTCGATCGGCGGAATGCGAACACCGGCCGCGACGTACTCGCGCTCGAGCTTGCCCGAGAGCTTGTAACGGCCGACACCGGCGAGATCGTAGCGTTTCTCATCGAAGAACAACGACTCGATCAGCTTTTCAGCATTCTCGGCGTTTTCGGGCTCGCCCGGACGGAGTTTCTTGTAGATCTCCTTGAGCGCGTCCTCACGCGTCTTGACGTCTTTGTCCTTGTCGAGGCAGTTCTTGATCAGCGGGCTCTGGTCGAAGAGCGCGAGGATCGCCTCGTCGGTCTCCCAATCGAAGCCCATGTCGGGGCGCGAGAGCGCGCGGATGAAGGTCGTCGCGTAGATCTTGCGGTTCTTATCGATCCGGACGCCGATCGTCCCCTCGGTCTCGTCGTTCTTCGTCCCGTTGTCGGTCTCGAACTCGATCCAGGCGCCGCGATTAGGGATGATCGTCGCATTGCACGTCGGACGGTTATTGGTGTCGACGTCGGTCAAGAAGTAGACGCCCGGCGAACGGACGAGCTGGCTCACGATCACGCGCTCCGCGCCGTTGATCATGAACGTGCCCTTTTCGGTCATGAGCGGGAAGTCGCCCATGAAGATCTCTTGGTCCGGGATGCCCTTGATCTCGCCCGACTCCGCCGTGATCAGGCGGACGCGGACGCGCAGCGGTGCGCTGTACGTCATGTCGCGCTCGCGGCACTCCTCGACCGAGTACTTCGGTTCGCCGAGCGAATGGTCGCCGAACTCGAGGACCAGGTTGCCGGTGAAATCTTTGATCGGCGAGATCGAGTCGAATGCTTCCTTTAGACCATCGGTGATGAACCACTGGAAGCTGGCCTTCTGCAGCTCGATCAGATCCGGGATCTCCAGGACGTGCGGAATCTTCGCAAAGCTGTGGCGCTCGCGCTTGGGGCCCGGATCGTCGTACGACTCGACGGTGAACGCCTCGGCAGGGACAACGAACATCGGAAGGACCGCGGTCCCGGTCGAGCCGCCGTTCCCAGTCTGCCCGGCCGCGCCGCGCTTCGGACGGCTCCCCTTGCCGGCCGTCTTGCCGGTGCTAGCTTTGGGGACCGTCGACTTCGCCATCTTCTCTATCTACTCTCAAAAAACGCAACGTGAAAACAAAGCAAAAAGACGCGCGAAACCAGCTAGAGCCGATCTCTCGCTCCCCCCTCGTCCTGCTCACGCGATGCGGGACATAGGCGCCTATCTTAGCACCGGGGGTCCGCCCTTGTCTAGTGGCGCTCCCCCCGGCTCCCCCCGAGGGGACCAGCAACGACTTGGGTAACGCTCGCCTGCGTGAGCATAGAGCGCAACCGGCGGCGCCGGGACCGCCTAGGCCCCCTAGCGGTGGCGGCCCTTGGGGTCGTCTTCGGAGACATCGGGACGAGCCCGCTCTATACGCTCCAGACCTGCTTCACGTCCGCCAACGCGAAGCCGACGATCGAGAACGCGCTCGGGATCGTCTCGCTGCTGATTTGGACGCTGATCTTCGTCGTCTGCGTCAAATACGTCACCGTCTTGATGCGGATCGATCATCACGGCGAAGGCGGGATCTTGGCCTTGCTTGCGCTTGCCGAGCCGCCCAAGATCCTCGGGGTCCCGATGAATCCCAGTTGGCTCGTCTGGGTCGTCATGATCGGCGGCGCGATGATCATCGGCGACGGCATGATCACGCCTGCGATATCGGTCATCTCCGCAATCGAGGGCCTCAACGTCGCGACGCCCGCGGCGCAGCCCCTGATCGTCCCGCTTTCGGTCGGGATACTGGTCGGACTCTTCGCGGTGCAACGATTCGGGACGGCCCGCGTCGGCAGCGTCTTCGGTCCGATCATGGTCTTGTGGTTCATCGCCATCGGGGTCAGCGGCTTGGTCGCGATCGTAGCGCATCCCGGGATTCTCGCAGCTCTCAACCCACTCTACGCGCTCTGGTTCGTGAGCCACCACGGCATCTTCGGCTTCCTGATCTTCGGCGCGATCATCCTGGGGATGACCGGCGCGGAAGCCCTTTACGCCGACATGTCGCACTTCGGACGGATTCCGATCACGCTGGCCTGGTACGTTTTCGTGCTGCCCGCGCTGCTGCTCAACTACGTCGGCCAGGGAGCCGTCATCGTCGCCGATCCGAAAACGTTGCAGTCGCCGTTCTACGCGCTCACCCCCGGCTGGACGCTCTTTCCGATGGTGGCGCTCGCCACCGCGGCGACCGTCATCGCTTCGCAAGCGCTGATTTCGGGAGCGTTCACGCTCTCGGAACAGGCGATCGCGCTCAACCTCAGCCCGCGCCTGAAGGTACTGCACACATCCTCGGACCGGCGGGGCCAAGTCTATTTGCCGCTGATCAACATGGTACTAGCGGTCGTCTGCATCACGCTCGTGATCACGTTCCGCAGCAGTGACCGGCTCGCCGCCATGTACGGGCTGGCCGTCGCGATGACGATGTTGGCTACCGACGTCGTGTTTTACGTCGTTGCGACGCGCGTGTTGCGCTGGCATCCGGGGATCGTCACTCCACTCGTCTTCGCGTTCGCAGCGCTCGACGTCACCTTCGTCGCCGCCGGACTGCCGAAATTTCTCGAGGGCGCTTGGGTCCCGCTCGTCATCGCAGCCGTCTTCTCGCTGGTCGGCATAACGTGGCTCACCGGGCGGCGCGCCCTCGCGCGCGCACTCGCCGCGGAGCAGGAGCCCGTCGAGCAATTCCTGGCCGAATTCGGAGAGCTCACGGCGCCGCCGAAGGGCACCGTCGTCCTGCTCACCGGCGCTCCGAGCGGTGTCCCTTTCGTTCAAAACCACCGCTGGCTCGCGAACCTCATCAGCGAAGAAATCATCGTCTTGCTGCACGTCGCGCCGACGCCCATCCCCTACGTGGACGACGCGACCCGCGTGAAGTTCGAACGCGCGTCGAATCGGTTCGTGCGCGTCTCCGCGGCTTTCGGGTACATGGAGCAGGCGCGCATCTACCCGATCATCAACGCATGTCAAGCAGCCGGCCTCGACATCGACAAGGATACGACTTCGTTCATCTATGCCGATCCGGTGATCGTGGCGAAAGATCATGGCGGGCTGCCGCGCCTTCAGCGGCGTCTCTTCGAAATTCTGCTGCGCCTGTCGCGCACGTTGGCCGAGGATCTGGAGGTCAAGCCGTCCCGCCGAGTCGAGATCGGCGTCGAGGTCGCGGTCTAAGTCTTCAGCGGTAGACGTCGTTGGGCGAGAGGTGCTCGACCGTTAGGCCGGTGTCGGTGAACGTGCGCGTGACGTCGGGTGAGTCGTAGATGAAGAACATCGTCATCGGGCCCTTGCCCGTGTTGACGAACCGATGCGCGACCCCGCCGGGGATGTATGAGACGTCGTGCGTTCCCACGTCGAACGACCCACCCTCGTACTCGACCCGCGCCGTTCCCTCGAGGAGCAGAATCTGCTCGGTGCAGTTGTGCGAGTGCCAGTTTGCCGATTGACCGGAAGGCAGAGTCGTCGTCCCGGTCGTCACCGAGCCGCCGTTATGCTTGCCGACGAGCAGCTGAGTCTTGACGCCATTGCCGCGATCCATCACCTCGACGTCGTCATGCTTGACGCAAAACGGATTCATACGTCCTCCGACTTTAGACCAGATCTTGCAGGGTTAACGGTACGTCCGTGCGCGCTCCTGCGCGATCGACGGTAAACGTCACGCGAGTCCCCGGATCGGCGCGCAGCCATAGACGCACGTCAGCGAGTGAAATCTCGTGCGCGGGAATCCCGTTGACGGCAACGACCCGATCGCCGGTCGCGATCCCGGCAGCGGCGGCCGGACTCTGCGGAGCGACCGACGCGACTTCGAAGCCGTCGCCGCCTTGATTGAGCCACAAGCCCGAACGGTCGTACGGATCGCGACCGTCGGGCGCGGGATCTTCGAAGATCAAGCGCTTGCGTTCGTAATCGAAGGTCAGCGTGAACCGGTCGGTCACGCCCGTCCCGATACTCCCGGTGAGGCGCCGCGACGTGAAGAATCCGCCCGCGACGGTCGGCAAGCGCAGCAACGGGTCTTTCACGTCGAGCGCCCCCACATGCAAATCGTGTGCGCGCGCGACGTATCCCGGGACCGCTCCACCGATGCCCCAACCCGTGATCGCTTCGATGCGCGGCGAGTAGCGCTCGAGCAGATGCTCGCGCGCGATGACCGGCTCCATGAACGTCACGGCCAGGCGGTCTCCGGTATCGACCGTAAACGTGCCGGCAATCCCATCAAGCGACGCAGCGACGCGTGGAATCCCGTCGGCGAAGACGATCGGGACGATCGTTCCGGCTCCGTGGTAGACGTAGTGCGCCGGATCGGTCAAGGTCAGCACGTGCGCGCGATAGTCGATGCGGACGACGTAGCGCGCGAAGAGCTCGGTGCCGATCAAGCCGTCGAACGCAGGGAGTGCGCTTGCCTTGCGAATATCGTCGAGATCGACCACCGTGAAGCTCTGGTCGCTCATCGTGATCGGGCCCAGTGCGACGGACGCGATCTTCACGCGGCTTGCGCGCGCACGGCCGGCCCCGGTGCCGCCGATCGAGAACGAGCCCGTCGACCTCAAACCGAGCGCTGTGACGGTTTGCGGCGCGACCGTGTACGATGCGCCGCTGTCGAGGACGAACGCGTACGGCCCTTTGCCGTTGAGCTTGAGATGCACGACGATCCGGCTGTCGATGAAGTCGAATGGGATCGTGACCACTGCAGCGCGCGCGGGCGCCCAGATCGCGGCGATCATCAGGACGAGCCACAGCGCGCACCATGCTTTTTTCACTTATTCGACGGTAACGGACTCGGACGTGGCGGCGTTCCTCGCGCGCGCACCGAGCAAGAAGACGGTCGGAATCGAGATCAAGAAAAGCAAGCCCGAGAGCCGGAAGAGATAGTTGTAGGTGATCGATAGCGCGTTCTGCGAAACCATCCCGTAGAGCTGATGCAGGTGCATCGCCCGCGTCGCCGGATCCGCGAGGTAGGAGCGTACGGCCGGATTGGAGAGGTCGATCCCCGCGACCAGGCCCTGCTGCACGCCGATACTGTGACGCACGAGCAAGGTAGTGAGGATCGCGATTCCAAGGCTGCCCCCGAGCTGACGGACCAGCGTGTAGAGTCCGGTCGCGTTCGCGAGCTCGCCGCGAGGGATCGTCGCCAGCGTCGCGGTCGAGAGCGGGACGAAGAGAAAGCCCATCGAGAAACCCTGAACGAAGCGCGGCCAAAAGATGTCCCAGTAGCCGATGTTTTGATTCCAATCGCCCATGAGCCACGACGAGACGCCGAACATCGCTAGTCCGCCGGCGATCATCCAGCGCGCATCGCTCCGAT
>DATNIC010000241.1:0-12816 GCA_035604635.1 Binatia bacterium
GGTCTTGATGCTGCCGGGGTCGCTGTGGACGTTAGCGCATCACCAGATCCCGATGCTGACGATCGTGTTCAACAATCGGGCGTGGCATCAAGAGCACATGCACGTTCAGCGGATGGCGCAGCGGCGCGACCGCGACGTCGCGGCAACCGCGAACGGGACGGTCATTACCGATCCGAACGTCGACTATGCAAAGTTGGCGCAAGCGTACGGCGTCTACGGCGAGGGGCCGATTTCGAATCCGGCGATGCTCGCACCGGCGCTGCAACGCGCGATCAAGGTCGTGAAGAGCGGGCATCCCGCGCTCATCGACGTCGTTACTCAGCCGCGATAGGGGATTCTCATTGATGAAAAGTCTCTCGATGCTCGTCGCTTTCGCGGCGGGTGCACTGCTCCTGGGCGCCTTCTTGACTGCGCAGAGCGTCCACGCGCAAGCGCCGGCAGGCACAGGCAATGCGACGCGCGGCAAGGCGGCGTTCATGAAGAACGGATGCTATCAATGTCACGGGACGCTCGGACAGGGCAACTACGGCGCCGGTCCGGCGATAGCGCCGAACCCGATGCCGTATGCCAACTTCATCGGCTATATCCGCGCGCCGCGCGGGGCAATGCCGCCGTTCGACGAGCACATCCTCTCGGCGAGCGATGCGCAGGATATCTACGCGTACCTCGCTTCGATCCCAACGGGTCCGCCATCCGGCCAAATCGACGCCTTGAAGTCGGTGACGTTCGGTAACGCGGGGTCGCCGCCTCAGCTTTCGGCCGCGGAGCTTCGCGGCAAGCGGCTCTTTTCCGGCGCGTGCATGAAGTGTCACGGCGCCGACGGCGCGTCGCCCGTGATCGGCCCGGCGCTCGTGAACGAAAAGGCGAAGAAAAACCTGGATGCGGTGATCGCCCAGATCAAGAATCCGGCACAACCGATGCCGAAGCTCTATCCGTCGCCGTTCAACGACCAGGACGTCAGCGACATCGCGGCCTACGTGGAGACCCTCTAAACGCTCACCTTCGCAACCGAACAAGAAGCCTACCAGACCTTCATCGACCGGTATTCCGACGGACTACCGGTCGTGCTTCCTACGGCCGAGCGAGTCGCCGCGATGCAGGCCGGGACGTCGCGCGGTCCGCACGAGGCGATCGGCGCCGTGATGCCGGCCGGCACGGTCGCGACGGTTCGCGACGTCGCGGTCAACGCCGTGATGGCGGGCGCGATGCCGTCCGCCATGCCCATCGTCTTGACGGCGCTCGACGCGCTCCTCGACGAGCGTTTCAATCTCAACGGGATCCAGTCGACGACGCACGGCGCCGGCCCGCTGATCATCGTCAGCGGTCCCGGTGCGGCGCGGGGCGGGATGAACGCGGGGAACAACGTCCTCGGAAACGGGAACCGCGCAAACCTTACGATCGCGCGGACGATCAGACTGATCATGACGAACGTCGGTGGGGGGATCCCGGGGCAGACCGATATGAGCGTCCAAGGGACGCCCGCGAAGATCGCCTTTTGCGTCGCGGAGCGGCTCGATGCCGGCGTATGGCCCTCGCTCGCGGAGCGCCAAACGGGGCGGCATGACGCAACGACCGTAACAGTCCTCGCAGCCGACGGTCCACACACGATCTGCGACCACCGAAGCGCGACTCCGGAGCGCCTGCTCGCGAACGTCGCGGACGGAATGCGTACGCTCATCACGATGAACGCCTGCGCGCCCGGCTGGATGGCCCTCATCCTTGCGCCCCAGCACGCGCGAATCATTGCGCGCGCGGGCTGGGGTGTCGAAGAGGTCGCGGACTATCTCTTTCTCCACGCGCGCAATCCACTCGAACGCCTGCGCGCGGCAGGAGAGTTCGACGAGCAGCGCACGCCCGCGCATTTCGCGCGCTTCGGCTCCGTCGACGACCCCAACGCCGCAATGCCGGTGATCGACGGGCCCGACAAGATGATCGTCGTCGTTGCCGGCGGCGACTCCGGCGGCTTTTCATCGCTTGTCCCGTCGTGGCTCGCGAGCACGCCGCAGTTTCGTGAGATAGCAGCATGAGCATTCAGGTTTATGACCCGCGCGGAACGCGCGAGAGCGCAGCGTTCACGCTCGCGCCGAGGCCCAAGAAGAAAGCACTCACGCTCGGTGTCCTCGACAATTCCAAAGAACAGGCCGACGTTTTGCTCGCTCGCGCGGCGGAGTTGCTGCGTGCCGACAATATGACGGCGGTCTTCGCGCGAAAGCCGTCGTTTTCGCGGCCGGCACCTGGGGAGGTGATCGAGCAGCTGAAGATGTGCGACCTCGTGATCACCGGCCTTGGCGGTTGAGGCAGCTGTGTGTCCTGCTGTATGCGGGACGCCGGCGCGCTCGAAACGCTTGGGATTCCGACGGTCATCTTGGTAAACGACGTCTTCGAGCCGATTGCGCACGCGACGGCCGCGCTCTTGAACATGCCGTCCTCATACGTCACCGAGCACGTCATCTGGCTTCCGCATCCGACATCCAACTTGACGAAAGCGCAAGCCGCCGCATTGATCGACGAGCGGATCGAGCGAATCCGTGGAGCCCTTGCGGGGACGCTGCCGGCCGAGACCGCGAGCGCGCAAGCAGCTGACGGCGAGCCGCTCGCTCGCGCCCGCGCGCTCGTTGACGGACTGACGCGCAGCTTGCGCGCCGACGGCGCCGATCTCGTCCTCGAATCGTACGACGACGGCGTGCTGCGCGGCCGCGTCGTCGTCGGCGAGTTGACGTGTGAGGACGGCTCCTGCATCATGCCCGCGGCACAACTCGCGAAGATGATCGAGGCGATGGTGCGTCCGCAGATAAACGGGCTGCACACGGTCGAGCTCGAAGAGGCGGAAGCCTAGGCCGCTTCTCAAGAGGGGTACCACCGCATGTCCAGGCTCGCAGCCTGCCTATTCGCGTTCGTGCTGTTGCTCGGCGCGGCACCGCACTTCACGTTGACCAGCGATGATTTCAGCGAAGCCAGCTTCGGGAGCGCTTTCGTGTATGACAAGAACGGTTGCACCGGTGAGAACAAGATACCGAAGCTGACGTGGTCCGGCGTCCCGCCGAAGACGCTCAGCTTTGCGATCATCGTCTCCGATCCGGATGCTTATCCGGCGACGTTTTACCACTGGGTGCGCATCAATATTCCGAAAACCGTGACGCAGTTGCCGCCGGCTGACGAGAACGTGAAAGACGTCGGAGTCGACGCGCGCAATTCGTTCGACGCGATCGGCTACGCGGGCCCATGTCCGCCCCGGCGCGAAGCGCCGCACCACTACGTCTTTACGATCTATGCGTTGTCGGTTGACAAGCTCGTGAAGGTCGGGCCGAACAGTAAACCTGATGCGATTCTGAACGCGATGCGCGGACGCGTTCTGGGACAGGCAGACCTCACCGGGCGCTACGGCCGGGGCTCCTGAAACACGTTGCCGCCCTGTTGGGGACAGGGTGCATTTGGGGATATGCATGGGTGCAGATGAAAATCGCGCTAGCGTACGCGACGCCGCTCGATTTCGCCGCGTTGCGCGGTGCGATTGCCACCGTCTGCCTGTTCGTGGCGCTCATCGCGTTGCGCAAACCGCTGCGGCCGGAGATCCTCCCCTACACGATCGTGATCGGCATCGTCCAGGTGGGCGGCTTCGGTCTCTTCTCGATGCTGGCGCTCGCGTACGGCGGCGTCGGCCGCTCGTCGATCCTGGCATACGCGTTTCCGCTCTGGGTCGCCGTGCTGGCTTGGGCGATCCTCAAAGAACGTCCGCGCGGCCTTGCAATCGTTGCGCTGCCGATCGCGCTCGCCGGTTTCGGGTTCATCCTGTATCCTTTTAATGCTGAGCGCGGGCTCATCGGCGCAGGGTTCGCGGTCGCCGCCGGCATCGTCTGGGCGATAGGCGCGGTCCTGATGAAGTTTGCCGGCCGGCGGCACGAGTACGATACGCTCACGATGACGGCGTGGCAAATGCTCTTCGGGACGCTGATCTTGTGCGCCGGAGCGGCCGGCGCCCCGCATCCGCCGATCGACTGGAATCGCACGTTCATCTTTGCGCTGTTTTTCAGCTCGGTCGTCTCGAATTCGCTCGGTTGGTTCCTCTGGATGTACGCGCTCTCGGGCCTCCCGGCCGGGACCGCGAGCTTCGGCATCCTGCTCAGTCCGGTCGTCGGCGCCGTCGCCGCGGCGATTCAGCTCGGTGAACGTGACCCGGCCCCGCAACTCGTCGGTTTCGGAATCCTGGTCGTTGCGCTCCTCGTGTTCTCGCTCGAAGGCGTACGCGGGGGGATGCGCGTTGTGCACCTGGCCAAATCGCAGCGCTGACGAGACGAGAAGCGATGGAATCGATGCAGCTTCTTCTTGAGCGGTACGGAGCCGCCGGCTATTTCGATGAATACGCCGACGCGGACGGCAAGCCGCGCCGGCACTATGCTGCGTTAGCGCGGACGTTGGCCGCGACGGACTGGGCCGATTTTCGGCACCGGGTCGAGCTGGTCAATTCGGTCCTGCTCCAGCGCGGCGTCACCTTCACGGTCTATGCCGATGCGCGTGGAACCGAGCGCATCATGCCATTCGATCTGATCCCGCGGATCATCCCGAGCGGCGAGTGGGAGATGATTAGCGCCGGAGTCGCGCAGCGGGTCCGAGCGCTCAATGCGTTCGTACATGACGTTTATCACGAGCAGCGCATCCTACGAGAGCATCGCGTCCCGTACGACCTGGTCTATTCGTCGCGCTTCTACTGCCGCGAGATGGTAGAGCTCGACGTACCGCGCGACGTCTACATCCATGTGTCGGGGATCGATCTCATCCGCGGCGACGACGGCAAGTACTACGTCCTCGAGGACAACCTGCGAACCCCTTCCGGCATCTCGTACGTCCTCGAAAACCGCGACGCCCTCAAGCGCAGCTTTCCGCAACTCTTCGAAAGCTATCAGCCGCGAGCGGTCGACGACTATCCGCAGCGTCTCCGCAACGCCCTGCGGCTCGCCGCGCCGGCGCACGTCGAGAACCCGACGATCGTCCTTCTGACGCCGGGCATCTACAACTCGGCTTACTTCGAGCACGCGATGCTGGCTCGGCGCATGGGTGCGGAGCTGGTTGAGGGGCAGGACCTCATCGTCCGAGACAACGTCGTTTACATGAAGACGACGAAGGGTCTTGCGCGCGTCGACGTCATCTATCGACGCATCGACGACGAGTTCATCGATCCACTCTACTTCCGGCCCGACTCGACGTTGGGTGCCGCGGGTCTCATGAACGCATACCGCGCCGGCAACGTGAATCTCGCTAACGCGATAGGGACCGGTGTCGCCGACGATAAGGCGATCTATCCGTACGTCCCGGAGATGATCGATTTCTATTTCAGCGAGCAGCCGATCCTCGCCAACGTCCCAACGTATCTGTGCAACGATGAGGTGCAGCGCCGCCATGTCCTGGCCCACCTCGACGAGCTCGTCGTCAAGAATACGAATCAATCCGGTGGATACGGGATGCTCATGGGCCCCTATGCCACTCCGGCCGAGCGGGCACGGTTTGCCGAAGCGATCGAAAGCAATCCGCGCGAGTTCATCGCGCAACCCGTCATCCCGCTCTCTTGCCATCCGACGATCGTCGGTGACGAGATCCTCCCACGTCACATCGATCTTCGTCCATACGTCCTCTACAGTGAAGAGGTTGAGGTTCCGCCGGCGGCGTTGACCCGGGTCGCGCTGCAAGAGGGGTCGCTTGTCGTGAACTCCTCGCAAGGCGGCGGTACGAAGGACACCTGGGTCATGGACAACTAGGGGATGCTCAGCCGGGTCGCCGAGTCGATGTATTGGCTCTCGCGTAACATCGAACGCGCAGAAACGCTTGCGCGCATGCTGGACGTGAACCTGAACCGCACGATGGACCGCTATTCGGCTTCGAGCGGGCGTGCTCAAAAGGTCTGGCAGAGCGTCTTATCGATCATCGGAATGACGGCCGATCTTTCAGCCGTCTCCGCCCGAGAGACCGCGCAGACCGCTTTCGAATACTGTACTTTCTCGACCGAGACTCGGACTTCGATTCTCTCGTGCATCCGGATCGCCCGACAGAATGCGCTCGGAGTCCGCGCCGAGCTCTCGACCGAAGTCTGGGAGGCGATCAACGGGCTCTATCTGTTCGTTGAGGCGCAGTCGCCGCGCTCGATCGCGCGCGAAGGGCCGTCGTCATTTCTGCGCAGCGTTCGCAATACGACGCAAGCAATCGGCGGCGTGATCGACGCGACGGTCACGCACGACGATGCGTGGAATTTCCTGCAGATCGGGCGGTTTCTCGAGCGCTCGACGATCACCTCACGCATCGTCCAGGGCCACGATCCGAGCGACCCGTCCGCCGCCGAACTCCAGCGCCTGCTCGAGATGTGCTGTGCGAGCGAGCCCTTCGCCAAGGTGCGGCATCTGTCGATGGAGCCGACGGAAGTCTTGGACTTCGTCTTGCTCAACGCGCAGTTCCCCCGCTCGGTCCGCTTTTGCGTCGAGGAGATCGATGCGGCTCTGCATCGGATCTCCGAAACCGTGAGGAGCACGTTCAGCAATGAAGCCGAGCGTGTCCTCGGACGCTTGCTGCCCGTGCTCGAATTCGTGCAAATCGAGGAGATCGTCGCCGAGGGCAGCGCAAATTTCGCGCTGCGCCTGTCCGAACGGCTTTTGGCTCTGGGCGCGGCCGTCGAGGCGTCCTACTTCCCACGGGTCCCGGTCGCTTGAGCACCATGTTGTTTGGCGAGCCCTCGGGGAATCGCACTCTTGGCATAATCGTGAGCGAGCCACGGTCTGGGGGCCCCACGCTTCGCGTGGGGGGCGCGCAGGCTAGGCCGGAGCGCCTTTAAAATGGAGTTCACGATTGCACACGAGACGACGTACCGCTATCCGCAGAGGGTGCATGAGAGCTACACCGTAGTCCATTTGCAGCCGCGTAGCGACACGCACCAGTACTTCACGAAGTTCGACCTGACGATCGTCCCGCGTACGCGAGTCTTTTCTTACCACGATCGTTTCGGAAATATGACGCACCACTTTGCGGTCTTACCGGATCACGACGTCCTCTCGATCGTCGCGCGCTCGAGCGTCGTGACGACGCTGCCCGCGGAGCCTTCGATACCGCGCGATCTCGATCGCGCCAATTTAGTCAGCGATCCGCTGGTGGAGACGCTCTACGATTTCCTGCATCCAAGCCCGTACATCGAGTTTGGCCCTGCGCTTCGGCGCTTTGCCGAAGATCTCGGCGATCCCAACGGAGATCTCGGGGGCTGGTATCTGCGCGCGGGACATGCGATCAACCAAAAATTCACATACGATCGCAGCGCAACGAGCGTGCACACGACGGTCGACGAGTCGGTCAAGCGCTGCGCCGGGGTCTGCCAGGATTTCGCGCACGTGCTGATCGCGCTGTGCCGCTATCGGAAGATCCCCGCTCGCTACGTCAGCGGGTACATCTTCAGCGGCCAAGAGGGCTCCGTGCTCGGCGCGGAGGCCTCGCACGCTTGGTGCGAGGCATTTCTGCCGCCGATCGGCTGGGTGGGCTTCGATCCGACGAACGACACGCTGATCAACGACCGCTTCGCGAAGATCGCGGTCGGCCGCGACTACCGTGACGTCAGCCCCGTCCGCGGCGTTTTCAAAGGTCCGACCGCCGGCCAGATGTCGGTGAACGTCGCGATGGACTCGATCACGAACCAGTAGTAGTACCCCGGCGCTTCGCCGAAGCTCAAAAGGACCATGTTCAGTTATTATGGGCAGGACCGTTGAGCGAGCGCTGGGCGATCGGTGTCGACACCGGCGGAACGTTCACCGACCTTGTCGCGATCGAGCATGATTCGCAACGCACGTACGTCACGAAAGTTCCATCGACGCCGGCCGATCCGTCGCTCGCGGTCATCGAAGCCATACAGCGATTCATGTCCGCCGAAAAGGTGCAAAGCGGCGAGATAACGCGCTTCGCGCACGGCACGACCGTTGCGACCAACGCCGTGCTCGAGGAAAAAGGCGTGCAAATCGGCTTGCTGGTCACGCGCGGCTTTCGCGCCGTCTATGAGATGCGCGCCGGAGTCCGGCCGACGGGTGCGGTGCTGATCGATCCCTATTATGAAAAGACGCGTCCTCTCGTCCCGCAGTACTGCATCGAAGAGATCAGCGAGCGCATCTATTTCGACGGAACGCGAGCAATCGAGCCCGACGCGGATGAAGTGCGCCGCGCCGTACGAGCCCTTATCGGCAAGGGCGCTCGCAGCGTCGCGGTGTGTTACCTCTTCTCGTTCATGGACGATGCCCACGAACGGCGCACGCGTGAGATCATTCGTGAAATCGATCCATCGATCCGCGTCTCGCTTTCGAGCGAGATCCTCCCGACGATTCGCGAGTATCCGCGCATCGCTACGACGGTCTTGGACGCGTACGTCGGGCCGATCATGGAAGCCTATCTCGAAGCGCTCGACCGTCAACTCGGCGAGATGGGCGTCGTCACGCCGCAGAAATACGTCATGCAGTCGCACGGCGGCCTGATGCGCATCGACGTCGGCAAGCGTTTTCCCAATCAAACCCTGCTGTCCGGACCGGCCGCCGGCGTCATCTTCGGACGGCAGCTCGGCGAATTGATTGCGGCCGAACGCATCGTCACGTTCGACATGGGCGGGACGAGCACCGATATCGCGCTCTTGGGACGCGATACGTCATCCGAAACCAACAAAGGGCACATCGGCGGCCACGACGTCGCAACGCCGATGCTCAAAGTCTTGACGCTCGGCGCCGGGGGAGGGACGATCGGCTGGATCGGGCCTGGCGGCCTGCTCAAAGCGGGACCGCACAGTGCCGGTTCGACTCCCGGCCCCGCGTGCTATGGTCGCGGAGGGACCGAAGCGACCGTGACGGACGCCGATGCGCTGATGGGTTACCTCGATCCGGAGCGTCTGCTCGGCGGGCGCTTGCGGGGTGACCGCCAGGAGAGCGTCGCTGCGCTCGAACGGCTAGGACGCGGCCTTGGACTCGATGCGGAACGCACGGCGATCGGTTTCGAGAAAGTGATCACGACGAACATGGCGATCGGCGTCCGGCTCGCATTGACCGAATCGGGCATCGATCCGCGCGCGGTGACGCTCGTCGCCCTAGGCGGCGCGGGACCGGTTCACGCGTGCGCGGTCGCGCAGTTTCTGGGAATACGGCGTGTCCTCGTCCCGCCGTTTCCCGGGAACGCGTGCGCGTCGGGCTTGCTGCAAACAGACGTCCGCCACGTCTACGTCCGCAGCCGGCTCGGCAGCGTCCGCGAGATGCCGGCGTCCGATTGGCGCGCCGTGTATGCCGACCTCGAGCAGCGCGCAATCGCCGACGGTCGTGCGGAGGGCTTCGATCGCGATGCGATCGCGCTCGGCTACCATTTAGACGTGCGCTATCCGCGCCAAGGCTACGAATTGACCGTGCCCGCCACCGGCGAGATCGATGACGCGTGGCGCGCGCGGATCGAAGAGAGCTTCCACAGTCTCCACGAGGCGGTCTACGGGATCGCCGCGCGTGGCGAGCCGGTCGAGATCGTCAACTTCCGGATCGTCAGCGAGATGGTCATCCCGAAGTTAGGGTTCGTCCCTCTCGAGCGCGGCTCCGAAATGCCCGCGCCCGAGGCGAGGACCGGATCGCGGCTCGCATACTTCGAAGCCGCCGGTGGCTTCGTAGAAGCGCCGCTGTACGATCGGCGCGCACTGCGGGCGGGAAACGCGATCGCCGGTGGTGCCATCATCGAACAGGAAGACTGCACGACCGTCGTCGAGCCTGACGCGCGCCTAACGGTCGATGGATTCGGGAATCTCGTCATCGAATTGGTTCACGTATGAGCATCGTCGAGGGCCCCAAGCTTGCGGCCGGGGCGGTCTCCCTCGATGGGATCACGCTCGAGATCGTCGGCCAGCGAATCGCCGAGATCGTCTCGACGATGGAAGTGCTGCTGTTTCACAGCGGGTACTCGACGATTCTGCGCGAGTCGAATGACGGCAGTGCGACCGTACTCGACCGCAACGGCCGCGTCGTCGTCGGCGCCGGTTCTCCCGTGCATATCGCCGCGTACTATTACACGGCGCAGGGCATTCTGTCGCGCTATCCGTGGGAGCGCATGAACGAACGCGACGCGTTCGTCATAAACGATCCGTATATCGGCGGGACGCATCACGTTCCCGACTTAGCGGTCGTCACGCCGGTGTTCTGGGAGGGTAGGCCGCTCGGGTTTTGCGCGACGATCGCGCATAAGTCCGACGTCGGCGGGATCGTCCCGGGCTCGTCGGCAGCGAGCTCGCGCGAGATCTTTCATGACGGAGTGCTGTTCCCGGGACTCAAGTACTGGACGGCAGATGGTCCGGTCGAGGATGCGGTCGCGGTGGTGACGCGCAACAGCCGTACGCCCGAACTGGTCGCCGGCGATATCCGCGCGCAGATCGGCGCCGTACGTATGGGCGAGGTGCGCGTGCACGAGCTCGTTCGCCAGTACGGCTACGAAGCGATCGTTGAGGCGATGGAGCGTCTGCAAGACATCAGCTACGACCGGATCGGCGATGCGCTCGAAGGCTGGCCCGACGGCGAAGCCGAGGGCGAGGCATTCCTCGACAGCGACGGCGTCGACCTCGAGCGGCGCGTGCGTTTCCATGCGAAAGTGAGGAAGGCGGGCCGTTCGATTGCGGTCGACTTTTCGGGGAGCGACGAGCAGGTCGCCGGCCCGGTCAATTTGCGCCCGCAGAGCTCCGAGACGGCGAGCTTGATCGCGCTCTTGGGATATCTCGATCCGTCGATTTCGCTCAACGGCGGGACGCAAAGAGCGGTGACCTTCGTGAATCCACCCGGACGCATCACGAACGCGCGCTTCCCCGCGCCGTGCAACAACTACATGCCGAGCCTCCATTTGTTGCTCACCGCGACGCAGACCGCGCTGCTCGCGCTCGGTTCGCGACGCGCGTCGGCTCCAGACGGCTTCGGCGTCGGCGCGATGACGCTCGGTTATCGCGCGAATCAGGGCGGCCGGCGCGCGGTGCAATACGAGCTGATCGGCCCATCGCTCGGCGCGAGCAGCACGAGCGACGGCGCGTTTCAAGCTCACCCGGTCGCGCATACCACGCCCAGCGCCTCGATCGAGATCCTCGAGACTGAATTTCCGATGCGGCTGCGCTGTTGCGAGGCCATCGTCGATTCCGCCGGACCCGGGACGTTTCGCGGCGGTCTCGGCTGCGTGCGCGAATACGAGTTGCTCGAAGACGCGATTTTCACGCTGCGCGTCGGTGGTTTTCGCAGCGGTTCGTGGGGCGTGCGCGGCGGCGAAGCCGGGCTCAAGGGCCGCTGCATCGTCGATCCGGGGACCGAGCGCGAGCGCGCGCTTCCCGCTCTGTATACGACCGAACTGCCCTCCGGGACGATCTTGCGCGTCGAGACGGCCGGTGGGAGCGGCTTCGGCGATCCAAAGATGCGCGATCGCGAAGCGGTGCTCCGGGACGTGCGCAACGGTTACGTTTCGAGGGAAGAGGCCGCACGCGTGTATGGGCTCAACATCAAGGAGGGGAACGGAGGTTCAGATGCTCAGTCGTGAAGACAACGAGCTGCTCGTTCGCACGGGTGCGGGGACGCCGATGGGTGCGCTGTTCCGGCGCTTCTGGGCACCGGTGATGCTCGAAGAAGAACTGGGCGGCCCCGACTCGACGCCGGTGCGCGTCAGCGTTCTGGGCGAGAAGCTCGTCGCGTTTCGCGACAGCGCGGGCAAGATCGGCTTACTGAGTGCCTACTGCCCGCACCGCCGTGCCAACCTGTTTTGGGGACGCAACGAAAAACACGGCCTGCGCTGCATCTACCACGGCTGGAAATTCGACGTCGACGGCCAGTGCGTCGATATGCCGAATTGCCCGGAAGGCGCATCGCTGAAAGATCGCATGACGACGCAGGCATATCCGACGCTTGCGCGGGGCGGGATCGTGTGGGCCTACATGGGACCGCGCCAGCGGCTGCCCGAGTTTCCGGATATCGAGATCCTCAACACGCCGCCGAGTCACCGGCACGTCTGCAAGATGATTCTCAAGAGCAACTATCTGCAGGCGCAAGAAGGCGATATCGACACGAGTCACGTGTCGTTCCTGCACAGCCGGCTCGACAAGACGCCGCTCCCCGGGAGCCTGTCGATGCCGGACATGTTCGAGGACACCACCCCGCGCTGGTTCGTCGACGAGACGGACTACGGATTGATGTTCTCGGCGCAACGCGACGCCGGCGCGGAGCGGTACCAGTGGCGCGTGACGCAATACTTGATGCCTAGTATCGCGTTGATCGCCGCGCCGCGCGGTGCCCGCATGCTCGCAAACATCCGCATTCCGCTCGACGACGAGCGCTCGCTCCTTTTCCGCTACTTCGCCCATCCGGACCGGCCGTTGAACGACGAAGAGCGCGCCTCGATCGAGGACGGCGTCATCGCGGCCGAGATGATCGCCGGGACCTTCTACATGAAAGAAAACATGGAGAACGACTATTTGATCGATCGAGAGGTGCAGAGGACGGAGACCTTCACGGGCGTCAAATCGATCCCCGCCCAGGACGTCATGGTGACTGAAGATCAGGGTGGAAGCATCGCCGATCGCAGTCTCGAGCACCTCGTGAGTTCGGACCGTGCGATCATCGCTCTGCGCAAGAAGCTGCTGGTGCGAGTCAAGGATCTGATGAAGGGCGTCGAGCCGCCGGAAGCTTCGAATCCCAACGCGTACGGGGTCCGCGCCGTCGACTTCTACTTGCCGCGCGACGTCTCGATCGAAGAAGGTGCCAAGGACCTGCTGCACGCCGGCGCGAGGTAGGAACCGCTATGAAGAGTTCGTTCTCCCGCGTT
>DATNIC010000242.1:0-38385 GCA_035604635.1 Binatia bacterium
ATCGAAGAAGGTGCCAAGGACCTGCCGCGCGCGGGCGCGAGGTAGGAACCGCTACGAAGAGTTCGTTCTCCCGCGTTCGGGCTCTCGGACTGCTCGCAGCCGGCAGCGCCGCCGGCCTGCCGAGCCTGGGGCGCGCGCAGTCGTCGACGCCCATCCGAGTCGCTTGGACCGCGAGCGAAAACGCGGCACAACCGTACTACGGCGTCTCCCAAGGGATTTTCAGCCGCGCCGGCCTCAACGTCGAGCTGGTTCAGTTCAACAACTCAGCGGCAAGCACTCAAGCCCTTGTCGCAGGGGCGATCGATGTGAGCGCGGCCGACATGATTCAGGTCGCGAGCGGGGTGAGTCGCGGGATTCCACTCGGATTCTTCGCCGGCGCAGCGATCTATTCGTCGGCCAAACCGACATTGGTGCTGTGCGTGAACAAGGACAGTTCGATTCGTAAAGCGATCGATCTCGAGGGGGAAACCGTTGCGGTGATCGCCCTCAACTCGATCAGCTCGTGCTCCGTGCTGGAATGGCTCAGCCGCAACGGAGCTGACGTCTCGAAGGTCAAGATCTTTGAGATGCCGTTTCCGACGATGCTTCCCGCTCTCCAGCGCGGGACGATCGCCGCAGCGCTCTTCGCCGAGCCGTTCGTCGCCCGTGCGAAGGCCGATTCGCGTCCGCTGGCAGCGACCTACGACAGCGTCGGCAAAACCTTTTACATCACGTCCTGGTTCGCGACGCGCGATTGGGTCAAGAAGAATCCCGAGGTCAGCGTACGATTCGCGAAGTCATTGTACGAGATCGCGCGCTGGGCCAACACGCATCCGAACGACACGGCCGCGATCCTCTCGCAGATAACGCACGTCGAGGTCGATCTGATCCGTTCGATGAACCGGGCGACCTTCGCGACCTCGCTCGATCAGAGGCTGATGCAGCCGGTCCTCGACATCGCGGCCAAGTACAAAGTGCTCGACCGGCGCATGAGCGCCGCCGAGTTGGTGGTCTCACTGCCGGCATGAGCGCTTCGCTCTCCCGCGCGCGGGCAATGGCATTGCTGACGAGCGCCCCCGCGTTCCTTCCACGTGCTGCCGCCGCGCAAACAAGCGCGACCGTTCGCGTCGGCGCGAGCGCGACCGACCTCTATCTCGAACCTTTCATCGCGCTCGACGCAGGTTTTTTCAGCCGGGCGGGGGTCAACGCGCAGATCACGCCGCTGGCGAACGGTGCGGCGATTGCGCAGGCTGTCGCCGGCGGCTCGCTGGACACGGGCCTCGCCGACATGATTCAAATTGCAAACGCGGCGAACCATGGCCTTCCGTTTGCGTTTTTCGCCGGGAGTGGGCTCTATTCATCGCAAGCGCCGATCCTGGCGATGTGCGTCGCGAAGAACGGCCCCGTCAAGGCGATCAAAGACCTCGACGGTCAAACGATCGCGCTCGTCGTGCTCAAGTCGATCACCGAAGCAGCGGTGGAAGAGTGGCTTCGCCTCAACGGCGTCGACCTGACGAGGGTGAAATTGTACGAGCTCCCGTACGTCGAGATGCTGCCCGCGCTGCAACGCGGGACCGTGGGAGCTGCCCTGATCGGCGAACCCTTCCTTAGTGCAGCGAAAAATGACGTCACGATCCTGGGAAAATCGTACGACGCAGTCGCTCCGTCATTTTACATCAGCTCGTGGTTCGCGTCGCGCGACTGGATCGCGCGCAATCCGGACCTCTCACGGCGTTTCACGCATGCGATCTACGAGACGGCCCGTTGGGCGAACGCGCACCGCCCCGATACCGCGCTCATTTTGGCCAAGTACGCCAAGCTCGACATCGAACGGATCCGCTCGATGAACCGCACGACCTATGCGACCTCCCTCGATCCACGGCTCATGCAGCCCGTTCTCGACATCGCCGTTAAATACAAGCTGATCGAAAAGCCGGTGGCCGCGGCGGATCTGATCGTGAAAGTCGCGTAGCGTGTTGCTGACAGACGACGTCGTCATATGTGCCGGCGCGACCGGCTCGGTCGGGACGGCGACCCTTTCGACCCTCATCCTCGAAGGCGCAAGCATCGCGGTGCTCGGGCGCTCGAAAGAACGTGTGCAGCGCGCGATCGACGAGCAGATCGTACTCGGCGACCGCTCGCGTGCGCTTGCCATCGCCGCAGATCTGACCGATCCGAAAGCTGCGTCGGCCGCGGTCGCCGCGTGCGTGGAGCACTTCGGCCGAGCCGACGCGTGCATCAATCTCGCCGGCGAATCGCGGTTCATCCCGTTGATCGAGTCCTCGCTCGACGACCTGCGCGCAAACGTCGACAACTTTTTGGTCGCCGCGTACAATCTCTCGATGGCGGCGCTGCGCGCGATGCTGAAGCAATCGTATCGAGAGGCCGCGCTCTCGCGCGGGCACATCGTGACGGTGACGGCCGGCAGCTCGCTCGATCCGCAACCCAGATTCGGCTTGTTCGGAGCCGCGAAAGCGGGCGCGAACGTTCTGATGAAGGCGATCGCGCGCGAGCACAAGACCGACGGGATCGTCGCGAACGCCGTCGTGCTCGGGGGGGTCGCTACGGAAAAGGCCCGTGGCTATCGGAGCGCGGAGGATTGGGAAGCGGCGGCCCGTCCGCGCGAGGTGGCGGACGTCCTCGCGTTTCTGGCAAGCCGCCGCTCGAGCGGCATCAACGGCGCGCTCATCGATCTGAACGCGCGCGAGGTCGACTAACTAATCGTACTGCTTAGTAAGATAACCAAGGGCTAGACGCCGCATCCTAGAGCCGTTAGCACTGTGTCTTAGAGACTGCTAACGGCGCTGGGGCTACGGCCCCGGGCTCGAAGCATCATAGTTCAAGATAGAAAGAGCAGCATTCCAGCCGAGGGCAGCATGCACGACGAGTTTTCAGCCGAGTTCGATCGGATGTTCGCCGATCTAGCGCGGCGAGCACGGACCGGACACTTCGAGCCCAACGCCGACGTTTACGTCGACGAAGATCGAGCACGCATCATCGTGCACGTCGAGCTTGCCGGAGCCGACGCCGATAGTTTGCGCGTCGGCGTCGACGAACGCGCGCTCTACATTTTCGGTCGGCGCGTCGAACGCAACGACCAGCGTGCCGGCTCGATCCTTCGCAAAGAGATCGAATACGGCGAATTTCAAAAGAAGATCCGTCTGCCTTTTCCGATCAACCACGACGACGCGCGTGCAACCTATCGGGACGGGATTCTCTCCATCAGCGTTCCGATTTCGAAAGCAGAGGACTTCCCGACTCAGAACCGGACCGAAGTCCGGATGATTGTCAGAAAGATCCCAGTTTAATGTCCGCATCAAAATCAGCGCCGGAAATCATCGGCATCCTCCCGCTCCAAGAAGCGGTGCTCTTCCCGAACACCGTCATACCGCTGGCCGTCGTCAAGAAGCCGGGTATCGCGTTGGTCGAGGAGGCGCTGCGCGAGGGGAAGCAGATCGGGCTCGTCGTCCTCAAGGACAAAGAAACCGAGGATCCGGGACCCGATGACGTCCGCAGGGTCGGGACGATCGGCATCATCCAAAAGATGCTCAAAGTGCCCGACGGTTCGTTGCGCTGCATCGTCGCCGGGACGAGCGTCTTTAAGATCGGTCAGTTCGTTCAGACCGAGCCTTACATGGCTGCGACCTACACGGAGCTGCCCGACGTCACCAGTCAGTCGGAAGAGGCCGTTGCGATGCACCGCAACCTGGCAACGCTCTTCCAGAAGCTGCTCAGCTATCTCCCGCAAGCGCCGCGCGAGATGGAGATGGAAGTCAACAACATCACCGACTCCAATCTCCTCACGTACTTCGTCGCCTCGACGATGCGCCTCGACACGAGCGATCGCCAAGCGATCCTCGAGGAACGCAACACCGAGAAGCGCCTGCGCAAGCTGACGATGCTCTTGACCAAAGAGTTGGAAGTCGTCGAGCTCGGTCACAAGATCCAGTCCGACATCCAGCGCGAGATGGAGAAAAATCAGCGCGAATTCTATCTGCGCCAGCAGCTGCGCGCGATTCAGGAGGAACTCGGCGAGACCGATCCGCAGCAAGCCGAGGCCAACGAGCTGCGCAAGAAGATCGACGAAGCCCAAATGCCCGAAGAGGTTAAGAAGGCCGCCGATCGCGAGCTCGACCGCCTGTCGAAAGTCCCGACGGCGAGCCCCGAGTACAGCGTCATTCGCACGTACCTCGATTGGCTGGTGACCCTGCCTTGGGGCAAGTCGACGAGCGATTCGATCGACATCGGCAAGGCGCGCGCGATCCTCGACGAGGACCACTACGATCTGGAAAAAGTCAAGGATCGCATCGTCGAGTACTTGGCCGTCGGCAAGCTCAAGAAAAAGCTGACGGGTCCGATCCTGTGTTTCGTCGGACCGCCCGGCGTCGGCAAGACGTCGCTTGGACAGTCGATCGCGCGTGCGATGGGCCGCAAGTTCGTTCGTCTCTCGGTCGGCGGCGTCCGCGACGAGGCCGAGATTCGCGGTCACAGGCGCACCTACATCGGTGCGATGCCCGGGACGATCATTCGCGCCCTGCGCGATGCGGGGACGCGCAATCCGGTCATGATGATCGACGAGATCGACAAAGTCGGCAGCGACTTCCGCGGCGACCCGCAATCGGCATTGCTCGAAGTCCTCGATCCGGAGCAAAACAATACCTTCCGCGACCACTACCTCGACCTGCCGTTCGATCTCTCCGGCGTGCTGTTCATCTGCACGGCGAACCAGCTCGACACGATCAGCCCGGCGTTGCGCGACCGCATGGAGATCATCAACCTCTCCGGCTACACCGAGTTCGAGAAGATCCAGATCGCCAAGCGCTATCTCGTCGCAAAGCAGCGCAAAGCGAACGGGCTCAACAAGCTGCAAGTCACGATCAGCGATTTGGCGATCAAGCAGATCATCGTCGATTACACGCGTGAAGCCGGGGTCCGCAATCTCGAACGCGAGATCGGGACGGTTTTCCGGAAGATCGCGCGTAGAATCGCCGAGGAGGCGAAGTTCCGGGCCAAGGTCAAGCCGGAAAATCTCGTCGACTACCTCTCGAAGGCGCGCTTCTACAATGAAGTCAAGAAGCGGGTCAGCTCGGTGGGCGTCGCGACGGGGATGTTCTACACGCCGGTCGGCGGCGACATCCTCTTCATCGAGACGACCGCGATGCCGGGTAAAGGGATCGTCACCCTGACCGGTCAGCTCGGCGACGTGATGAAAGAGAGCGCTACGGCGGCGGTCAGCTTCCTGCGCTCCCGTTCGACTGAACTCGGTCTGCCCGATGATTGGTTCGGTAAGCACGACTTGCACATCCATGTCCCGGCCGGTGCGGTTCCCAAGGATGGTCCGTCGGCGGGCATTGCGATTGCGACGTCGATCGCTTCGCTCTTGACCAACACGAAGGTCGATAGCGACTTGGCGATGACGGGCGAGATCACGCTCACCGGTCAGGTCCTTCCCATCGGCGGGCTCAAAGAGAAGGTGCTCGGCGCAAAACGCGCGGGGATCAAGAAGATCCTCCTGCCCAAGCGCAACGAGATCGATCTCGATGACGTCCCGAAAGAAGTGCGCGACTCGATGACGTTCGTCGGCGTCGAAGAGCTCTCGGAAGTCCTGGCTCACGCGCTCGGCAAGCGGTTCATCACGCCGGTCTATCTGGGCGAACCGCAGCGGCGCGCGAGCAACGTCGTCCCGATGCGGCCGGCCTCAAAACGAGGGCGACCCGAGCGCAAGCAACGGCGCGCGACCATCAACCACCGCGCGAAGCCGCGTTAAGCTTCCTTTATTTCATCCCGCTTAAGACTTTCATGGCCCGTTCGTGCGACAAGCGGGCAGCCTCCGGATCGTAGGCCGGGCGGCTGGGGCTGGAAAACCCGTGCTTCGCGCCCGGGTAGACGAAGATCTCGGCCTTCGGATTGCGCTTGAGCGCGGCCTTGATCGCCTCAACCTCGTCCATCGGGACTGCAGCGTCGTCGTCCCCGAAATGCAAGCTGAGCGGACACGCCACTTTTTCGGCTTCCGGGACGTCGATGTTCGTCCCGTGGAACGCTACGCCGGCAGCCGCGCCGAGGCGCGTCGCTGCAAGGACCGTGAAGCGCCCGCCGAAGCAAAACCCCGCGACGGCGAACTTGCCGCTGTATTCCTTCATCGAGCGCAGCATGTCGACGATCGCTTTGATGTCCGCAATCCCCTTATCGACGTCGAACGCATGCAAACGCGCGTACGCGCGCTTGCGCTCGGCCTCATCATTGGGTGAGAGTGGCCCCGATTCGTTCCGCCAGAAGATATCGGGCACGACGCCGATGAAGCCGGCCTCCGCGTAACGATCCGTGCGGTCACGCATCTCCTGGTCGGTCCCGAAGATCGACGTGATGATGATGATCGCCGGCGCCGGTGTCGTCTTGGGCAGCGCCATATACGCCGAAAACGAGCCGCCGTCCGCGGCCTTGATCGTAATGTCTTTGCTCGCTGCTATCATGCCCCGGACTACGCCGCAGGCGCGGGCTTTCCCGTCCGTCCACGCGCGTGCGAGACCGCGACCGCCGTGAACGAAAAGAACGCCACGACTACGTAGACCGTCGCGGCCGGGACCGTCGTGTGAACGGACTGCGGTCCCAGTTGTGAGACGCGCAGGAAATAGATCGCGCCCGCGAGCGTCGCTCCGAGCAGGCCTCCCGTTGATCGGGCGGTGGCCAGGATCGAACCGGCCGACCCGAGACGGTCCCGCGGCGCGTTCCCCATGATCGTGCTGTTGTTGGGCTGGTTGAAAAAGCCGATCCCGACCCCGATCAGCACCATGTGCAGGGCGATGATCAACGTCGAGGCCTGGGCCGCGACGCCGGCGAGCGCCAACGCGCCGATCCCGACGACTGCGGCACCGAAGCTCGCGAGATAACGCGCGCTGACCCGATCGGAGAGTGAGCCCGCGAACGGCGAGATCAACGCGATCGTCGCTGCCAGCGGCATGAGCGCCAACCCCGCGTTGAAGCCGCTCATTTGCCCTGCGACTTGCAGTTCGATCGGCAACGTGATGATGATTGCGTTGACCGACGTAAAGTACAGGACCGCGGCGAAAACGGAAAACGCAAAAACGCGGTTGTCGAAGAGCGTCAAATCGAGTATCGGGTGGCGCACGCGCCGTTCGAGCGTAAAGAAAATCATCCCCGCTGCAAGCGCGATCGCAAGCGCCGCGAGGGTTGCCGGCGACGTGTACCCCCAGACGTGCGCGCGCGAGAGCCCAAGACAGAACGCGAAAAGTCCGACGCTTGCAAAAACGGCTCCCGGGACGTCGATGCCTTCAGCACGCCGAGCCGCGCGTTGCAAGACGGCGCGCGAGGCGATGATCCCATAGATCGTAAACGGTAGCGTTAAGAAAAAAATGAAACGCCAGCCGAGAAACGTCGTAATGGCTCCGCCGATAACCGGACCGAGCGTCCAGCCGACGGCGACCGCTGCGCCATTGAATCCAAGGGCCTTACCTCGCTCGCGGCTGGGAAATGTCTCCGTGATGATCGCATTGGAAACGGCCTGCAGCAGCCCGTTCCCGACCCCCTCGACGAAACGCAAGCTCACCAGCAGCCAAAAATTACTGGCAAAGAAACACGTAAGGTCCGCCGCGCCCATCAGGGCGAAACCGGCGATGAAGATCCGGCGGTGGCCGAAAATGTCGCCGAGCCGTCCGAAGAGCATGAGGAACGACGTGAGGGCCAGGAGGTAGGCAAGGATCAGCCACTGCCCGTCGTCGACGCCGACCCCGAAGACGTGCGAGATCGGCGTAATGGCGATGTTGACCGCATTGGTCATGAGCGAAGTGATAAATTGGCTCAGCATGACGAGCCAAAGTACGCGCCAACGATGTGCGCCCGCCGGGACTGCTGCCGTCAAGAAAAAGCGCTAGGCGCGCGAAGCGACGGCGCTGCGGTGTGCGCCGACGCGGATCGTCATCGAGCCGATCCGTTCGATCGAGCACTCGAGCACGTCGCCCGGTTGGACCGGGCTCACTCCTTCAGGCGTCCCCGTCATGATGATGTCGCCAGGGTAAAGCGTGTACCACTGCGACCCCCACTCAACGAGCTTGCGGATGTCGTAGATGAGGTTCTTCGTGTTGGACTTCTGCTTGGTTTGACCGTTGACTTTGATTTCGAGGTCGAGCGCATCGGGATTGGGGATTTCATCCGCGGTGACAAGCCATGGACCAAGCACGCTGTAGCCGTCGATCGACTTGCGAAAGCTGCGGTCTTCCTTTCCGCGCACCGTCATGTCAAGCGCGATCGCGTAGCCGGCGACATAGTCGAGCGCATCGTTGCGGCTCACGTCGCTGCAGGTCTTGCCGATGATCACGCCGAGCTCGAGTTCGTGGTCGGTCCGGCGATCGGGGAAGCGGACGTTGATGGTCTCGTCGGGACCGATCAGCGACGTCGGACTTTTGAGAAACAAACCCGCATCGCCGATCGCAAGCGGCGCCCTCCCCATCGAGATCCCGGTATCGGCGATCGACTCTTTGATGTGCAGCTGATAGTTGACCGGTGCCGCGACGATCTTCGGCGCATTCGGGACCGGATTGCGCAGGATGACGTCGGCGACGCGTCCCGCCGGGCTGCCGAGACCTTTGCTCTTTACGGCCTTGACGATTGCTTCGAGATGCACGACGAACTGATCGCCGCGCGGGAACGGCCAGCGGGCCGGTGGGATCGCTTCGAGCGCGTACGAGACGTCGTGGACGTTTTCGCCCTCGACGACCCCGAGCTTATTGTCGTTGTAGCGGCAGAATTTCACGGGCGCAGTACCTCACGGGTTGGAATCTCCGACGACGATCCCGCTCCCTTCCTCGACGCGCCCGACGACGGAGTCGAGCGCCGGTCCGGCGCGCAGGATCGCGCGCAGGCGTTCGACGCGATTGGGCGCGATCGCGATGAGCAAGCCGCCCGAAGTCTGCGCGTCGGAGAGCGCAAGGCGCTGGGCCGCGCTCACGCCGGCCGCGAAGGTCGTGTACGCCGCCTGCTCGTCGGCGTTGTCCTTGGTGCCGCCGGGGACGACGCCGCGTTCGATCAAGTCCAAGACGCCTTCGAGCAGCGGAATCGCACGTGCATAAAAGCGCAGACGGACGCCGGATGCGCGAGCCATCTCCCCACCGTGGCCGAGCAGACCATATCCGGTGACGTCGGTCGCCGCGTGTGCGCCCGCTTCGAGCATGGCGTGCGAGGCGTGGGCATTGAGCGCGACCATCCATTCGATCGCACGCGCCATGCCGGCATCATCGATGAGCTTGCGTTTGAGCGCGGTCGACAAGATGCCCGTCCCAAGCGGCTTTGTGAGGAGCAGGATGTCACCGGGACGGGCACCTGCGTTGGTAACGACTCGGTCGGGGTGAACGGTTCCGGTCACGGCCATCCCATACTTCGGCTCGACGTCTTTCACCGTATGACCGCCCAAGATCGTCACGCCGGCCGAGGTCGCAACGCTTGCGCCGCCTTCGAGTATGCGAGCAAGGTAGTCGAGCGACAGCGTCTCGACCGGGAACGTCGCGATGTTGAGCGCGAGCAACGGTCGTGCGCCCATCGCATAGACGTCCGAGAGACTGTTCGCGGCAGCGATGCGACCGAAGTCGTACGGATCGTCGACGATCGGCGTGAAAAAGTCGACCGTCTGCACGAGCGCGAGCTCCGGCGAAAGACGATAGACGCCCGCATCGTCGCTCGTGGAGAAACCGACGATGAGATTCGGATCGGTCGATGTTGGCAAGTGACGCAGGACCTGCGCCAAGTCGGCAGCGCCGACTTTACTTGCTCAACCCGCGCAGGCGGAGAGTTCCGTCAGCCGGATGCGGTCGCTAATGCTCATGCTCCTTGAAATACCTGTGGATACGCCAGGTTTCGGCCGTGTCGGTGCCCGAAGCCTATCTATATGCAAAAGAGCCTGCTGTTCATCCCCGGACCGGTTGCGGTTCCAGGACCCGTGTTGGCCGCGATGGCGAAGCCGCTGATCAATCATCGCGGTCCCGAGTACGCGCGCCTGCTGCGCAGCATTACCGAGCGCATGAAGTCGATCTTCGCGACAAAAGGCGACGTCTTGCTCTTGGGTTCGTCGGGGACCGGAAGTCTCGAAGCGGCCGTGACGAACATGTTCGGCCCGGGTGACACGCTGCTCGCCTGTCCGACGGGCGTCTTCGGCGAGCGGATCGCGGCGATTGCGAAAACGTGGGGCTGCAACGTCGAAATCCTCGAGACGCCGTGGGGCGCGGGCGTCGATCCCGAGGCGCTGGCCGCGCGGCTGCGCGCCGATCGCGACAAGAAAATTACCGGCGTTCTGTTGACGCACAACGAGACCTCGACCGGAGTACAAATCGATTTGGGTGCGATGTCGCGTGCAATCGGTGCCCATCCGGCGTACGTCGTCGTCGACTCGGTCAGCGGTTTGGCCGCGAGTGAATTCAAGATGGACGAGTGGAAGCTCGACGTCGTTTGCGCTGCGTCGCAAAAAGCGCTTGCCGCCCCGCCGGGAATGGCGATGGTCGCGCTCAGCGCGCGCGCGTGGGACAAGATCAAAGCGAACAAGGCGCCGCGCTTCTACTTCGATCTGCAGAAGCACAAGGAGTTCTTCGAGAAGGGCGAGCCGCCGTGGACGCCGCCGGTCTCGGTCGCCTTTGCGCTCGACGTCGCGATCGATCTGTATGAAAAGGAAGGGGCGAGGAACGTCTGGGCGCGGCACGCGCACTACACCGAAGCGCTGCACGAGGCGGTCAAGGCACTGGGCATGCGGATCTTTTCGCGCGACGGCGTCCACTCGGTCACCGTGACCGGGATCGAGACGCCGGAAGGCCTCGACAACAAGACCGTCTTGACGAAATTGCTCGACGAGCACGGCGTCGTGATCTCGGGCGGCCAAGGCAAGATGGCCGGTAAAATGTGGCGTTGGGGGACGATGGGTGACGTCTCCGAGGGCGACATGATCGGCGCACTCGGGGCGTTCGAGATCGTCCTCCGCCAGCTGGGCTACTCGTTCCAGCACGGCGCAGCCGTCAACGCGGCGATGAGTGTCTTCGCCGGGACCGGCAAGAAGGAGCTCGTCGGCAGCCGCTAGCATAGGCGTGTAATACGTGCTACAGTATTCTGTAGCACGTGAAAGCCTATAATTTTGGGGTTTGGCTGGTCCTCGTCATTGCCGAGGCCGGCGGCCAAGCCGCCGCCCGCATTCGGGTGTGGCGGGCGCTCAAGGCGTTGGGTGCGGCGGTCGTCCGCGACGGCGTCTACTTGTTGCCGGACCGGGACGACTTGCGGGTCAAGCTTGCGGAGCAGCGGGCGGAAATCATCGACGCCGGCGGACATGCGCTGCTCTTCGCGGCACCTGGGATCGACCCGGACGACACCGCGACGTTCCGGCAGTTTTTCGACCGGTCAGCGGACTATGCGGCGATCGCCGCGAGCGCGCGCGGTCTGGGGGCGGAGATTGGGCATCAGCCCGAAGGGAAGGCGCGGCGCGCGCTTCGGGCGTTGCAGCGCCGGTACGAGAACGTCGAGTCGATCGATTACTTCCGTACGCCGGCGCGATCCGATGCGTCGAACGAAATCGCCGCTGCGAAGGCGGCCTTCACCGCGCGGTTTTCGCGCTACACGCGGTGATGCGCGAAGAGCGGCGAGACGAAAGGCCGGATGAACCACGGCATCTGATGTTCAATCGCCCCGTCGAGCTGAGCGTTGGATTGCGTGATGTACGCGACGAACGGCGAGCGGTGGAGATCGCTGCGCAGATCCGGCGAGAGTGGAAAGAACAGCGCGATATACAGCACCGCCCACGTGACGAGCCCGGCTTTTATGATGCCGAGCGCGCCGCCGGCGATCGAGTTTCCGAGGCCTAAGACCGGCAGCTTCGCCACGCGTCCGAGCAAGAGCGAAGCGATGAGAAGCGCCGCGTAGACCAGGAACGCCGTCGCGGCCATCCCAACGACGTGAGCCGAGCCGGGACCGAGGTGCGTCAATCCCGCGATCGTCGCATCGAACACGCCGTCATAGCGATACCCGGCCCATAGGCCGAGCGCAAGCGCAACGAAACCGGCGAGTTCGCTGACGAAGCCGCGCTTCCACCCGCGCAAGGCGGCGATCAGCGCAAAGGCGACGATCACGATGTCGGGCCAAGTCATAGTAGCGCTCCTTCAACGCTCCCTAGCCCGAGCCCGGTTCCGTCGTGATAGACTGGACGTGAGAGGTTACCCATGCGCACGGTCGATCTGGACGAAAAACCATACTACGAGCTCATCGACGGAGAGCTTGTCGTCAAGTATGGGGACGATTCGTTAAGTCCCGAGCTCGGGCATCAAAAACTTGCCCGGCGAATGCGCGAGATGTTGAGCGATTGGGCCGGCGACGCTGCCGAGGTAGAAACGGACTGGCGGTTCATCATGCCGTCGGACGAGAAGCGCGAGAGCTATCTGCCCGACGTGTCCGTTCTCTTTCACGAGCGGGTGAAGGACCTCGACGACGAGGCGATCGAGAAGCCAAAACTTGCGCCGGACGTAGCAGTCGAGGTCCGGTCGCCGGACGACAAGCCGAAGCGTCTAGCTCACAAGATTGTGACGATGCTTGCGAACGGAACTCGTGTTGTCCTCGACGTCCAGCCGAAGACACGCATGATCGTCGCGCACGCGCATGACGGGATCAGGACCTACGGCGACGGCGACACGTTCAGCCATCCGGCCATGCCGGGTTTCAGTTTCGACATCAGCCGGTATTTCGAGAGCGCCAAGCCGAAACGCCGGCGTTAGCTGCGGATGGTCGCGCCGAGCTTTTCTTTGAGCGCGTCGAGGACCGCCTGGATGCGCGCGTCGGCCTCGGCGTCGGTCATCGTCGCGTCGTCCCGCTGCAAGAGGAGGCTGACGGCAAGGCTTTTCTTGTCGGCGGCGATCTGCGGTCCGCGATATTCGTCGAAGACGCGAACTTTGCGCGCGATCCCGTCGAGCGTCGCGCGGATCGCCGTCTCGACGTCGGCCGCCGTGACCGCCGGCGCCACGAGCAGCGCGAGATCGCGTGTGACGCCGGGGAAGCGCGAAGGCGAGACGTACTTGGGAAGGCGGTGCGCGGGGACGCCTGCCAGCGGCATGAAGCCGGCGTAAACGTTCGCCTCGACGCCGAAGGCAGCGATCAGGCGGGGATCGAGCGCGCCGATGAGCGCGACGGCCCGGCCGTCGATTTGCAGTGCGGCAGTCTTACCGGGATGTAGTTCCGCACATTCGGCGGCGACACTTTGCGGCATCATGCCCGTGACCTCACGGACGATCGCTTCCGCCTCGCCCTTGAAGGTCAGGAAATCCGTGTCGTGCCAGACCGGTTCGCTGCGCGGTCCGGCGACGAGCGCCCACGCGAGCATCGCGATCTCGTCCGGGGCGGGCTGCGCGTCGCCGAATACGTGGCCCAATTCGAAGACGCGCAGCGGAAGTTCGTGCAGTTCGCGCGCCGCGAGCTCGAGAATCGCGGGGACAATCGAAAAGCGCATGAAGCGCTGATCCTCGGAGAGCGGATTTGCGATCTCAAGCGGCTTGCGCGGCAGAGCGACGCCGGCATTCTCGTATTTCGTTCGAATCGCAGCGGGTTGGAGCGCGAAGGTCACGATCTCGCGGTATGCTGCAGCGGCGGCTCGCGCGATCCGCCCTTCGAGATCGTAAGCGTCGCTTGGGATCTCGGTGACGGCGATGTGCGGGACGACGGCCTCGATGCGCTCGTAGCCGACGGCGCGCGCAATCTCCTCGACGACGTCGGCCTCCATTTTTACGTCGTCACGCCACAGCGGGATCGCGATGGTGTATGCCGCTCCTTCGGAGTTGACGAAGAATCCAAGACGGGTGAGCGCCTCATCGACCTCGCGATCGGAGATCGTCACGCCGAGCAGCCGCGTCACCTCGCTCTTGGGCAACTGCACCGTGCGCGGCGCCGGGACGTCCTGCCCGTATTTGCGCGGCGCTTGAACCGCTCCGCCCTCGCTCGCGAGCAGCCTTGCGGCGCGCGCTGCGCCGAGCTCGGCGAGCGCGATCGGCAGGCCTTTTTCGTGGCGCGCTGATGCATCGGTGCGCAATCCGAGCGCGATTCCGCCCCGCCGCACGCGCGGTCCGTCGAACGTTGCAGCTTCGATGAGGATCGACGCCGTGCGTCCGTCGACTTCACTCGTCGCACCGCCCATGATCCCGGCGATGCCCTGCGCACCCTTGCCGTCGGCGATGACGAGGATCTTCGGCGAGAGCGTCCGCTGCTCGCCGTCGAGCGTGCGGATCACTTCGCCCTCGCGTGCGTCGCGGACGACGATCGTCCGCTCGGCGAGCTTCGTCACGTCGTAGAAATGCAGTGGCTGGCCGGTCTCGAGCATCACGTAGTTGGAGATGTCGACGAGGTTGTTGATCGGGCGCTGTCCCGCCAGCGTCAATCGCAGGCGCATCGTCGCCGTCGCGGGCCGGACTGCGAGCCCGTCGACGCGTTGCGCGACGAAGTGCTTGCAGTCGGGGCTCTCAAGCCTGACCGTCACGTCGCTCGAGTCGCCCGCGTAGTGCTCGATCGCGGTCTCGGGCAGGCGCAGCGCTGCCTTGAACGCGACGGCTAGTTCGCGCGCGATCCCGATCAGGCACATCGCATCGACGCGGTTCGCCGTGATCTCGACGTCGATGACGTCGTCGTTGAGTCCCGCATGCGCGATGAAGTCGGCGCCGATCGGCGCATCGTCTTCGAGGATCAGGATCCCGTCCTCGAACCACTCGGCGTCGAAGCCGAGCTCGTTGGCCGAGACGAGCATCCCTTGCGAATCGATCCCGCGCATCTTCCGCGCCTCGATCTTCAGACCGACGAGCTGCGCGCCGATCTTGGCGACGGGGACGACTTGGCCTTGTGCGACGTTTGCTGCCGCGGTCGCGATGACCAGCGGTCTGGATTCACCGATCTCCACCGTGCAGATCTGCAAGCGATCGGCGTTCGGATGCTTCTCGACCTTGACGAGTTTGCCGACGACGACGCCGCTGCATTGTGGGCGCCGCTCGACGCTGTCGACGGGAAAGCCGAGCGTCGCGAGCTTCGCGACGATCTCGTCGGTGCTCGCATCGAGTTCGACGTACTCCTTGAGCCACGCAAGGGGCAAGAGCATCAGGCCAATTGCTCCAAGAAGCCGGGCTCGTTCTCGAAGAACGCGCGGATGTCGTCCATGTCATGGCGGACCATGGCGATCCGCTCGATCCCCATCCCGAACGCCCAACCGCTCACGCGCGACGGATCGTACTTCACTTCGCGCAGGACGTCGGGGTGGACCATCCCCGAACCGCCGATCTCGATCCAACCGGAACCGCCGCACGTCCGGCACGCTCCGCCGCTCCCGCTGCATGCCGGACACGTCGTGTCGACTTCGGCGCTCGGCTCGGTGAACGGGAAGAACGACGGGCGAAACCGGACGGCTTGACGCGGACCGAACAGCTCGCGGCACATGCCTTGCAGCATCCCCTTGAGATGGCCGAAATGGATCCCTTCGCCGATCATCAGCCCTTCGATTTGATGGAACATGTACGAGTGCCGCGCGTCGACGGCGTCGCGGCGGAACGCTTTCCCGGGGACGACGATCGCGACGGGCGGCGGGTAGGATTGCATCGTCCGAATTTGCATCGGCGACGTATGCGTGCGCAGCACGAGATCCGGCCGGACGTAAAACGAGTCGAGACCTTCCCGCGCCGGGTGATCCGGCGGGATGTTGAGCGCGTCGAAATTGTGATAGCCGGTTTCGATCTCGTTGCCGAGGACGACCGCGAAGCCGTGACGCTCGAAGTACCGGCACGCGTCGTTGATCGTCCGGCGGATCGGATGGATCGAGCCGCGCAGCGGTGACGTCCCCGGGAACGTGACGTCGATCGATTGCTCGAGCGATGCAGCGAGCGCCTTCGAGCGCAGCGCGGCTTCGGCGCGCTCGAACTGCGCCTCCATCAGTCCGACCGCGTCGTTGATCGTTTTGCCGGCCGCCGGGCGCTCCGCCGCGGGGAGCGTCCCGATCTGCCGGCGCACCGCGGTCACCTCGCCGTTGCGTCCGAGATACGCGATGCGCAGCTCCTCGAGTCCCTTCTCGTCGCCGACAGCCTTCAGCGCTTCGTCGAGCCGCGCCGCCAGCGCGCTCAACTGTTGGGTCAGTTCGCTCATGCCGTCGCTTTCATGCGAAAAAAAGAGCGTCCGGCCCTCTAGCCGGACGCTCTCACTGTGATGGTCGAGCCGAATTTAGCTCGTTACGGGGCTCGGATGCAATTGCCGGTACATGATGTAGGCGTTAATCGATCCGGTACTCTTGAACAGGCGCCAAAAGAATTCGGACGTTTGCATCGGCGGAGTGGACCCCTTCCTCGATTTTGTTGCTCGGAACCCGGGCTGCGAAGAGTATAGCATCGGCCCCAGGGCCTGAATAGTCTTGACAAATGGGCGTTTTTTGGCAGTCTTGACAACTTGCTTCGCTTGTCAAGCCCCCCTCCTGGCGAGCATTAATTGATAGAGGACGATGCTCCCGGCCACCCCCGCATTGAGGGACTCGACCCCATTTTGCGGGATTCGGATCGCTCCGTCGCGGACCGGGAGCCAGGACCTGACCCCATGGCGCTCGTGGCCGATCGCCAAAATGGGCCGCGGCGGGAAGGTGAAGCGATCGAGCGGTTCCCCGTCGAGGTCGATCGCGATGATCGGACGCCCGGACCCCTGGGCGGCCTCGGCGAGTTCCTCGCCCGTCCCCAGGCCGATCTTCATCCGAAAAAGCGCGCCCATAGCCGCGCGGACGACCTTCGGATGGTACGGGTCGACCCCGCCACGGACGAAGACGATGCGGTCGATCCCGAAGGCGCGGGCCGAGCGTAGCAGCGTCCCGGCATTCCCGGGGTCGGCGACGGCCAGGCCCACCACCGGCTCGTCGCCGTCCACGAGCGTCCCAAGCGGGACCGGCGGATGCTCTACGACCGCGAGGAGCCCGGGCGGCGTCTCCAGATCCGAGATCCGGTTCATGGCCCGCTCCTCGACGGCAAAGATCGGGGTCCCGGCGGCTTCCAACTCAGCGAGCCGTCGATGGGCTCGCAGCGCCGCTTGAGTTGCATAGACCTCCGCGATGACGAGGCCGCTTTCGAGCGCCTCATCGAGCAGGGTCGGCCCCTCGATCGCAAAGCGCCCCGAGCCCCAGCCCTCTTTGCGCCGCTGAAGTGCTGCGATGGAGGCGAGGCGCCGGTGGTGGGCACGGAGCTCGGTGGGCATGCGCCCCGTTTGAGCTTGTCCCGCCGAAGGTCCCCCTCCGGTCCTCGCGAACGAGCGGCGCGTGCAAGGGCTGGGCCGGGCCGTCGAGTTCCTCGCGACCCTCGCCATCATCGTCGCCGTCGGCTTTTGGGGTCGCTTGATGCTGTCCGGGTTGGAACGCCACCGGGCCATTTCGGCGGCGCTCCTCGCGCTGGCGATCTTCGGGACCATCCTCGCGTTGCGGCGAGACTATCGCGGTCCGAGCGACGGTGCCCGGCTCGCCGTGACGCGCGACATCGCCTACCTTGCCGCGCTGATGCTCGTCCTGTGGGCCGTCACCGCGCCTGCTCGCTGGGTCAGCGGGAGCGCGCTCGTGATGACCGAGGTCGCGATTATTTTCGACGCCTTTACGCGCGTCGTCACTCGCACGTAGAATAGGGGATGCGAGTTTTTGTTACCGGGGCCACCGGCTATATCGGTTCAGCGGTGTGCGACGCCGTCAAGAAGCGCGGTCATGACATCGTCGGATTGGCCCGCTCATCCGCGGGGATCGAGAAGCTGCTTGCGCGCGGGATGCATCCCGTGCAAGCGACGCTGGAAGACCATAAGGCGTTGCGCGAGATGACGCACGACGCGGATGCGGTCATCTATTGCGCGTTCGAGCGTTCGCCGCAGGGGGTCGAAATGGAAGCACGCGCGCTCGACTCGATGCTCGGCGCGGTCGATAGCGGTCACGAAGCGTTCGTCTACACGAGCGGGTGTTGGGTTTACGGAGACACGGGCGGCAAAACGGTCGACGAGAGCGCGCCGCTCCATCCGATCGAACTCGTCGCATGGCGGCCTTCGCACGAGAAGAAAGTCCACAACGCCCGCAAACACAAGCTGCGCACGGTCGTGATTCGTCCCGGTCTCGTCTACGGAGACGGCGGCGGCATCCCGGGCAGGATGATCGAACAAGCGAAGGCCGGTCAGCTGGTGATCGCGGGAGACGGCGAGAATCATTGGACGACCGTCCGCATCGATGCGCTTGCGGAGTTGTATGCCCTTGCGCTCGAACGCGCACCGGCGGGCGCGACGTATAACGGCGTCAACGGCGATCCCGTGAAGTATGCCGACGTCGCGCGCGCGATCAGCCGCGCGGCGGGCGGCAACGGTCAGGTCGACGCGATACCACTCGAACAAGCACGCAAAACGATGGGACCATTCGCCGACGCCCTGGCCCTCGATCAGCGCTTGCTCGCAGCGAAGGCCCTCGTCGATTTGGCATGGGATCCCGAGCGCCCCACGATCCTCGAAGAGCTGTCCAACACGACGGTCGTCTGATGCACGTTGCAAACAGCCGGCGCGTCTACGATGGGCGTGTTGTGAACTTGCGCGTTGATCAGATCGAAAGCGACGGCAAGCATTTCGAGGCGGAGATTGTCGAACATAAAGAGGCGGTCGTCATCGTGGCGCTGCCCAAACCCGGCTCGATCATACTCGTCGGACAATATCGCTATCCGCTCGGACGGGTGCTGTGGGAAGTTCCGGCGGGCTCGATGGACGACGGTGAGTCCGTCGAAGATGCGGCTGCGCGGGAACTGCGCGAGGAGACCGGCTACCGCGCGCAACACCTGCGCCGCCTGTGGTCGGCGTATTCCGCACCGGGTTTCTGCAACGAACTGTTGCACTTCGTCGTCGCAGAGGAGCTCTCGCTCGGCGTTCCCGATCCCGATGCCGATGAAGAGATCGAAGTCCGGGGTTTTGGGATCGAGCAGGCGTGGGCGATGGTCGAGCGCGACGAGTTGCCCGACGCGAAGACGCAGATCGCCCTCGCCGCCTTACGCGCCGGCGCGCACCGCTAGCCTACCGTCCGCCGCTGACGTGCAGGATGGTTCCCGTCACGTACGATGCCGCGGGCGACATGAGCCAAGCTACCGCCTCGGCGACTTCTTGCGCCGTCCCGACGCGGCCGATCGGTAAGCTCGGACCGAGCTTCGCAAGGCGATCCGGCGCGCCCGCGCGCTCGTGCATATCGGTCGCGATCAATCCGGGCGCGACCGCGTTCACGCGAATGCCTTCGCCGGCAACTTCACGCGCGAGCCCGCGCGTAAACGTTTCGAGCGCCCCTTTCGAGGCGGCGTAGTGAACCCATTCGTTCGCGCCGCCGAGTTCTGCGGCGCGCGAGCTGACGTTGACGATCGAGCCGCCTGAACCGCCGTACTTGCTCGACATCCGCCGCACCGCTTGTTGCGCGCACAGCATCGCTCCGATGATGTTGGTGTTGAAAACCGCGCGCAGCTCCGCGGGCTCGAGCGCGTCGAAACGGCCCAGCCGTCCCGCGATCCCGGCGTTATTCACGAGCCCGGTCAGGGCACCGAGCGCGTCTTCCGCCTCGGCGAACATCCGCTCGACGTCGCTTTCGGACGACACATCGGCGCGGAGCGGAACGGCGCGTCCGCGGGCGCGATCGATCTCGGTCGCGATCCCGAGCGCGCCGGATTCATCGCGCGAATAAACGATTGCGACCTTCTCGCCCCGCGCGGCGAGCAGCTTTGCGACAGCGGCGCCGATGCCGCGGCTGCCGCCGGTGACGATGACTACGCCGCGGTCTCTCCGAGCGAGTTCTTCGCGACCGCGAGCAGCTGTGCGAAGGCCGCCTGATCCTTGACGGCGAGTTCTGCGAGGGTCTTGCGGTTCACGGCGATCCCGCTCTTCTTCAGCCCGGCGATCAAGCGGGAGTACGACATCCCTTCGCGCCGCGCCGCGGCGTTGATGCGGGCGATCCACAGCGAACGAAAGTCGCGCTTGCGCACGCGGCGATCGCGAAACGCATAGGCGAGCGAGTGGAGCAGCGCCTCATTGGCGACGCGGTAGTTGCGACGCCGCGCCGCCCGGAAGCCCTTGACGAGCTTCATGACCTTGCGGCGCCGGCGAACGCCGGCTGCGCGTTTGATTCTGGCCATCGTCTACGCTCCTAATTAGAGAAGATAGGGAATTTGGGGCGCAAAACGCTTGAGGTCGCCTTTGAACACAGGGGCATCCTTGCGTGCCTGCCGCTTCCGCTTGCGCGTCTTCTTGCTCAAAATATGACCGCAGCCCGTAAATTGATGGCGGTGCGTCACCTTGCCGTTTGCGCTCACCTTGACGCGCTTTGCGGTTCCCCGATGGGTACGAATCTTAGGCACTGCTGGCTCCCACTGATTTGGCTGCCTCGCCGTTGGTCGCGGCATCCGGCGCTTTCACGTGCGTGAATTTCGGCGGTCCCAAAGGGACGGCGCGCGGGGCGAGGATCATGAACATGTTCTTGCCTTCGAGTTTTGGTTCGCGTTCGACGGTGGCGAGGTTTTGCATATCCACCGCCATGCGATCGAGCAACCGTTTCCCGAAGCTCGTATACGTGATTTCGCGTCCGCGAAACATGATCGTCACCTTGACTTTTCCGCCATCTTGGAGAAGGCGCTCCGCCATTCTCGCCTTGACTTCATAGTCGTGCTGCTCGATCTTCGGACGCAGCTTTACTTCCTTGAGCTCCCAATTCTTTTGCTTCTTGCGAGCATCTTTGTCTTTTTTGGCCTGCTCGTATTTCAAACGCCCGTAGTCACTGATCCGGCAGACCGGAGGCTGAGCGGTCGGCGAGACTTCGATTAGGTCGAGCCCGCGCGAGCGCGCAAGTTGCAGCGCCTCTTCCGTCAGCATCACCCCGAGTTGTGACCCGTCGTCATCGATGACGCGTACCTGACGGATTCGGATTTGATCGTTTATTCGAAGCGGTCGTGCTATGGCGTTTCGGTGCTCCTTTGGGAAGCGGGAAACAAAAAAGTGGCGATGCCGAAGCAACCCACTCGAGTGAAGCCGCCGGGGCTTCGCTGATGGACCGGATCGCCCGGAGGCATCCGGTGAGGGATGTTAGACCCTACTTCGGCTTCGGAATCGTACCAGAAGGGGTGATTCCTGTCAAAGGGGCCTCCTGCGCGAGCGCCGCTAGAGGAGCAGCCGGACGGCGACCGCCAACACTTCTAAGGTGACGTCTACGCTGCTGACGATTGCCGTCGGCGCTCCCTCCCTCGGCCCGTCGTTTTTTCCGCCCGAGACGCTGACGAGGCCGCCGGCAAGCGCCGTCGAGGCCTCGGGGAATGCGCTGATCGCGCGCGTTCTCCCGACGAATCAGTCACCGCAAGCGCAAACCGTCCTTGCGAGCCAGTCGTTCGCGCCGCCGCAAGGGACGATGGATTCCTACACCGCGCAGTACGCGCCGGAAACATACGCAGTCGCGCTGTCGGGTTCGTTGACGCCGGCGGTCGCCGAGTCGTCGGCAATCAAAGAGCCGGTGACCGCGCCGACAAACCTCGATCCAACCTACGGCGGGACGAGCATTCCTTACCTCGATCACGAGATCGACAAGATCCTAGCCGCAAGCCAAGGCAACGCGACGATTACGCCGCAGCTTCCGACGTTTGCGGCCCCAGGCGATCCAGCGCCGGCACCACAAACGGCCGCGGCGACGCAGACGCAGACGACCGAAACACCGACGCCGACACCGACACCGACGCCGGCGCCGCAGACGCAAACCGGAGCACAGCCGGCGAATCTCGGCCCGAGTACGCCGGTCCCGAGCCCGCCGCCTACCCAGTAAACTCTAAGGCGGACATGGGAGAATCTGCGCATGCACGGGTTGCGTCGCGTGTCGTGTTTGATTTTGGCTCTCCTGCTCGTGGCGGTCAGCATGGCTCCTTCGTCGGCGCAGACCGATACCGGGGCAATCGTCCTGACCGTCACCGACGCGAAGACGGGCAAGCCCGTAGTGGACGCGCGCGCGATGCTCGTCGGCCCGCAGGTCGCGAGCTCGCTCACCGGCACCAACGGCATCATCCGCTATACCGATGCGCCGGCCGGGCTTTATCGCGTGCGGGTCCTCAAGCGCGGCTATAGTTCGGCGGTCTCGCCCGAATTCGAAGTCCTCTCCGGCCGCTCGGTCGCGCTTGACGTTAAGCTGAGCGAGTCGTTGAATGGGCCGCCGATCATCGGAACCGTCACCGCGCGCTCGCAAGTCTCCGTCTCGAGCCACGACATCAGCGACGACAGTCCGATCCGGCGCATCTCCGATTCGCTCACCGACGCGCTCAACAAGCTCGCCGGCGTCTCGGTCAATCAGGATGCGACCGATCCGAACAGCGCGGTGACCGTCTCGCTCAACGGACACGACGAAGCACAGACCTCCGTCACTCTGGACGGCATCCCGCTTGGAGCACCGGGTGCGGCCGCAAACTTGCGCAACATCAACACCGATCTCTTTCACGGAGCGAGCGTCAATTTTTCGCCGACGGCCGGTGCGCTCGGCGGCGGGGTGAATTTTCGCACGTTACAGCCGACGAAGACGTGGATCGGCCAAATGTCGGGCTCGTATGGGACGTACGACCGCGCGAACTATCAACTCGGGGCGACCGGGAGTTTGGGCCGCCTTGGGATCGCCGTCGAACACACCTTCCGCAACGGCAACAATCCCCTGACTTTCCAGGTCTTTGAAGATCAGAGCGGTCTCACGTATCCGCACGGCGGCGACTTCCACAATCTCGGCGATTTTCTGAAGCTGCGTTATGCGATGCCCGACGATCGGACGACGATTTCGGCGACCGGGATCTCCTCGAACTTTTGGAACGCGTCGATTTGCACGACGTTTACGGGGGCATTGCCATGCGGCTTCGGCCCGAACAACAACAACTACGGCAGCTTTCGCTTCGGCTACGTGACGGTCCAATCGACGATCGGCGAAGTGACCTCGACGGTTTCCGCGTATGCAACCGGCAGTTCCAACAACGCTAACTTCAGCAATCAATACATTGCGGGGACGCCGTTTCCACTGCTCACCGTGACGGGGAGCGACTCGCGCGGAATCGCGTACAGTTTCGCGATCTCCCCCGGACGCAGCACGATCACGCTCTCGGGCAGCACCTACGCCGCGTCGCAATCATCGATCCCGATCATTGGGACGACGACGCCGGGAGGGTCGCTCAGCTTTCAAACGCCGTTCGTCAATGCGGTCTCCGCCAACACGTATCAGCTGGCCGACGCGTATAAGCTGAGCAACTACCTCACCCTCACGCCGAACGTTTCGCTGGCGAACACCACCGGCGCCGGGACGAGCCTCTTGGCCGGTGCCGGCATGGCGTGGCGGCCGCAGCAAAACGATTCGATCGGCTTATCGCTTGCACTCGGGAGCAGTCAACCCGGAAACAACGTCAACCTGTCCTTCGGTGCTCCGGCGAGAGCACAGATCAACTGCGGTAGCGGCGTTGCGATCGTCTCGGGACCGGGAGACCAGCCGCAGCACCAATCCGCGCTCAACGGCGACCTCAACTGGACGCACCAATTTCGTCGCGGGCAATTTACGATCGATCTCTATCGACAAACGCAGGGCGGACAATTGATCACGGCGCTCGTCAATCAGGCGAACGAACCCGCCGGCTATTTTCCGCCGGGCTACATCGACTCGATCAACCAGTTCTACTCACAGACTTGCGGCCAGAGCGTCCCGTTCGCTCAGAACAACCTCTACGTGCAGCAGCCGCTCGGCGGGACGGCGCGGCTCTATCAGGGCGTGAACTTCAGCGGCCGCTTCGCGCTGGGTCACTATTTCGTCGCATTGCCGACGTATTCGCTCAACGAAGCGGTGCTGACGCAGGCAGACGCGCTGTTGCTGGGCGCCGCATCGACGACGATCGTCGGCGCCCAGTTGCCCAACCGCCCGATCCATCACGCCGGATTGACGCTCGACGGACTCTTGCCGCGCAGCGGACTCGAACTGCTTGCAAACTTGCAATACACCGGTGCGAACAATCAGCAGAACCTCCCGCCGTACACGGTGTTTACGGCCGGCGTCTCGCGCAATCTCGGACCGGGCCGTTTGACGATCTTCGAAAGCAACATCTTCAACGCGTACGGCTACGATTTCGCGACGAACGCGTTCGCCGTTCCGCTCCCGCTCAACGGCGGAGGCTTCTTGCCGACGGTGGGACGGCCGCTCGCGCCGCGCCAACTCAATTTCGCGTACACGATGAAGATCGGCGGGCCGCCGCCGATCGCGGCGCTGCGCACGGTCGCGTCTGCGCCGAATCCCGCTCCGAACGCGACGCCGCGCGGATTCCGTCTCAACCTTGCAACGCCTCCGCCCGGAGCCGACGCCTTCTCGGTCGCGACGACGCGGGACACCTGCACCGCCGACGATCAGAAGCTTGCGCAGCCGATGTTGGCGGGGGTACGCGCGTACGTCAACGCGTACGAGGCCAAACGCACGCCGCAGCAGCCCCAGGACGTCGAGATCGTTCCGCATGCCAACGCGGACGGCACGTATGTGCTGGAGATGCGGGCACGCCTGCCGCAGCTTCCCGGCGCCGGCGGTGGTCCGGCTCAGCAGCGTCCCCAGGGCGGTCCGCCGGGGGGCGGCTTCAATCGCGAGGGATCCGGTGCGCCACCGGTAGGCCCGCCGGGCGGTCCGATCGTCGTGCAGTCGCAGCCTCAACCGACGCAGGCGCAAATCCGCCAGCGCCAGCAGCAATTCCAAAACAATCCGCGCTTCCGTGCGCTGCGCGCGTTCGTGGGATGCGCCTACGTCGCCGCGCTCTCGACCGAGGAGGCGCGGGCGAAAGGTGTCGCGGCGCCCGCCCGTGGGCCGGCGCTGTACTACGCGCCGGGGACTGGCCTGTTCGTCGTCCGGCCGCCGCAACTGCCGCAGGGCGGCGGGAGCCTTGCTCCGAGCGCCTCGCCGTCACCTGGCCCCCAACCAAGCGGTCAGTAGCCCGGAGTCCCAGTAGCTTCTAAGGAAACGCCCCTAGCATGAAGGGCATGGTCGGAGAACGCCCGCGCGTCGTCGTCGTCGACGACGAACGGCACATCCGCGAAATGCTGATGATCGGCTTGGAACGCGAGGGCTTTGAAGTGACGGCCGCGGCCGACGGCGTCGAGGCGCTGTCGATGATTCGCGAAAACGAGCCCGACGTGATCGTCCTGGACGTGATGCTGCCGAAGATCGACGGTGTCGCGCTGCTGCCGATGCTGCGCCGCTTCACCGAAGCACCCATCGTCATGCTCAGCGCAAAAGGCGAGACGAGCGATAAGATCGAGGGCTTGGCGCATGGCGCCGACGACTACGTGAGCAAGCCGTTCGAGATGAACGAACTCGTCGCTCGGCTGCAGACGGCATTGCGCCGTCCGAAGCTTGCGCAACCGACGGTCCTCCATTGCGGCGATCTGACCGTCGAGCTCGAGAGCCGCACGGTGCAGCGCGACGGGAAGAAGATCGACCTTTCGGCGCGCGAGTACGATCTGCTGACGACCTTGTTACGTCATCCGCGGCGGGTCTTCAGCCGCGATCAGCTGCTCAATCAAGTGTGGGGGACCGAGCGCGAAGTCGGCCCCGGGACCGTCGACACGTACATCTCGTACGTGCGCGCAAAGATCGATAACGGTTTCGACCAGAAGTTGATCCATACGGTCCGCGGCGTCGGCTACACGCTGCGCGAGGACTAGATGTTCGCATCGTTGCGCCTGCGGCTGACGATCGCGTATTTCGTGGTCGCAGGGCTGCTGCTCGGAGTCGTCGCCGTCGTCGGGACCGTCTTCGTCCTCTCGATGTACGCGCGCGCTACTCAGGAAAATGTGAACGCGGTCATCGCCCAAGCGCCGGCGATCTTCAAGCTTGTCGGCGCGGAAAAGAAGCCGCTCCTCACCGTCGCGCCGCAGATCATCGAACGGCTCGAGCGAAACTCGGTCCGCATAACCGTCGTCGACAGCGACGACACGAGGATTGCCCGCAGCACGGACGACAACACGATCAAGGCGGTTCCGGAACGCCGTCCCTCGACGTTCGGCCGGCGTAACGATTTCTGGCGCGGCATCCTCTTCGGGCTGGGCGGCGCTCTGGGCATGCATCCCGCTTCCGTTCGCGTCGGGAGCGGCGTCATCAACGCGTTCCCGGATCTCGACCGGTTTCGCGCGCTCTTGGTCTCTTCGATCCTAACGATGTCGGCGGCTGGACTTTGCATGGCGCTGATCGCCTTGCTGCTCGGCAGGTACATCACCAATCAGGCGCTCAAGCCGCTCGTCGACGTGACTCAATCGCTGCGCCGTTTTTCGCAAGGTGATTTTACGCCGAGCCCTGTCATTACGAGCCAGCGAAACGAGATGGGAGAGCTTGCGACAGCCTTCAATGCAGCCGCCGATCAAGTCGTTGCGGCGTTCGACGAACGCGAGCGTAACGCGCGGCACATGCGGCAGTTCATCGCGGACGCCGGACACGAGCTGCGGACGCCGCTGACCGTCGTGATGGGCTACATTGACGTGCTGCGGCGCGGGGCGGTGACCGATCGCGAACTCGCCGAAAACATCCTGGGCACGATGGGCGGCGAGAGCCGGCGGATGCGCGCGTTGATCGACAAGCTGATCCTCCTAGCTCGGCTCGATCGTGACGAGGTCCAGCAAGCGATCGAGACGATCGATGTTTCCGCGATTGCACGCCAAGTCGTCGATAAGTTCGGGCCGCTCGCCCCGTCGGGACTCAGATTCGAGCGCGACGGTGCAGCCTGGGTGATCGGCGACGAGACCGAACTGAACGAAGCGATTTCCAACATCGTCGACAACGCGCTCAAGTACGCGCCGAACGCACCGATCGACGTTCGCGTCGCCTCCGAGAACGGTCATGTCGCGGTCGCCATCAAGGATCGCGGACCGGGTATGACTCCCGAAGAACAGGCGCACGCATTCGACCGTTTTTATCGCGGCGAGCGGCGATTCGACGTCGAAGGCTCCGGGCTCGGACTCGCGATCGCGAAATCGGCGATCGAACGCGCACACGGAACCCTGCGCGTCGCAAGCGCCCCCGGCGAAGGGACCGAGTTTACGATCGAGCTGCCGAAAGCCTAGTTCGCTTACGCGACGTCAGGGTAGTCGTGCTTGATCGTCATGAAATCGTGCGCGACGGATTGGAACGCCGCCACGACCTCCGGATCGAATTGCGTCCCGCTCCCTTCGTCGATATAGTGGGCCGCATCGATGAAGCTCCACGCCTGCTTGTAGGGCCGGACGGAGACCAGCGCGTCGTAGACGTCGCAGATCGCGACGATGCGGCCGGAGAGCGCGATACTATCGCCGCTCAATCCATGCGGATAGCCGGCGCCGTCCCAGCGCTCGTGATGAGAGAGCGCAATCTCCGCGGCGAGCTGCAAGAGCGTCGACCTGCTTTCGCGCAGGATATCATGCCCCTCGACGACGTGCTGCTGGATCGTACGCCGCTCTTCGGGGGTCAACGCGGACGGCTTGAGGAGGATCCCGTCGGGAGTCGCGACTTTGCCGACGTCGTGCATCGGCGCGGCTAAGCGGATCAATCGCTGATCGTCCGCGGAGAGTCCGAGCTCGCGCGCAAGCCGCTCCGCATAGTGAGCCACCCGCTGGATGTGCGCGCCCGTCGTCTTGTCGCGGTATTCGGTCGCGCGCACGAGACGATCGATCGTCTCTTCCTCGCGGCCGACGATGTCGCCGGTTGCGCGTTCGACCTCTCTGGCCAGCCACGCGGCGCGATCGAGCAAGTCTTTCCCGCGCGCGCGCAGCAGCATCAAGTTCTTGACGCGGGCGAGGAACTCGATCGGGTCGATCGGCTTGATCAGAAAATCGTTCACGCCGAGCTGGATCGCGTGGTAGCGGATCTCTTTTTCTTGCGCGACCGTAATCATGACGACCGGGATGTCGCCCTTCGACGGCATCTTGCGCAGCCGCTGCACGAACTCAAGCCCGTTCGGCGGCGGCATATGGAAATCGATCAGCAGGAGATCGAAATCATTGAGGCGGCACCACTCGAGCGCGTCGCTCGATGAAGTGAACGAGACGACGCGATTGTGCGGCAACCGCTTGAGGACGCGTCCGTACAACTCCAAATTGACCGCGACGTCGTCAACCGCGACGATCGTTCCGGACGGCGCGTCCTTCTGCGAGAAACTCTCTGGGAAGACCGTTCCAATCATAAGTTCGTCCACACCGATAGGAAGTGGTTGCAGGGGCGTCCTTCGGCGTAAAGCGCCGTCCGCCTACGTCGGCAGCGTCAGCTTCGGACGCGGGTGAAGGGCGGGAGGGCGTTCCTGCGATGCGAGCGCCGACCCCATGAGTTCGAGCGCCCGCTCGAGTTGGGGATCGCGCCCCGCCTTCGCGTCCTGCGGGGCGATGTCGACGTCGTAATCGGGATCGGTCCCGTAATTCTCGACAGCCCAGCCGACGTCGACGAACCAGAATGAAAACTCGGGCTGTGTCGTCAGCGTGCCGTCGACGAGCCGGTGGTACGGATTGATCCCGATCACGCCGCCCCACGTCCGCTTGCCGACGAGCGGCCCGAGTTTGTAGAGCTTGAAGCAGTGGCTGAAAATATCGCCGTCGGAGCCGGCAAATTGGTTGGTGAGCGCAACGATCGGACCCGCCACCGATTCGGGCGGGTACGGCACCGGAGGGCCGTAACGCGGGATGTCGTAACCGACGCGCTTGCGCGCGAGCTTTTCCAATAATAACGGCGAAACGTGGCCGCCACGGTTATAACGGACGTCGACGATCAGCCCCTCACGATCGAGCTCCGAGAGATATCCGCGATGAAACTCGGAAAAGCCCCATGGTCCCATGTCGGGTATGTGGAGATAGCCGACCTTTCCATCGGTCCTGCGGTGTACCTCGCGACGGTTTTGCTCGACCCAAGAGCGGTAGCGCAGCATCCGCTCGCTGCGCAATGCTTTGATCAAGACGCGATGCCGTTCTCCGTTGCGCACGATCCCGAGCGACGTCTCGCGCCCTGCGAGATTGATCAGACGCGTGTCCGGCGGATTTGCGCGGTCGACGGGCTTACCGCCGACATCGACGATGACGTCGCCGTCACGCGCATCGACGCCCGGCTCCGCGAGCGGTGAATCAAGATTACGGTCCCACGAGTCGCCGCGCAGGATACGCTCGATCCGGTAGCCGCCCGCCGCTTCGTCCCAGGCGATATCTGCGCCCAAGAAGCCGCGCCGGTATTGCGGCGGCGAACGGTGATCGCCGCCGATCTCGTAAGCGTGTGACGTCCCCAACTCGCCGTACATCTCCCAGATGAGGTCGGAGAGGTCGGTGCGCGTGCGCAGCTTCGGAAGCAGTCGTGCGTACCGCTCGCGTACGCGGTCCCAGTCGACGTCGGACATCGACGCATCCCAAAATTGCTCGCGCTGCAACCGCCAAGACTCGTAGTACATCTGCGTCCACTCGTCGATCGGAGCGATCTCGACGCTCGCGCGCGTCAGATCGAGCCAACCGGTGCGGCGATTCGCCTCGGGTGCTTCTTTCTCGTCGTCGTCTTCATGCTCGGGCAATTCCCGGCCCGCATCGATCGCGCGCATCCGTTCGCGCGACGTGTAGACCAGCGTCCGATGATCTGCGCCTAGGCGAATCTCTTCGACGCTGCTCGCGAGCGTCGCAAGGCGCTGCTGTTCGAAATCGTATGCTTGCAGGACCCCGAGCTCGTGCTCGTCCTCCCAGCTACGGCCCTCCGGTTTGATCCCTTTGACCGGGAATTTCGTAAAGAGCGGGCGGCCCTTCGCAGCGACGATCTGTTCGTAATCCGCTTCTTCGACTGGGAAGCCGATGATGCGGCCGGCGATTCCATCGAAATCGATCCGAAGCGCCGGCGTCTCCTCGTCCTTGTCTTTCTCGTCGTCTTTGCCTTCACGATGGATCGGCGCCGGCTTGGGGACGAACGGGCTTGCGACGTCGGCGCGCAGCGTCACGAGAAACGGCCGCATCGCTTGCGGGAAGCTCAAGTCGAACTGAAGGGCATCGTAGACCGGGTTGAAGTCGCGCGTCGATATGAAGTAGAGAAAGTTGCCTTCGGGATCCCAGGCGGGCGCTCGATCGACGCGCATCGGCGAGGTCACGTCGTGGATCGTCCCGGTTTCGACTTCGGCGACTCGGACGATCGAGACGTCGTGCGCCGGAGACCATGTGTACGCGATGAACTTGCCGTCGGGCGAAAAGGCAAGATCGTCGATCAGCGCCGCTCGCCCGGCGTCGATCTTGCGCGGCGCGCCGTTCTCCAGATTGAGAAGATAAAGCTCGTAACGATGGTTGGCAAACGCGGCCACGTTACTCGCCGGCGAGACGGCGAGAGCGGTGAAGCGTCCGACTTCGGTGTCGGTCAAGTACCGCTTCTCATGCGATCCGTCGGTTGCGACGACCGCGATCCGCTCGAAACCGCTCGCATCGTCGACGAGCATCACCTGCTTGCCGTCGTGCATCCACTCGGCGAGGCGATACCGGATCCGGCTCCCGGCGCCGTGGTGCGTTACGGCCTCTTCCCACAGCGGCATCGTGTACGGTTGCCCGCGCGCGATGAGCGTGAGCTGCGTGCCGTCGGGGGAGGGGGCGAAATGTTCGAGCTCGGCGCCCGCATCGACGAAGCGGCGCGCGGTCTGCGGCGCCGCCGAGGGCGTCGCGATCGCGATGCGCTGCGACGACCCGGCCGCCGGGTCGAAGAGCGCGATCTCGCCGCCGGCCTGATAGACGATGCGGACTCCATCGGTTGAAGGGAAGCGGACGTAGTACTCGCGCTCGTTCGTGTGACGTTGCAGATCGGTCCCGTCGGGTAAGCACGAATAGAGGTTGGAGATCCCTTCGTGGTCCGAGACGAAGCAGGCACGCTCTCCGAACCAAAACGGATTCACCGGACCAGGCAAATCGATCAAGCGCGCAAACGTCCCGCTCGCGCGCGCGTCGACCCAAACGTCCCCGGCGGTCCCGCCGCGATAGCGCTTCCAGCGCGCGGTGTCGTTCGCATTGCGCGCCACGAGAAGACCCTGCGGCGCGACGTCGATCGTCATCACGTGACCCAGCTCGAGCGGCTGCGGCACCCCGCCCCCGAACGGGACGGTAAATGCGTGCGTCTCTTTGACGAACGGCGAGTACGCATCCGAGGTGAAGAGGATCTCGTCGCCGCTGGGCATCCACCCCGAGACGATGCACGCCTCGCCGCCAAGGAAGGTCAATCTGCGCGGAACGCCGCCTTCCGCCGGGACGACGTAGACCTCGGGGTGACCCTCCTCGCGCCCGACGAACGCGATCCAACGGCCGTCAGGCGAAAGACGCGGATAGGCGACGTCGCCGTTGCTCGCGCTCAGCCGTCGCGCCACACCCCCACCGGCATCGACGGTCCACAGATCGTCTTCGCAGATAAAAACGACCGTCCGGCCGTGGATCGTGGGGTGGCGATAGTAACCGATTGCGTCCATCAGGCCTCCCCAATTGGCGACGTTGACGAAGCTCCCCGCCCCGCTAGGTCCATTATTGAGCAATAGATAACAAGCTACCTAATGACGATCCTGGAGCTCTTTGACGGCGCGCTGGCCGACCGGCGTGACGCACCTGCTTATGGGGACGTGTCGTTTTCTGCGCTTCACACCGGGGCTCGCCGCGTAGCGACCAAACTGCGCGAGCTCGGTTTGAAGTCCGGCGACTGCTTGGCGCTCTACTCCGAGAATCGAATCGGCTTTGTCTTCGCCTATCTCGCGTCGTTGCGCGTCGGATCGATCGTCGTCCCGACCAACGTCCTCTACCGCGCGAGCGATCTCGGCCACATCCTAGAGAACTCGCGCGCGAAGCTCGTCGTTGTTTCGTCTCAGACAGCCGAGTACGTCAAGCATCTGGGCAAGGGGTACACGACGATCGATGCCTCCGAGATCGAACGCTGGGCAGGCGACGAATCGATCAAGCCGTTCGTCGCCGACTACCACGTGAAGCCCGACGACATCGCGACGATCGTCTACACGAGCGGGACGACGGGACGATCCAAAGGCGCGATGTTGTCGTATGGCAATTTGGCGATGATCGCGACGCAAGTCGGCACGAGTTGGCGCTGGCAGGCGACCGACACGCTCGTCATCGCGCTCCCGCTCTTCCACATCCACGGCTTGTGCGCAGGGCTCGGCGGTTCGCTCGCCATGGGCGGAAGGATCGTCGTGCACGAGCGCTTCGACGCGAAGCGGATCCTCAAGTCGCTCCGCGATGAAAAAGCGACGATGTTCTTCGGTGTCCCGACGATGTACGTTCGGCTGCTCGAGCACGCCAAACCCGGTGAGGTTCCGAAGCTGCGTCTGTTCGTCTCGGGTTCCGCGGCGCTTTCGGCCGATCTGCACGCGCAGTTCAAAGAGCGCTTCGGCGTTGAAATCCTCGAGCGCTACGGCGCGACCGAGTTCGGCTTCCCGCTCTCGAATCGATACGCGGGGCCGCGGGTCGGCGGTTCGGTCGGGAACACCACGCCCGGGATGTCCGCGTACATTGCGGATCCGAACGGCGTCGACCCCGTCAAGCCCGGCGAAGTCGGCGAGCTCATGATCTCCGGACCGTCCGTTTTCAAAGGGTATTGGGAGAATCCCGAAGCGACGGCGGCCGCATTTGCCACCGATGCTAACGGCGTTCGCTGGTACCGCTCCGGCGATTTGGCGACCTATGACGCGGCGAAGGACGTTTTTCAGATCGTCGGCCGGCTCAAGGAGCTCATCATCACGGGCGGCTTCAACGTCTATCCGCGCGAGATCGAAGAAGAGATCGAACAGTTCCCGGGCGTTCGGGCGTGTGCCGTCGTGGGGCAACTCGACACGGCACGCGGGGAGCTCCCGGTCGCGTTCGTCGAGGCCGAAAAGGGCTTTAGCACCGAGGCGCTCCTTGCGCTCTTGCGGGAACGCTTGGCGAGCTTCAAAGTCCCCAAAACCGTCCACGTCGTTGAAGCGCTCCCGCGCAACGCGCTCGGTAAGATCGAGAAGCCGCGCCTGCGCGATCAGCTCGCGGAGAAAGCTGCCCGCTAGACGAATCCCCTACGGGTTGTGACGAGCAAGCGACCCTTACGGTTCATCATCGCGAAGGCCGGCCTGGACGGCCACGACCGCGGCGCGAAGGTCATCGCACGCGCGCTGCGCGACGCCGGGATGGAAGTCATCTATACGGGCCTCTTCCAAACGCCCGAACAGATCGTCCAGACGGCGATTCAAGAGGATGCGGACGGGATCGGCCTCTCGATCCTCTCCGGCGCGCACATGACGCTCTTCCCGAAGATCCTCGAGCAACTTCGCGAGCGGGGCGCGGAGGACATCATCCTGTTCGGCGGCGGGACGATCCCGGCCGCCGACGCCGGAAAGCTGCGGTCGATGGGCGTGCGCGAGGTCTTCACGCCGGGGACGCCGCTCGCCGAGATCATCGCGTTCGTCGAACGCGAAGGCACAAAACACCGGGAATTGGTAGGATGACCGTCCGCACCAGAATAGCGCCTTCGCCGACGGGCGATCCGCATGTCGGGACAGCTTACACCGCGCTCGCCAACTACTGCTTTGCAAAGAAGAACGGCGGGGCGTTCTTGCTGCGGATTGAGGACACCGATCAGGCGCGCAGCACCCGCGAATCCGAAGGAGTGATCCTCGACGCGCTGCACTGGCTCGGTCTCTCGTGGGATGAAGGGCCGGATGTCGGCGGACCGTACGCTCCGTACCGCCAGAGCGAGCGCTCGGAGATCTATAAGAAGTACGTCGAGGAACTGCTCGATCACGGGCATGCGTTCCGCTGCTTTTGCGCGCCTGAACGTCTCGAAGAGATGCGGATGCTGCAGCGCGCGGCGAAACAGCCGCCGCGTTACGACGGGCACTGCCTGCGCCTGAGTCAGGAAGAGATCGCCGACAATTTGGCGGCCGGCAAGTCCTTTGTCGTGCGCATGAAGGTCCCCGAACGCGGGCTGTTTACGTTCAACGATGCGCGCCGCGGGCGGATCGAGATCGACTGGAGCGCCGTCGACATGCAGGTCATCATGAAGTCAGACGGCTTGCCGACCTACCACTTGGCAAATGTCGTCGACGACCACCTCATGGAGATCACGCACGTGATCCGGGGCGAAGAGTGGGTCTCCTCGGCACCCAAGCATCTGCTGCTCTACAAGTACTTCGGCTGGGATCCGCCTGTCCTGATGCACTTGCCGCTGTTGCGCAATCCGGATAAGAGCAAGCTCAGTAAGCGGAAGAACCCGACCAGCATTCTCTTCTACGAACGAATGGGCTACTTGCCCGAGGCGCTGCTCAACTTCTTGGGAATCTTGATGGCGCCGCCGCCGGAGGGCCACGAAATCGCCGACCTGCCGACGCTCATCGAGCGTTTCTCGTTCGAGCACGTCTCGCTCGGCGGACCGGTCTTCGACGTTGCGAAGCTCGACTGGTTGAATGGCAAGTACTTACGCGAGCTCGACGTTGAAGAATTCATGAAGCGCACGGCGCAGTGGGGCTTCGATCGCGCGCGGTTGGAGCGGATCGCCGCGCTCGCTCATTCGCGCATCGAACGACTGAGCGATCTGGGTCTGTTGACCGCGTTTTTCTTTGCCGGCCGTTTGCCGTTGAAGAAGGAAGACTTCGCAGAAGGCAGGATCGATTTGGAGACGGCCCGTAAGGCGCTCGCGCTTGCGATGTGGGACCTCGACGACGAGCGTGAGTTCGACAAGGGAGTGATCGAACGCGTCCTTAAAAATGCCGCCGAGATGCTCGGCCAGAAATTTCGCGACCTTGCGCGCGTCTACTACGTTGCAATGACGGGAAGCCCGGCTTCCGTGCCGCTTTTCGACGCGATGGACCTTTTGGGAAGGGACATCTGCCGCGAACGCTTTCGGGTTGCGATTGATGCGCTCGGCGGCGTGAGCAACACCGAGCAGAAGGCTTGGCGCAGCGAACGTCCGGCGCCCGATCTCGTAGGAGCGAATCCGTGAGCGCGCGTGCGATCGTCCTGGCAGCCGGCAAGGGTACGCGCATGAAAAGCGCGCGCCCGAAAGTACTGCACGAGCTGTGTGGACGTCCGATGCTTTGGTACGTCCTCGAAGCCGTTCGCAAGGCGGGCGTCGGCGAGATCGTCGTCGTCGCCAACGAGGAGCTCGACCCGTACTTGGCCGGCTTCGCGGCGCCGGGCGCCGTCCCGATGCGGACCGTCGTCCAGGAGCCGCAGCTGGGGACGGGCCACGCCGTGCAGGTAGCGCTCGAGGCACTCCCTGCTTCGCAGGGCGCGCTTTTGATCGCCTACGGCGACATGCCGCTGGTCCCGGCGGCGACCTATCGGCGCGTCTTGAATGCAGTCGATGCGAACGTTGCGCTCGCGCTGACGACGGCGCGGATGCCGTTGCCCTCGAATTTCGGCCGGATCGTGATGCGTGGACCGAAACTGGAGCGGATCATCGAGGCGCGCGACTGCACTCCGGAAGAGCTCGAGATCGACGAGATGAACGCCGGGATCTATTCATACGACGAAGCCTCGCTGCGCGGCGTCATCGGCAGGCTGAGCAACGACAACGTGCAAGGCGAGTTCTACCTTACCGATACAGTCGAGCTCTTGATCGGGAGCGGGAAGCGCGTGATTCCGCTGCTCGAGCCCGACTATCGCGTCGTCCTGGGGATCAACGATCGCATCGAGCTGGCGGCGGCCGCCGCGCAGATGAACCTGCGGCTTTGCGAAGCGCACATGAACGAGGGCGTGACGATCGTCGATCCGGCGACGACCTATCTCGAACCGGAGCTGACGCTCGCGGCCGATGTCGTGATCGAGCCGAACACGCGCATCGGTGGACGCTCGAAAGTCGGGCCGCGCAGCGTGATCGGCCCAAACTCGCGCATCACGGCCAGCACGATCGGGACCGACGTCCGAATTTGCGAGAGCATCGTGACCGAATCGGTCGTCGGCGACTACTCTTCCGTTGGTCCGTTCGCGCATTTTCGCGCCGGGACGGAGCTCGGGACGGGCGTGCACATCGGCAACTTCGTCGAGATCAAGAATGCGACGCTCGCAGCGGATGTCAAGGCGGGACACCTCACCTATCTCGGCGACACGGCCGTTGGGCGCGCGGCGAACATCGGCGCGGGGACCATCACCTGCAACTTCGACGGGACGAACAAGAACCGGACCGAGATCGGCGAGGGCGCATTCATCGGCTCGAACTCGTCGCTCGTCGCGCCGGTGCAGATCGGCGACGGTGCGTTGATCGGAGCCGGATCGGTCGTTACCCACAACGTCCCCGACGGCGAGCGCGTAGCCGGCAATCCCGCGAAGCCGCTCCCGAAGAAAGCGCCGGCGTAGGAAGGTCAAGTACAGTAGCGTCTTTCACCACAGCGCTTGTTAAGCGCTGAGTTCGTCGCAGTAATCTAAGGAAATGCAGCAGAACTATAACGACGATGGGGTTCTCAGCTAGAGTCTTGTGTGATAGCGTGTCGCCCGCTGGCGCACGCTTGGTCACAATGGAGGTTCGATATCCGCGTTTCATCCACAGTGAGATGATGACGCATCGCGTTTTTTGTCTGGCTGAAGGGACGGAACTGTTCTTCGATTTGCCGGTTGGAACGAGCTACAAAACGTCGGGCAAAACACGACTTTATAAGTTGAAAATAGAAGATTTTTACAAGAAGTGGTATTTCGGCTCGAGGTCGAGGGCTTCAAATCGGCGTCGACCCATTGATCTCGATCATATTGAAGGCGAGAAGCTATATTCGACATCCCAGTTAGCCTCAGTTACAGGTTACAGACGCTTGAGTTTATCCCACGCATGCCGTGTTGAGGGACTTCCGCATTCCCGTCACGCTGCGGGCAAGACGCTCCGAATCGCCGGGTCTGCATTTAGGCAGTGGTACGAAACGCGGGCTCGTGCGCTCCATCGTTTTGCTCTTCGTTCTAGGCTCGAAAACATGCAGCTCCGGCAGTGTAACGAAGATAGCTGCGAGATTGAGCACACCACGATCCGCAACATCGTATATTCCGGTGAGCAGCCCGTGTACCGGATACGACTCGAGAATGGTTACGAGATCACTGCAACGGAAAACCATCGGTTTCTCACGGATGCCGGCTGGTTAACTTTGCGTGACGCTCTCGGCCTCGAGCATAGCCCCCTTGGCGCTGTGGTCTGCTGGGCAAAAAGGTGCAATTTTGGCGTCAATGGGGTGCCCGCGTACCGGGATCCGGCCTGGCTTGAGCAGCGACGGCGCGATGGTCTAGTGGCGCGCCAGATCGCTGAAAGCTGTGGTGCGTCCATCGATCAGATTAAGTATCAATTCAGGAAGCATGGCATTCGAGGCGATGTTGGGCTAGTCCGTAGACATTTGGGACTGGTTCCCTGGAATAAGGGCAAACGATATGCCAATCCAAAGCTGCAGGGCAGAAGTACTTCGGCCACCGTTGTTCGCGGGGAGCGGAGCCATTTCTGGCGCGGTGGCATTACGTCAGAGCGAAAGCTAATTGGCCAGTGGACACGGCTCGTCGCCCCTGACGTTCATCGTACTCATGACTACAAGTGCGCAATTTGTCTAAGCGGGCGAAATCTGCATGCCCACCACGTCGACCCAGTTTACCGAAATCCGGCTAAGGCGAGGGACGTAAATAACCTTAAGTCGCTATGCAATAGTTGCCATACGCGGCTGCATGCCCGTCACCTCGAGCTTGAGTTACTCAAAGAAGTCGAGTCTTGCAGCGACTTGCGCGAGTTCTGGCACAAGTACGGATCCGTTCACAACGAGCGGCCGGAAGCAACAAAGGGCCACAAGCAAAAACTCATGCTTCTAAACTTTGCTGCGCCGGTTTCCGTGGAATTCGTTGGTTTTCGCAAGACTTACGACGTTTCCGTGACTGGCAAGTTCGAGAATTTTGTCGCCGACGGCTTTGTTGTTCACAATAGCCGGAACGCAGCGAGTTCGCGCGCAATTCCTATCAAGAAAATGATTCTAGCTGTGCGGAATGAACCGGCGATGCCCATTTTTTGGGGCAAGAACCAAAGCGGAATGGCTGCACGTTCCGAAATATCGCGGCAGGCTCAGGAACTGGCGATTGAGGAGTGGCAGAGGGCACTGCTCAATGCGCTGGCGGCGGCCGAACGGCTAAGTGAGTCAGATATCGATCTACACAAACAGCTCGTTAATCGCCTTCTAGAGCCGTTCGCCTGGATCACCGTGATCATTACGGCAACCGAGTGGGCAAATTTCTTTACGCAACGTTGCCATCCGGATGCGCAACCCGAAATCCAGACCATTGCCAACGAGATGTTGGCAGCCTTCCGGCAGAGTCAACCGGTCCCTGTGTCAATAGGCGCTTGGCACCTTCCGCTAATTCAAGAAGACGAGCGCTCTTTGCCAACGGAAATGCTGAAAAAGATCAGCGTCGCGAGGTGCGCGCGGG
>DATNIC010000243.1:0-10123 GCA_035604635.1 Binatia bacterium
AAACAGGTGTTGACGCTTTCCCTTCCCCCGCTCGAAGCGCTCGGCTCTCCTGCGGAGACGCCGGCGCTCGCACGTCTTGCCAACACCGGCCTCGCCGAGATCTGCGAAAAGCATCCCGACTATTTCGTCGGTTGGGTCGCGGCGGTTCCGATGGCCAACGTCCCCGCAGCGCTCGTCGAAATCGAGCACGCGATCGACAAACTGGGCGCGCGCGGCATTCAGATCAACACCAGCGTCGCCGGACGGCCGCTCGACGATCCCGAGTTCTTCCCGATATTCGAGCGGATGGCGGCGTACGACATGCCGATCTGGATGCACCCGACGCGCTCGAACATACAGGCCGACTACAAGGGCGAAGCCACGTCGAAATTCGAGATCTGGTGGGCCTTCGGTTGGCCGTACGAAACGAGCGTCGCGATGGCGCGCATAGTCTTTTCGCGCTTCTTCGAAAAACTGCCCAACCTCAAGATCATCACCCATCACATGGGCGCGATGATCCCGTTCTTCGAAGGACGAGTCGGTCCGGGGTGGGACGAGCTCGGCAATCGCACCGGCGGTTCCGAAGGCGACGAACTCCTCAAACTACGCCACGAGTTGAAGAAACGTCCCATCGACTACTTCAAGATGTTCTACGGCGACACCGCGGTCTCGGCATCGGCTGCCGCGATTCGCTGCGGCTATGAGTTCTTCGGGGCGGATCACTCGCTCTTCGGCACGGATTGTCCCTTCGATCCGGAGGGAGGCTCGATGTGGATCCGCGACACGATCGCAGCGATCGAGAAGCTCGAATTCCCCGAGACGGTCCGCAGGAAGCTCTATTCGCAGAACGCGATCGATCTCTGCGGACTGGGGGTGTTACAACCCTAGCGTCTTGCCCCACTTCGCAAGGGTTGCCTCGCGCAGCTCTTTGCTGATGATGTTGACCCGGGGAAAGGTCTTGCGCATGCTGTAGGGACGGCAGGCGTCGATCAGCATCGTCGACGTCGTCGAATCGCCGCGCGCCCGGCGCTCTTCCGGAATGCGCGGATCGAGGAAGGTCCCCGGAATGCCGCGGATGATTTCGACGTCCTCGGCCGGATTACACCGCGTCGTGATCGCAAAGACAACATCATTGAGATCGGCCGGATTCACGTCGTCGTCGACGACGACGATCGCTTTGTTCATGAAAACCGCGCCGTGCGAACCGAGCGCGGCGAGCATCGCTTGCTTTGCGTGTCCGGGGAATTGCTGCTTGATCGCGATCGCCAGCAGATACGAGCCTGCCTGACAGGGCTGGTAGAGGGAATAGACACCGGCGACCCCGGGGACTTCGCGCGCAACGCTGTCCCACACGATCGCGCTCGTAAAAATCTCCGCGCCGAGCGCAAAGAGGGAGCAGGAGCCGTGCATCGTCGGGCTTCCTTGCATGATCGGCTCGTTGCGGTACCAGAGCTCGTCGGCGTGAATGACGAGACTCGGTCCATGACCCGTGTAGTAGCCGGTGCATTCCCCGAACGGCCCTTCGTCCCGCATCTCCTTGTCCGGCGAAGGGACGTGTCCGATGACGGCGATCTCCGCGGTCGCGGGGATCGGAAGTCCCGTGCGCGGCTCGACGATCACGTCGATCGGCGCCTCGCGAAACGCGCCGGCCATCTCCAGTTCCGACTTGCCCCAGCCCAGCGGGGCACACGCCGCCGCATAGGTATCGGGGTCCCCTCCCGCGACGACGACGACCGGTGCATCTTGCCCGTTCGCCCAAAATTTCTGCATCTGCAGGTAGCCATGATGGCCGGGCGAGACCATCAGTCCGAGCGTCTTGGCGTCGTGCAGCTGACAACGGTACGGCGCCATGTTGACCCAGTTCTCTTCCGGATCGCGCGTGATCACCACGTCGCCCGTCCCGAAAAAACGGCCGCCGTCGTGCTCGTGCCAGAACGGCGTCGGAAACGTCATGAGGTCGACGTCGCCGCCGCGCAGCACGTTCTCGCGTACCGGACCATCCTTTACTTCGCGAGGCGGCTTCGGCGTCAGGCTGTTCGCGCGCTCGCGCCACCGCGCTACGAGGTCGACGCCGGAGAGATCGTCGGGCAAGCCGAGGGCGAGCGCCTGCAAGCGCTGCGAGCCATACAGGTTCGTCGCGATCCGAAACCCCGGCGCGTGACCTTTGATGCGATCGAACAACAGCGCGCGCGGCTTTTCGGAAAAGGCGACGATCTCCGTGATCGAACCGATCTCGAGATTCCAGTCGGCCCCGTCGATCTGCTGGAGCAATTTTTTCTGCTCGACGGCTTTGAGGTAGTCGCGCATGCTCGCGAACATCAGCGCCCCTTCGCGGCCGTTTTCCGGGCCGCAGCTTTGACCGCGTCGACGATCTCGGGATACGCCGCGCATCTGCACAGATTGCCGGAGAGGTAGTGGCGGATCTCCTCGTCGCTGGGATCGGGCTTCTCCTCCAGTAGCTGCGCCGTCATGAGCACGAAGCCCGGCGTGCAGAAGCCGCACTGGAAAGCCGCGTTTTCGATGAATGCTTCCTGCACCGGGTGCAACCCGCCGGCGGCATCGAGCGATTCGATCGTCACCACGTTCGCGCCGTCGACGAAGCTCGCGAGATACAGACACGCCGAGACCGCGCGTCCGTCGACCAGCACCGTACAACAGCCGCACAGACCCTGCCCACAGCTTTCGCGCGCACCGACGAGATCGAACCTTTCTGCGAGCAGCTCGACGAGGTTGTGATGCGGCGCGACGTCGGCTTCGACGCGTTCGCCGTTGAGCGTGAACCTGATGCGGCGGTTCACCGGCGGTCTTCTTGCGGCAGACCGTTCATTGCACGGTACACGGCCTCGGGCGTGATCGGAAGCGAGTAGATCCGCACGCCGACCGCGTCGTGGATCGCGTTGGCAATCGCCGGCGAGACGCCGAACGTCGCGGTCTCTCCGACCCCTTTGGCGCCGAACGGCCCGCCATGCTGCTCGGCCTCGACGAACTCGCTCGTCAAATCCTCGGGGAGGTCGAGAAAGCCCGGTATCTTATAGTCGGCAAGCGACGCGTTCGTCAGTTTCCCGTCCTCGAAGATCATCTTTTCGAACATCGTATGTCCGAGCTGCATGATCGCCGCACCCGAGAGTTGCGTCGTCACGGCCTTCGGATTGATCGGCTTGCCGACATCGGCGACGTTGACGAGCTTGGTCACGCGAAAGCGTCCCGTCTCGACGTCGACCTCGACCTCGACGCCGGCGCCGCCGATCATCCAGAACGGCGTGACGTTTTCCGAATGGCCCGTCTTCTTGTCCGGCGACTGATATGACGGGATGAACGTCCCGATCCCGACGACGTTTCCCGCCTGCATCCCGTACCGGGCGCGGAAGACGTCGGGGATCGGCGAACCTTCGGCGCCGGCTTCGCGCGCCAGCGCCTCCAATTTTGCCTTCGCATCCTCGGCTGCACGCTTCACGGCATTGCCCATGTGATAGGTGGAGCGTGAGCCCAACGTCGCCATGTCGTACGGCGTCACGTCGGTGTCCGGATGGACGACGCGGATTTGCTCGGCCTGCATCCCGAGGACCTCGGCGACGATCTGCGCCATCGCCGTGTCGGAGCCCTGACCCATGTCGACGGTCGAACAATAGAGCCCGCAACTTCCGTCGGCACAGATGTTGACGATCGCGACCGATGTCGTCGGTGCGATGCAGGCTTTGAAGCCGATCGCCACTCCGCGCCCGCGGCGTAGCGCAGCGCTGCCGCGATAGCAGGGTTTACCCCACTCCATTCGATCCGCTATCTTCTCCAAACAGGCTTCGATCGCGGCATCGCGCATCGGCGTCCCGACAGCTTGCGGGCGGCCTTCGCGCAGGATGTTCTTTCGCCTGAACTCGATCGGGTCGAGTTCGAGTTGGCGTGCGATCAGGTCCGTGTGACTCTCGTATGCCCAGACGAGTTGGGGGATTCCGAAACCGCGCAGCGCGCCGGCCGGCGGGAGATTGGTGTAGACCGCGTACGAGTCGAGCTTGACGTTTTCGATGTCGTATGGTCCCGCCGCCGTAAACCCCGACTTTTGCGTGACCCGCGGCCCGATGTCGGCGTAGGCGCCGCCGTTCCAATAGACCTCGCACTCCCGCGCTACGATCCGGCCCTCTTTGGAGACGCCGCTCTTGATGCGCGTCGTCGTGGCGTGCTTGGTGATGTGATAGAACTGCTCTTCCATCGTGAGCCCGATCTTCACGGGCCGGCGCGCCATCAACGCCAGCACCGCGACCAAGGCCTCGAGCTTGATGTATAACTTCGCGCCGAAGCCGCCGCCCAGGAACGCGGTTCGCACGCGAACCTGATTCTCGCTCCACCCGAGCATGCGTGCGATTTCCATGCGCACGAACGACGGGCTCTGCGATGCGGTAAAGATCGTCACCGAGTCGTCTCCGGGTTCGGCCAGCGAGACGAGGGGCTCAAGCGGCGTATGCATGACGGTCTGCGTGTGGAACGTGTGCTCGAAGACGTAGTCGGCCGCGGCGAACGCCCGGCCGGCGTCGCCGCGCCGGAGTTGAAAGTCGAGCGCAATGTTCGTGTCGCGCCTGCCTTCGAGGTACTTGAGATCGGGGAACGTCCCAGCCGGCTTGAGGATCTCGTGCACGTGGATCGTAGCCGTTGCGGCCTCAACCTCGTCGTACACGGCGCGCAGTTCGTCGTATTCCGCCTCGATCAACTGCGCCGCTTGATCGGCGACATGGGGGTCGCGCGCCAGAACGACCGCGACCGGCTCGCCGACGTAACGCACTTTCTCGAGTGCAAGGACCGGCTGATCGTGGAATGCCGGGCCGTAGTATGGAATCGGGACGAGCGTTCGAACGTCGTCGCCCGTGACGACGCTGAAGACGCCGTCCACGCGTTGCGCTGCCGTAGTATCGATGTGCCTGATCTTTCCGTGCGGAATGCGACTGCGGAAAATCTTACCGTAGAGCATCCCCGGCAGCTTCATGTTGTGGACGTACTCGGCGCGGCCGCTGACCTTCTGACGTGATTCGAGACGTGCGACGGAACGGCCGACTTGATCGACGTTGAGTGTCTTGACCGCCATCAATTTGCCGATCCGTTCGCGATCGCGAATTCAAAAGCACGCCGAATCGCGCGCGCCGTGTAGACGCGGATAAGCTGCTGCTTGTACGCGATGGAGCCGCGTCCGTCCGGCAAGACGGTCAACGCCGCCGCAGCAGCCTCGCCGGCGCGCTTGCAGGTCGCTTCGTCGGCCGGTTTTCCACCCAGCAGCGCGGCGACGCCATCGAGGCGCATCGGCTTTTCGGTCGCTGCGCTCACGGCGACGACCGCATCTTTGATCGAGCCCCGCTCCGTCTCGAGCGAGACGGCGACGCCGACTGCCGGCCAGTCGTCGGCGGAGAGCGTCGTGCACTTCAGGTAAGCCGCGTGCCGATGCCCTTGCGGCGGGACGACGAGGTCGGCGATGAGCTCGTCGTTTGCCAGCGCCGTCTCGTAGTATCCTTTGAAAAGATCGGCGACGTCGATCCAGCGCTCCGACGACGGGCCGACGACGAAAACGCGCGCGCCGAGCGCGATCAAGACCGGCGGCAGGTCCATGTGCGGATCCGCGTGCGCCAAGTGTCCACCGACCGTTGCGACATTGCGTACGCGGACGTTCGAAAGTGTCAGCAAGGTGCGCGTGATCGCCGGCGCCTTCGCGGCGACGGCCGCGGAGCGCTCGACTGCAGCGAGCGGCGTGAGCGCACCAATATGCAGCGCGCCGTCTTCGTCGACGTCGATGCGGCGGTAGCGCTCCTCCACTCGGCGAAGGCTGACGAGGCGCGTCGGCTTGAAGATCCCGATCTTCATCATCAGCATCAACGCGGTTCCGCCGGCGATCGCACGCGTCGAGGGATCCGCCGGATCGAGCGCGCTAATCGCTTCGCGCAGCGTCGGCGGCTCGACGAGCTCAAACGGCGTCATGAGACGGCACGTTTTCGAACTGGGGTGGGCTTACCCTTTGATCGACCCGATCATTTCGAGACGCCGAAGATAAGCGTTGCGCGCAGCGTCGAGTATCCCATCTGCGGCGCGGGGAAACCGCGAGTGAGGTAGAATCCGTTCACGGTCAATAGACGGAACGCGAGTGCATCGGTCCCGAGCTGCACGCCGGCGAACGCATCGACGTAGTTGTTGCCGAAGACCGCCTTCTCGTCGAGCGCCGCATCGATGCCGGCGATCGGCCGAACGCGCTTGCCCCCGAACAGGTGGAGTAGGGTGAAATACGATATGAAGTTGTTGTTGTAGCGCGAATAGATCACGCCGCTCGCATCCATCTCGGTAAGAGCGTGGTTGCCCCACCGCTGCGAATAGTTGAAGCCGTAGCGCAAGTCCGAGATCGTCCCCTGACCCCGGGTCCCGATCCCGAAGCCGCCTTCGCCGAAGAACGAAGCGTACGGACTGAGGCGGATGTTGAGGCCGGTATCGAAGATGATCCCGTTGTCGCTGTAGATCTGCGGCGTCCCCGGGGCTCCGGACTCCAGATCGCCGACGATATGATTGGCGACATACGGCTGGACGATTCCGGGGGCGAGCATGTACCGCGAGTCCACACCGAAGAAATTGTCCGAAAACCGGCCCTCGTACTGGCTGTAGCCGTAGCTCTGAAATCGTGCCCCGGACCAAATCTCGTTGACGTAGGCAGCGCGCTGCTGTTTCGCAGAAGCATCCGTGGGTTTGAATTGAAGGTAGGTATCGACGTCCGAAATCGCCGCCCGGTATTGCTTCGCTTCGGCTTCCTTGTACGAGAAGTCCATCCATATCGCCGCTGAATCAGGATGAGACCGCAGATACGCCGCGCGCGTGGCGACGATGCTTCGTGAGGCCGCCAGGTTACCCAGCGCGAGCTCGGCGTAGGCGAGATCCATGGCAAATCCATCGTCGTCCGGGCGCTGTTCGAGATATCGTTCGCCGTACGCCACCGCGGCGCTCGTCGACTTGCGTTCGTTCAACCCGTAAAACAGCGCGGCGAGCAGACCGGCAGCCTCTTTGTGCGTGCGAATGTAAAGCGCGCGCTTCTCCGCGATTTCGATCGCCGCATCGAGCCGGCCGGCAGAAATGTACGCATAAGCGAGATCGACGGCAAAAGCGTCGCTCTCCGGGTGATCCTTCAGATAACGCTGTCCGTAGACGAGAGCATCGTCGAAATGCCGTGCCGTGACTGCGGCATAAAAGCGATCGCTGTCATCTTGCTCGGCGGCTGCCGGACTCTCTGCGGGAGCCGGGGAAAGGGCCGCGACATCGTCGGCTCGCTGTTGTTTGGCGGCTTTGTCGTTTGGACGAAAGCGCAGGTACCGGTCGATCTCCGCAATCGCTTCTCGGTAGCGCTTCGCGTCACCATCCTTGTACGCCAGGTCGAGCCAAATCGAGGCACTTTGCGGATGCGCTCGGAGGTACGCGTCGCGCGCCGCGATGACGCGGCGCGAGTCGTCGAAGCGTCCAAGATTGAAGTACGCGTAAGCGAGGTCGAAGGCGAAAGCATCCTCTTTGGGATGCGCGTTCAGGTAGCGTTGCCCGACCGCAACCGCCTCACCAAACTGCTTCGCGGCAACCGCGCGATAGAAGAGATCCGCGTCGGACGCTTGCACGACGACGGCGTACGGGATGATGAGGGGAAGGATCACGCACCGTCTCGAGGTTCAACGAGCGCGAGCGGGTCGACGAAACGATAACCTAGCGCCTCGACGCCGTTGACAAAATCGATGATGTCGGCCAGCTCGACCGTCGAAGGGTGGAGAAAAGCGGCGGGGACGCAGTCGGCGCAGACCGTGAAAGCACGCGCCCGGGCAAGCTGCATCTGCAGCGTGTACGTCCGGTCATCCCGGTCGACGGCGATGTAGCCGAGATTCTCCGGAAGCAGCGCCGATCCGTACTGATCGCGGTCGATCGGCCACGGCAAGAACGCCACGGGCCGCCGCCGCTCCCACGACGTCGCAAAAAAGCTCGCCACGACGCGATAATCGAGGGGCGACGCGGAGTAGTGCGGCGACTCCCACATCACCGGGTGCAGGCCGAGGGAGCGCTCGATGGTGAGGCCGGCGTTCAGACGCCGGCTCATCCAGGCGACCGAATCTTCGGGCAGCGGCCTATTGTGCTCAGCGTCCCAAAACTCGAAATCCTCGGGTGAATTGAAGCTGTGATGAAACCCGTGCAGCACGATCCGCGCTCCATGCGCTTCCGCGAATCGCAGCGTTTCGACGAGTTCCGGGTCTTGACCGAGGGTGCGCAGGTCCACGCCTTTGATCAACTGGTTCGGAATGACGCCGATTCCGTAGGGCAGGTTGCTCGCCGCCATGTACTCGACGATGGCGCGCATGCGCGGGGTCGGCACTTCGACGGAGACATCTTCAAAGCGCAGCAAAGCGACGCGCGGTTCGGCCGGCGCACCGAGTGCAATGCGGAGCGCGTCGCACGCCGCCAACAAGAAACCCTGCCGATACGGATCGCGGAATTCACTTCCGAAACCGAGCGGCGCCGCGATGAAAGCCGCGCCCCCGTCGAGAACGGCGAATGCGCTCGTCCCTTCGCCGTGGATCGTCCCGAGGGCGCGTGCTCCGGCACGGACTTCGAAACGCGTGTATACTCGGGACCCAACCGCGAAACGCTCTCCGCCGTAGGTGATCTCGGCATGCGGCGGGGTCGCGATATCGCCCACCTCGGCGGCGTGCGGGAACATACCGAGCGACTGCAACTGCGCCAGATGTTGGTTGAAGACGACGAGCCGCCGAGCAAAGCGGAGCTGGGTCCATCCGCGCGGCGCCTTTGCAGCCCGTAGACCGAGGTAAACGACGGCTTCCGCGTCACGGACATCCGCGGCGGTGAGGTCGTCGACGTACAGCCATCGCACGTTACGCGCGAAATGGTGCAATGCCGTCGCCGCTCCGTCGCCAAGATTCTGTTCGAACTTCGGATCGTTCGTATGATCGATTACGACGAGGAGCCGGTCCAGCGACGGCGGCGCAAAGATCGGCGTGCTTGAGGGTCGGACGAGAATCGCATGCGCCGGGGCCCGCTCGGATGCGATCGCCAGCGGGTCAGGGGCCGTCGCCTGACCTTGCGAACGTTGGAGCGCAAGCATCGCGACGATCGCTCCCAGGATGAGCGCTGCGCGAAAGACGCCGTGCGAGATTTTTCCGGCCGCTTCGTTCACGAAGGATTGCCCACCACGACGACGTCGATCATCGAATCGTCTGCCGCATTCTCCGAGGTAACGGTGCAGGCTTCGAGAGCCGGCGCAACGCGCAGACGCGCGGCGCCTTCGCTCGTCGCTATGCAGACCGGTACGTTTTGAAAGGGCGCCGCGAAACGAAACGTATAGACTCCGGCGGAGAGTCGCGTCCGCACGGCCCATTGCGCCGGCGCTCGCTGGAGCGCCCGCGTCGTTGCAAGCGATCCTGACGCGCGGATATCACCCTGTCGATCGACGCCGAGCAGCTCGTCCATGTCTCGCGGAGAGCGCTCGCCGCGCCGCACCGAAAACGCGTCGCGGTCGACGTCGATCCCCGCGAACCAGCTGGGTGCGCTTGGTTTGTCGACGCCCGAGAAATCCGCGAAACCGTTGGTCAAGATCCCGACCAGACGGGACCGTCCGTCCGAAGCGTTGACGATGCGCCCGTACGGTAGACCTCCGGTGAGCCCGTCGATCTCGATCCCGTGCCCGCCGACGACGACCGATCGAAATTGCGTGACCGCAAGTCCGAGCTGCCAGCCGCATTGCTCGCCGAAGCCGGCAAAATGAGGACAACCCGGTTGTCGCACCCAGACGGTCGCCCCAGCGGTTCCCTGGTCAAAGGGAATGTCGTTTCGTTCGCTCAGCTGAAGGCCGAACGAGGGACGCGCACCGTTGAACGGCGTCCATCCGCTGCTGTCATGACGCGCGTTGCTCGTGAGCCACCCGTCGCCATCGACGACTTGAAACGGCGTCTGTGCCGCCGCCTCGATCAGACGCGGAGCGAAAAGACCCGCTGCAAACGCCAGGGCGGCAACGAGCAGTCCCAGCCGTAGGACGATGAATCTCATTTTCGTAGCCATCGTTCACAGTTATCGCGTGAGAGTCCGATGTTCCGGCTTAAGGACGGCGTCCCGGCCATGCTCGATTTCGTGGAGCATCTTCCGG
>DATNIC010000244.1:0-24722 GCA_035604635.1 Binatia bacterium
CGTCCCGTTCGTCGCGTTCGATCTCGCTAAAGCGAATAGGACGCTCGATGCGGCCGGATGGAAGCGCGGCGCGGACGGCGTCCGTGCGAAGAACGGCGTCCGCCTCGATCTGCTGTTCGTCTCCAGTACGGGCGCACCCGATATCGATTCGGAGATCGAGCTGATCCGCACGTGGTGGAAGCAGATCGGCGTCGCGATGAGCGTCCAACGCTATCCCGCGCCGCTGTATTTCGGCGCGTACAAGAACGGTGGGATCATCTACAACGGCAAGTGGGATATCGCCGTGTTCTCGTGGGGCGGCGATCCGATCGCCGACCTGTCGAGTCTTTACGAGTGCAAGAACATCCCGCCCAACGGCCAAAACGACGTGCGCTACTGTAACAAAGCGGTCGATGCGGCGATGGAGCGCTTCAAGCGGCTCTACGACGCCAAAGCACGCCAGCCGCTCATCAACCTCGAAGTCGATCAGATCACGCGTGACGTGCCTACCGTCGTCCTCTCGATCCCGGAGGACCGGTACGCCTTTAACTCCGATTTGACCGGTTTTCGTCCCCACCAGCTCGGTCCGTTCGACGATTTTCTGAACGTCGACATCTGAACCAGCGCCAGCCACAGGAGCGCGCATCCGCCGAGCGTTCCGAGTTTGAGCAGAGCCCACAGCGGCGCTTGACCTTCCAGGCCGCTCAGCGCCTGCTCAGCGTGCCAGACGGTCGCGGCATCGAGCGATGGCGGCGGATTGAACGATGCGGGCAAGGCGTCGGGCCAAATCGGGACCGGCTGCAGATGTGAGATGACCGCGATGGGGATTGCCAGAGCGCAGACGGCGAGTCCCGCCAAACGGAAGGGGCGGCGCGCGTGCGCGAGCAGCGCGAAGCCGAGCGCCGCAGCCGTCGACATCGCGAGACTTTGCGGGACGCCCGTTGCGCGCTGTCCGAAGCCAAGCCAATCGATCGCGACGAAGGTCGCCCCAGCGGCCCCGAGCCAGACTGCCGGGCCGCGGGCTCGAATCGCAAGCAGCATCGCGGGAAAGAGCGCGATGAGAAAGTCGTGTTCGTGAAAGAACGGGACGATGAATGGTAGCGCGCAGCACGCGATCGCGACCCGCTCTTCATCGGTGCTCGCGCGCCGGATCGTCGCGACCGCCAGCAGCAGCGCGATGATGGTGACGGCGAGGCCGGCGTAGGCAGCGACCGTGCGGTTGATGCCGAGCTCCCATGCGATCGCAATCGGCGTCATCTGAATCACGATGTAACGCTCGCCGGCGCCGTGTTCGCGTAGGAGCGCCACGTAGCGGAAAAAGCCGTCGGCTCCGCCATAGACGGTCAGCGTAAACGCGATGAACGCGAGAAAGCCGAGGGTGAATGCCATCCAGCTGCGGCGCTCGCGCAAGCGCGCGATCAAGATCAGCGCGAGATTGGGTTGCAGCGCGGCGAGGACGGCTCCGATCGCGGCGCCGAGCGTGCTTCTCAAGCGCAGCGCCGCGGCGGCAATCACGATCCCGGCGAACGACAGAAGCGCGACTTGTCCGAGCGCGACGTCGCTGACCAACGGTCCGAAGCCCAGGCATAGCAGCAAGCTGCCCGCGAGTGTCTCCCACGTTGCGCGCGCACGAAAGAGGAACAGCATTCCGAAGAGCGCGAGTCCGAGCGCGAGGCCGAGTAGGCCGCCCCAGACGCGGTGCGCGATTTCGTACGGCAGACGCGCTAGCGCGCCATAGACCGGGAGCGCTGCGGCAGGGCCGACGTATGGGAGCAGTTCTTCGTGCGTCGGATCGACGCCGTCGATCGTTCGCTCCGTCGACCAGACCGCGCGCGTATACGGATCGGCGCCGCGATCGAAGGTTGCGCCCGCCGCATAGTACGCTTCGAAGTCGCGCATCGGTGGCCCGGCGCGGCCCGGCGCCGGCGCCAAATTCGATGCGAGCAGCAACACGGCCGCGGCCATGAGCGCGATGGCTCGGCTACTCGGCACCGTAGATCGCGAGGCGTTCGATCCGCCCCGCATTTCCCATGATCCACGCGACGCCGCCGGCAAATCGCGCTTCGAAGCACAGCGCGTATACGACCGGGCTCGGCCCGCCGTGCGCGGGGACGAAATAGCCGAGCGAGTTCATCGGCCCGCCCAAACGATAGGGGCCGGGTTCGATGCGGATGATCCCCGGTGTGGCGAGCGGCATCGGTGGGAGCCCCTTGACTTTGGGGATGTAGTGCTCGACGCCGAAGAGGAGATCGCCGCGATAGAAGACGCTCAAGAGCCAGCGCTTGGGCGCATCGTCCGGTTGCGTCTCCGGCGGCGCGATCGTGTAGGAGTGAAAGCCTTTTGCCGGATAGGAATGACCTCGCCCGAAGACGCGCTCGACCTCGCGGCGCCGCGTTTGCCCGACGGCGAGCGTGCAGCGATCGGTCGCGAGCACGATCGGATGATCGACTTGCGGTGGCGGTGCGATCGGCTGCGAACGCTCCTTCGCGATCCGCTCCAAGATTTCGACCGCGCGCAGGAGTGCGAAGTCGGGCGGCCGATCACTCATGACCGTGCAACTAGCGCGAACGAGCGCGGGGACCCTGCCGCGCATCTTGATCTTGGGCGGCGGTTTTGGCGGCGTCGCGACCGCCCAGCGGCTGGAACGGCTGCTGCGCCCGAGTGAAGCGGAGATCACGCTGGTGAGCCGCGAGAACTACTCGGTGTTCACGCCGATGCTCCCCGAAGTGTTCTCGGGCAGCCTCGAAACGCGTCACGTCGTGACGCCGATTCGCGCCGAACTTCGGCGAACGCGCTTCGTTTTGGGTGAGGTCACGGGGATCGATCTCGGCGCGCGGACCGTACATTACCGCCATCCGATCGAAGGGACGGCCGGCGAGCTCGGCTACGAACAGATCGTCATCGGGCTTGGGGCGGCTCCGACGACGTTCAATCTGCCTGGGATCGCGGACTACACGCTCCCGCTCAAGACACTCGAAGATGCGGAGACCCTGCGCAACCATATCATCTCGACGCTTGAGCTCGCCGACGTCGCGACGCCGGAAGAACGGAGTCACTTACTCTCGTACGTGATCGTCGGCGGCGGCTATACCGGCGTCGAAGCCGCCGGCGAACTCGTCGACTTCTTCAAGAGCGTCGCGCATTTCTACCCGACCATCACCCGCGCGGACGTACGCGTCACCCTAATCGAAGGCGGTAAGCGGCTCTTGCCGGAGCTGAACGAGAAGATGGGCGCCTACGCGGCGCGCAATCTGTCCGAGCGCGGCGTCGACGTCCTGATCGGCACCAACGTGGCGAGCGCCGACGCGGATGGCTTATCGCTCGTCGACGGACGGCGCTTTGCGTCGCGCACGCTCGTCTGGAGCGCGGGGACACGGCCGTCGGCGCTCGTCGCCGGCTTGCCCGTGAAGCACGGGCGCGGCGGCGCGATCTTGACCAATCCCGATTTGTCGGTCTGGGGGCGCGAAGGCGTTTGGGCGATCGGCGATGCTGCCGCGATCCCGGCGCCCGACGGGACCCTCTACCCGCCGACGGCTCAGCATGCGATTCGCGAAGGTCCGGTCCTCGCCCACAACATCGCCGCGACGTTGCACGGTCGGGCGACGAAGCCGTTTGTCTACGCGTCGCTCGGGATGATGGCCTCGCTCGGCGCGCGGCGCGGAATCGCGGAGATCTCGCGCGGGTGGATCGTCACCGGGTTCATCGCGTGGGTATTCTGGCGAACGTATTATCTCGCGCGCTTACCGGGCCTGGATCGCAAAGTCCGAGTCGCGCTCGATTGGACGCTGGGTCTGCTCTTTCCGCGCGACATCGCGGAGCTGCGCGTCTACAGCGAGCGCGCCCGGCGAGAAGCTACGCAGGAGCGTTCGCAAGAAGAGTGACCTCGTCTCCAACGTTCAGCATCTTGCCGAGCTGGGACGGCGCAACGCTCGTGTTCACGGCTAGCCGGTAAAAATGATCGAAGCGCGAGAGTTCGGCCCACTGGGGTAAGAACTGCTGGCGACGCGCCGCGAAGATCTTTTGAAAGCGCGGATATTCTTGGGCGCTGATCGGATCGAGCGAGGGGACCGCGCAGCGCGAACACGCCTTGGCGCCGGTGATCGTAACAACGCCGAGCGCGAACTGAACCGGCGCATCCTGCGGACCGACGAGCCGATCTTCCCAAAATGGCTCGCAGTCGCCGATCAGGATGCTCGGGCGGAAACGCAAGAGCATCTGCGCCGCCGAAAGGCCGGGGAACCAGCGCGAGATCTCATTCAACGTCTCGCGGCTGACGATGGTCGGTCCGTGCGCTTCGGTGTCGTCGGGAAAGCCGCCGGCCGGGTTGTTCTCGAGCGCGATGCGGACGCCCAGGAAACGCCCGACGGCGTCCGCGAGCTCCGCCCGGTCCTCGTCCAGCGAGTATGTCGTCGTCCCGCCCATCGCGATGGTGACGCGGCGCGTCCCCAAGTCGAAGCGTGCGCGAAGCTGGATGATCTTCGGGTAGCGCTTGCCGTTCACGAAATTTCCCTGCTCGTCCATGAACGCAAATTCGCGATCGCCGGCCAGCGAACCCGAGACTCCGATCATCGCCTTGCTGACCGGGATGCCGTCCATCGATTTGATGGGATAAATGAAGATCCGCTCGACCTTGGGCATCGAAAAGGCTTCGTCGGAGCCGGTGCGGCACACTCCCGCATGCGTAAAGCGTTGGTTTGGTTCGTCTTCTCCCTGGCGTGCGCCGCGCCGGCCGGAGCGCAGCCGGCGCTCGTCGACGTGAGCGTCGGCGTCCTCGGCCCAAGCAGCGGCGACTGGCTGATGTACATCGCCCAGCAGCAAGACTTCTTTGCGCAGGAGGGGCTCAACGTCCACGTCGTCACCGCCGGCAGCCCCCCGAATACGACGAACCTGCTCGCCTCGGGGTCGGTCAACTTCATCAACAACGGCACCGATTCGGAGATCGCGGCGATCGCACACCAGATCCCGATGAAGATCGTCGCTTCGACGTTCGTCACGAATCCGTACACGCTCGTGACGGTGCCTTCGGTCACGAGTTGGGCGCAGCTCAAAGGCAAAACGATCACGCTCGGGACAAAGCAGGACGTCACTGCGATCGTGCTGAGGCGCATGGCCGAAGCGCAACATCTCGACATGGATCGCGATTTCTCGATCGTCTTGGGGGGGACGAGCGCCGCGCGCTTCGCGGCGGTGAGCTCCGGAAACGTGCAGGGCGCGATTTTGACACAGCCGTTCGACATCTTGGCGCAGTCCCAAGGGATGCACGTCCTCGCACAGGCGACAACCTACCTGAAGTCGTGGGTCTTTTCCGGCGTCGCCGTCAATACGAACTGGGCCGCCACCCACCGCTCGGAGATCGTGAAGTACATCCGCGCGCTCAGGCGCGCATCGCAGTACGGCTACGCGCACGAGCAGGATGCGGTCACCGCGCTCGTCAACGCGACGCACGTTGATGCGGCCGTTGCGCAACGTGCGTACGCGGTCGATTTCGGGCAATGGCATGCGTTCAGTCGGACCGTGCAAATCGATCCGAAGGATCTGCAGGCCGTCATGGACGCGATCGTCGGGATCGGCATTCTGCCGTCCCCTCTGCCGATCGGCCAAGTCCTCGATGCGAGTTACGCCGCCGAAGCGGCGCGCTAGGTGTTGGCGGCTCGCTGTTCGACTAGTGTCGCAAGGCCAGAAAACCGGTGACGACTTCTATTAAGATCAAGACGATGATGATGAGCTCGAGCGCTTCGTCGCGCGCGTGTTGGATCTGATCCTGAAAGAAGCGGTACATCTCTTCGATGCTGCGCATCTTGGTGTCGATTTGCCGCTGCCAGTCGGCCAGGCCCAGACGCCCGGCGGCACCGCGATAGAGCCTTGCATAGTAGGCGTCGCCGATGATCTTGAGCGCATTGTTGACGCGGTCCGTGATCTCTAGCACGTCGACGATCAGGTAGCGCAGACGGTCGGCCGACTCGTTGGCGCGCCGGCGGAAGAATCGGCGGATCGGACGGCCCGGATCGAGCCGGTAGATTCCGTCCAGCTCGGCGTCGAGGTAGGCGTCGTACGTTCGAAGCTCGACGAGCTGCGTGTTGGCGAACTCGAGAATGTCCTCGATCGCTTGAGCCGGTTCCGCGCGGTCGTAGACGAAGGCGGTCTCCCAGTGGATGACCGTGAGTTCATCTTCGAAGTAGGCGAAATTGACCCTCAGGGCTTCATCCTGCTCAGAACGCATCAGTTGCCGTTCCTCACCCAGGATCAGCTGCGCGACCGCAGCGCCGTGGCCGTCGAGCAGTTCGGTCCCCGTCACGCCTTGCTCGAAGCGGTCGACGTGGCAGATCGCGTACTCTTCCAAACGAGGTGCGTGCGGCTCGTCGAGCACCGGGCTCAACTGCACGAGCAGTTGCTCGAGCGTCGCGCGGGCGCGCGCGGCGAGCGATTCGTCGCTGCGCAGGTGCCGGGTGAACGCCGCGAACTCGTCCCACGCGCCCGAGAATGGATAGACGAAACGCAGCGAGACGACACCGTAGTCGAAAATCTTGGCCCGTACCCGAAACGGCGATCCGTCCGGCGTGTCGATGCGCACGACGGCCGGCGGGACGGGAAACTGAATGAACTCCGCCGACGCGGTTCGCCGGAGGTGCAGCGGAGCGCGCTCGATGCCTTCGCCCAAGCTTTCCAAGCGTGCGAGGTCGATCGTGTCCGCGACGTCGTAGATGAAGAAGGCGGCGAACGATCCGGCGGCGATGCGCGGCGGCGTCGGAGGCATCAGTAGATGCCGAGGATCTTCGCTTCGCCGTCGATGCGCGCCAACGCGCGGTCGAGCTTTGCACGATCGACGCCTTCGATCTCGCAATAGAAGCGGTACGTGAACGGGCCCGAACGCGAGGGACGCGAAACGATCGAGCGCAGATTGATCGCTTCGTCGGCGAAGGCTGAAAGTGCGTCGCGCAACGTGCCGGGCTTTTCGGAACGGAGTAGACCGATTGCGATGCAGGCTCGGCCCAGCTCGCGGCGCGGCGTCGGATCTCGCGAGATGAGGAAGAACCGCGTAAAGTTGTCGTAGTCGTCCTGGACGCCCTCACGCAGGACGATCGCACCATAGCGTTTTGCCGACGAAGCGGGTCCGATCGCCGCCACGCCCGGATCGCCGCGCTCCATGATCTCACGGACCGCGCCGGCCGTATCCTCGACCGTGACGGCGTGCCACGACGGATGTGCATCGAGCAGGCGGCGGCACTGCTCGAGCGCGACCGGGTGCGAGCGGACTTCCCGAATGCCGTCGATCGTCGCGCCCGGCGTCCCGATCAGCGCTTGCACCACGTGATGGACGGTCTCATCGACAACGTGCAGCGCAGGGTGCATCCACAGCAGATCGTACGAGCGGGCAATCTGTCCGTAGATCGAGTTTTCGACCGGCAGGAGGCCGTATGATACGTGGCCGGAGTCGACGGCTTCGACCAGCGCGTCGAAGTTGAGGAAGCCCTCGGCACGCGCATTGCCGAGCAGCGCGAGCGCTGCCTCCTCACTGAACGCCCCCGACTCCCCTTGGAAACCGACCGTGACCACCTTCGACGACGTCACCGGGTCGAAGCTCCGGGCGGGACGCTGCCGACTCCGCGAAGCTGTGCGGCAGGGGTCGGTTGTATCGTCGGACCGAGGACCGTCCCGGTGTTGCCCAGGCCGATGCGCAGCAAGTAGGCCATCAAGGCGAGGAATGCGATCGCGAAAACCGCGAGGATCGGGACGTAGATTCGCGGCGGCAAACCGCGCGCCGGAGGCGTGCTCACGCCGGGCAGTTTACACCGCAGTCGGCGGCGAATCCCTTATCTCGTGCTTCCCGACGTTGCGGAGCTTCAGCTCCTGTTCGCCGAGTTGAACAACCTGCACTTCGACGGTGAGATCCCGGCGCACCGCATCGCGTACAACGCGCGGTTTGCGAACTTGGCAGGGCGGATTACGTACAAGCCGCCGCTGATCGAACTCTCACCCAAGCACTTCGACGGCAACGTTCAAGCGTTGCGCGAGACGCTGCTGCACGAGATGATCCACGCATGGCTGTATGCGCGTGGCGAAAACCCCGGTCATACGGCGATCTTCAAGAGGAAGATGCGCGAACTCGGGCTGACTTCGATCTATCACGACATGGGGACCGCGCCGCCCCTGGGCGGAAGCGAGAAGCGCTACGTCATCCGCTGCGAAAAGTGCGGATTGGAAGGGCTGCGCAAGCGCAGGCCGCCGGCGCACGCGCGTTGCGCGCGATGCCGGCGGGGCATCATCGTCTTCGAAGTCGTCGAGCTGCGCGAGGTCACCAGCGAGCCGCGCGCAGCACAACGAGGCCGCCGCTAAGACCCGTTATCAGTGGTCGGCAGCGACGGCCGCTTCGTGGACGACGCTCTGATCGAGGATCTCCGAAGTGTTCGGCTGCCCGGGTTCGAGCCGCGCGATGATCTCGAAGTTGCGCAGCGGGAGCACCTTGCCTTTGACCTGCACCGGCTGCAGCTCGCGCACGATGAAGTGGTCCTTCACCTCGTTGTAGGTCATCTCGCTGATGATGATCTGTCCGCCCTTGGCGACGTTGTAGAGGCGTGCAGCCGTGTTGACGTTGTCACCGATGACGGTGTAGTTCATGCGCTCGCTCGAACCGAGGTTGCCCATGACGACCTCGCCGGTGTTGAGGCCCATCCCGACCGTGAACGTTTGCTTGCCCACGGCGGCCCACTCGGCTGCGATCTGCGCGATTTTCTCTTGCTGTTCGAGTGCCGCGGTCGTCGCTTTGAGCGCGTCGTCTTCCGTCGGATTGGGGGCGGAAAAGACCGCCATCAAGCAGTCGCCGATGAACTTGTCGACGTATCCGCCGTACTTGAAGACGATCGTGCACATATCTTCGAAGTACTCGTTGAGCTGACCGTAGATCTGCTCGGGCGTCATCTTTTCCGACATCGCGGTGAACCCGCGAATGTCGGAGTAGAAGATCGTGACCTTGACGCGCTTGCCCGAGAGGTCCAGCGCACCTTTGGGATCGTCGCTGTTGAGCATCTGCGATACGATTTCCGGACTGACGTGCTTGCCGAACATGTCTCGAATCGCGCGTTTGTCGGCGCCTTCGGTGACGACGCGGTACAGGGCGACGAAGAGCGCCGCGGCGAGCATTCCGCCGTCTACATGGATCAAATCCATCCAGTGCAGGGTAATGCCGTACACGCTGAGCGCGACGAAACTGTAAATCGCAACCGCGGCGATCGTGATTCCGATCCCGATCCCCTCGTGCAGCTGCGTCATCACGAAGCCGATGACGAGCGGCAGCAAGATGATGAGCAGAACGTCCATCCAAGGCGGGACGCGCGAGATGAATTTGTGCGTCAGCAATTGGTCCATGAAGCGGAGGTTCGAAAAGACTCCGGGGAAGCGGCCGTTTGGCGTCAAGATGAAATCGCCCATCGCTTGCGCCGTCGTCCCGATGACCACGACTTTTCCACCGACGAACTGCCCCAGTTCTTTGTCCGAAAGCTTGAACGCATCGCCGACGCCCAGAGTTTGCGCGAATGCCATCGTCTCTTGCGTGGCACCGACGCGCCCTTCTTGCTGTTGAAACTCGACCGTTTTGAACGGGAGCATCAGCAGATAGCCCTCGCCGTCGAGCGGGATGGTCGTGTTGCCGATCCGCGCGCTCCATGCGTCGACGCCGGTAATTTTTTGGCCGCTGAAGTATTGCGAGGTCGCGCCGGCCATCGAGACGTATTGCGTCGTTTGCCCTTTGTCCGTCGCTGAGATGCTCAGGAACTGGCCGACGAGCCAGCCTCCGGGGTTGTCGACGGTCGTGTAGCCGATATCGGCCGTGTGCGTTGCGAGATTGGGCGCAAGACCCTCGATGCCGAGGTTCCCGCTCGAGGTCGTGTTGAGCGTGTACGAGAGAATGGTCGGCTGCTGCTCGAGTCCGGCGATGAATGCCTGATCCTGCTTTGGATCTTGCGACGGGTCGGGGAAAATGACGTCGAAGGCGGCGATCTTCCCGCCGGCGCGGTGCACCTTCTTCAGGAGATCGCCCCAGACGTGACGCGGCCAGGGCCAGGCGCCGAGGCCGCCTTTCTCGCGCGGGAGCAGCGAGTTCTCGTCCATCGCGAGTAGGCGCAGGTTTGGATTCTCTTCGTCGAGATCAGGCAATGGGACGTGCAGCGTCGTGAAGACCTTCTGCTCGCGTGCCCAAAATAGCGCGTCGTTCAAAAAGACGAAATCGGCGATGCGGTTTGCGCTCGGGAGCGTGTTCTTGGGCAGCGCGTAGAGTCCGACGCCGAGGGCGCCCGCGATCGCCGAGAGCGTGAGGGCGATGCCGATCTTTTTCAGGCGCCGAAGCTTAAACGGAAATGAAAACTTCACGCGGCTCTCCCCCAACGCGGCGGCGGTCCGAGGCTACACCGCCTCGACCGCTGGATGCTCTGGAAGGGTTTTCGGCTGCCCGGCTGCCGGAGCCTCGGTCGGCAGCTCTAGGAAACGCGGCCGATGTACCGCCGGTCGCGCGTGTCGATCCGGACGATGTCGCCGGGGTTGACGAAGAGCGGAACTTGAACCGTCGCGCCGGTCTCGAGCTTCGCCGGTTTGGTCGCGCCGGTCGCCGTGTCGCCCTTGAATCCGGGCTCGGTCTCTTCGACCTTGAGCTCGACGTGGGCGGGCAGGTCGATCCCGATCGGGTTGCCTTCGTAAAACTGGACCGCGACCTTCATGCCGTCCTTGAGAAAGTCTGCGGGATCGCCGATCAGATCGCGCTGGAGCGTGACGTTCTCGTAGTTCTCCTGGTCCATGAAATGGTACCCGTCGGCGTCATTGTAGAGCATTTGCATGTCGCGATTGTCGACGATCGCGCGCTCGAGTTTTTCACCCGCGCGGAACGTGCGCTCGACGGTTGCTCCGGTCTTGACGTTCTTGAGGCGCGTGCGGACGAAGGCCGACCCCTTGCCGGGTTTGACGTGCAGAAACTCGATAACCGTCCAGAGGTGGCCGTCGACGACGATGGTGACGCCGTTACGAAAATCGTTCGAAGATATCATTAACGCGCGACTTTACGCAGCGGGTTTTCCGTCCCTGCGCGCAGCCTGGCGACGTTTTCTCGATGCGTGTAGAGGATGAGCAGGGATGCGAATGCCCCGTACGCGGCCGCCCATGCGCCGGCTGCGTACCATAGGACAACCGCCGATACAAACGTCCCCGCAAGCGAGCCGGCCGACGAATAGTTCGTGGCAAGGACCGCGCCGATCCATACGAGACCGAATGCGAGCGCCGCCTGCCACGCGAGCGCGATCAGCACGCCGAGATGCGTCGCAACGCCTTTACCGCCGCGCCAACCCAGCCACGGCGAGTACACGTGTCCGACGATCGCGGCTGCGCCCGCCGCGGGTCCAATCCATGGCACTGCATCACCGCCGTAGCCCGTGGCGAGCGCGGTCGGGACGGCGCCCTTGAGGATGTCGAGGATCAAGACGACGATTGCCGGCACTTTGCCCAAGGTGCGCAGCGCGTTGGCTGCACCGATGTTCCCGCTCCCTTGCGCGCGCAGGTCGACGCGGAAAAACAGGCGGCTGACGATCACGCCGAATGGGATCGAACCGGCGAGAAAGGCGAGAACGACGATCAGCGCCGGGATCATGATGCCTCGTCGCGGCGCCGTTCGCGAAACTCGATGGTCAACGGGACGCCTTCGAAGTCGAAGTTCGCCCGCAGCGTGTTCTCGAGGAAGCGGCGGTACGACGGCGTGACGAGGTCCGGGTCGTTGCAGTGCATGATGAACAGCGGCGGATGGGTCCCGGGCTGCGAGCAATAGAAGACGCGCAGCGGCTTTCCACTTGAGATCGGCGCCGGATGGGCCATGACCGCGTCACGGATGAGGGTGTTCAGCCGCGGCGTCGGGACGCGCCGGTCGAGGTTCTCCGCTACTTTGAGGACGGCCGGCATGAGACTTCCGAGCCTGCGTTTCGTCAACGCCGAGAGGAACGTCACCGGTGCAAAGCTCGCGAACGGCATGGCCTCGTGGATCGCCTCGGTCAGTTCCGACTGGGCATAGCTCCCTTGTTCGCGGATGAGATCGTACTTGTTGGCGACGAGGATCAGGCCCTTACGTTCTTCGATCACCATCCCGGCAAGACGCCGGTCCTGCGCGACGGGGCCTTTGAGGCCGTCAATCAGCAGGAGCGCGATGTCGCAGCGCGCGATCGCGCCGAGCGCGCGCAGCGACGAGTAGTATTCGATCGCTCCGCCCGTCGACGGCTTTTTCCGGACGCCGGCGGTATCGATGAGCCGGATAGCGTGATCCTTGTGCGTAAAGACGGTGTCGATCGCATCGCGCGTCGTCCCGGGGACCGCGGAGACGATAGCCCGCTCTTCGCCGAGCAGCGCGTTGAGCAACGAGCTCTTTCCGACGTTGGGCTGACCGACGAGCGCGACCGCGACCTCGCGCGTCTCGGACGGTGCTTCGCTTTCGAGCGGCAAGCGGTCGACGATCGCGTCGAGCAGGTCGCCGCTGCCTTCGCCGTGCAGCGCCGAGACGGCGATCGGTGTCCCGAGTCCTAAGCTTGCAAACTCACCGGGGATCGCATCGGCGACGCGCGGGGACTCGGCTTTGTTTGCGACGAGAATCAGCGGGCGCCGGGTACGGCGCAAGATCGCGACGACGTCGTCATCGAGCGGATGACGGCCCTCGCGCGCATCGACGACGAAAACGATGACGTCGGCGTCGCGTGCGGCGATCTCCGCTTGCGCGCGCGTCCCCGCCGCGACCTCGTCGCCAGGCTTCTCAACGTCGATCCCGCCGGTGTCGACGAGACTGAAGGTCCGCCCGCGCCAATCCGCTAGCGCATACAGTCGGTCACGCGTGACGCCGGGACTGTCCTCGACGATGGCAAGACGGCGCCCGATCAAGCGATTGAAGAGCGCACTTTTCCCAACGTTGGGCCGCCCGACGATGGCGACGGTCGCGGGCCGTAACTCGGCGGCGCGCGGCTGCGGCGTCTCTTCTGAAATCACAACGCACACTTTGCGCTCCCGGCAGGGGTTGGCCCCCTTTCTGCGCCGAACCGCGTGGACCCGATGCGTCGCCCTCTGGTAGGCCTGTTTCTTGCGATCACGCTTGCTCTCTTGGCTGCAGCAGGGGTGCGGGCCGCGACGCCGCCGCCTGCGCCGGGCGGGAGCGTCTACGTCACTACCTTACCTGACGGTGCGGACGTTTGGCTCGACGGCGTGTACGTCGGCCACAGCCCGAAACTCATCGATGGACTCGCGGCGGGACGTCACAGCTTGACGGTCGTCAAGGCAGGCTGGCAGAGTCGCGACCTCATGGTCAACGTCGCGGACGGCGGGACGCCGATTTTAACCAGCGTCGCGCTCGACCGCAGCGATGCGATTCCGACGCGCGGAACCGGTCACTTGATCGTTCACAGCAGCGATCCGCTTCCGGCCTCGATTCAAGTCGACGGAAGTGCGGTCGGTCTGACGAAAGGAGTATGCGACCTTCCCGCGGGCCCTCATACCGTCGTGATGTTCACGGCGCACGGGCGAATCACGCGGCACGTGACGATTTATGCCGACATGTCGACCGAAGTGATCGTGCGCGAAGAAGCGGAGGGCGAGGGAGCGAAGTGAGGCAGGTTGGCTAGCGTATATATCGAGACGTTCGGCTGTCAGATGAACGAGGCCGATTCGGACTTCCTCGCGGAGCGCGCTGCCGGTGCCGGCTACTCGATCGCGCGACGCCCGGAAGACGCATCGGTCTTGGTCTTGAACACGTGTACGGTCCGCGACAACGCGGAGCGGCGTGCGTACGGCCGAATCGGCCACTTCAAAGCGCTCAAGGCTGCCGATCCGTCGGTGAAGCTCGTCGTGTGCGGATGTCTGGCCGAGCAGGACAAAGATCGGATGCAGACGATCGTCCCGCACGTCGACGCGGTCTTCGGGACGAAAGAGCTCGCGCAACTCTCGGAGTTGATCGCGCGCTGGCGGCCCTCGTTTCCCGACGACGAGGCGAGCGAGGAGCGGGCGCTCATGATGCCGCTCGGCGGAGCGGCCGACTGCGTCGAGGACGCCTACGCGGCATTGCGCGCGTTCGTCACGGTGCAGCGCGGCTGTTCCTACTATTGTACGTTCTGTATCGTCCCGCACGTGCGCGGCCGATTCGATCACCGCCCAATGGGTGACATCATCGCCGAGGTGGGTGAGAAAATCGCCGCCGGTGCGCGCGAGATCACGCTTGTCGGGCAGACGGTGAACGCCTACCGCGACCCCTCGAACGGTGCCGACTTCGCCGATTTGCTCGAAACCGTTGCTGCCATCGACGGCCTCGAGCGGCTGACGTTCATCACCTCGCACCCCAAGGATCTCAACGAAAAGCTCGCGCGGACGCTCGGCTCGATCCCAGCGCTCAATTCGCGGCTCCATCTGGCCGTGCAAAGCGGATCGAACCCGGTGTTGCGTCGGATGAACCGCAAGTACACGATCGAACAGTATCTCGAGAAGGCGGCGATGGTGCGCGAGTACGCGCCGGATTGGGCGCTGACGACCGACCTGATCGTCGGTTTCCCGGGCGAGACGGAAGAAGACTTCGAGAAGACGCTCGAACTATGCGAGCGCGGTCTCTTCGCGCAAGCTTTCATGTTCGTCTACTCGACGCGGCGCGGGACGCCGGCGGCGCACTGGGAGCAAATTCCGCCCGAGGTGGGCAGCGCGCGTCTGCAGCGTTTGCTCGCGGTACAGGATCGGTTTGTGCGCGCGTATCATGAGCGCAAGGTCGGGACGACCGTGCGCGCTTTGATCCACGGCTTCTCGCGAAAAGACCGCGAGAAACTCTCGCTCAAGACGCTCGACAACGTCACGATCGTGACGCCGAACGTCGCCCCGTTCGATGCGCCCGCCGGCGCGCAAGAACCGTGGCTCGACGTCCGCATCGATCAAGCCTTCACCTGGGGCGTCATGGGCACGCCCCTCCGGCGCGCCTCTACATTCGACGAACTCGGAAGACCGGTCGAGGGCCCGGTACTCAGTCTGATCTAGTGACGTACTCGCCGATGCTCGAGCAGTACTTCGGGATGAAAGCCCGCCATCCCGAAGCGATCTTGCTGTCCCGCGTCGGCGATTTCTACGAAGCGTACGGCGAAGACGCCGAGACGATCGCGCGCGCCCTTTCGATCGCGCTTACGTCGAAAGAAGCCGGCAGCGGAAAGCGGATCGCTATGGCCGGCGTGCCGTACCATGCGCTCGACGGCTATCTTGCGAAGCTGGTCGCACAGCGGCGTGTCGTCGCGCTTGCCGAACAGCTTGAAGCGCCGATCCCGAACAAGCTGGTCAAGCGCGACATCGTCCGCGTCGTCACGCCTGGAACGTTGGTCGAAGAACAGTTGCTCGCTCGCTCGAGCAACAACTACCTCGCGGCGCTGACGACTCTCGAGGACGTGATCGCGCTCGCCCATGCGGACATTTCAACGGGCTACTGCGCCGCGACGGCGTTCTCCGGTGAAGGCGCGATCGACGACGTCCTTGCCGAGCTCGCGCGGATCGATCCTGCGGAGATCGTCGCCGACGTCGGCTCCAACGTCCGTGAATTGCTGGCCGCCGCCTTCGAAGCAAGCGGTGCGCGGATCACGGCGCCGGCATTGGCGGCAGTCGACGGCCGCGCACGCGATCCCGTCGAAGGGTTCTCCCTCGACGAATCCGCGGCGATCCATCGGGCACTCGACGCGATTGTGGGTTTTCTGCGGCGGACCGGCGCGCCGGACGGCGCACTGCGCGCGCCGATCGTCTATGCGCAATCCGGCTTCCTAGCGCTCGACCCGAACACCCGCAAGCATCTCGAGCTGACCAAAGCGCTGGGCGCGAATCCGAACGCCACGCTTCTGGCGACGCTCGATCGGACGCGGACCGCGATGGGGTCGCGGATGCTCGCTCGCTGGATCCTGGCGCCGCTCGTCTCCGGGGACGCGATCGGCGCGCGCGCCGATGCCGTCGAGGCATTCGTTCGCGACGCTCCGCGCCGCAGTGCGCTGCAAGAAGTGCTGCATAAGTGTTTCGACCTCGAGCGGATCGCACAAAAGGTCCGTTTCCGGCGCGCTTTTCCCCGCGATCTCGCGTCGCTGCGACGGACGCTCGCCCTGCTCGACCCGGTCCGTGACGCGCTCTCGAATCCGCAGCTGCCGCCGCGGTTGCACGCGATGCACGATGCGATCGGCAATTTCGACGACGTGATCCGTGACCTTGAGACGGCCCTCGTCGACGAGCCGCCCGCGACGTTGGCCGACGGCGGCGTGATCCGGCCCGAATCGTCGGCGGAGCTCGCCGAGTGCGTCGCCTTGCGGACCGACGCGCGCAGCCGGATCGCGGCACTCGAAGAGCGCGAGCGCGAGCGGACAGGGATCAAGACCCTGAAGATCAAGTACGCAAGCGCCTTCGGCTACGCGATCGAGGTGAGCAAAGGCAACGTCGCATCGGTCCCGGGCGACTACGTGCGCCGGCAAACGCTGACGAGCGGCGAACGTTTCGTGACGCCCGAGCTGCGAGAGCTGGATGCCGCGATCGCGAGCGCGCAGGCGCGGCAGCTGCGCCTCGAGACGGTCCTGTTCGAAAATCTCATCGAGCGAATCGCAGAGCGCGCAGACGATCTGCTCGTCGCTGCCGAAGCACTCGCCGAGACGGACGTCTTTGCATCGCTCGCGCAGATCGCGGTCGAACGCGGCTACGCGCGTCCGCAGTTTATCGACCAAAGCAAGATCTCGATCGCCGATGGCCGCCATCCGGTGATGGAGGCGCTACTGGGGTCGTCGTTCGTCCCCAACGATGTCCAGCTCGACGTCGAGCGGGCTCGCTTCATCCTGCTGACCGGGCCGAACATGGGCGGCAAATCGACCTTCCTGCGGCAAGCCGGCTTGCTGGTCATCCTCGCGCAAATGGGATCGTTCGTCCCCGCCAAATCTGCGACACTCGGGATCGTCGATCGAATCTTCACGCGAATCGGCGCGGGTGACGATCTCGCCTCGGGGCAGTCGACGTTCTACATTGAAATGGCCGAGGCGGCGAACATCTTGCGGCGCGCGACGCAGCGCAGCTTGCTCTTGATCGACGAGGTCGGGCGCGGGACGGGGACGATCGACGGGCTCGCGATCGCGCAAGCGATCAGCGAGTTTTTGCTCGAGCGCGAGAGCCGCGCCCCGCTCGTGCTGTTCGCAACGCATTTCCACGAGCTCGTTTCGCTCGCCGAACGCTGGCCGCTCGTCGCGAATTATCACGTCACGGCGGTCGAAAGCACCGCGCGCTCGGGGGCGCCCGTGTTCTCGCACCGCGTTCTGCCCGGCAGCACGTCGCGCTCGTTCGGGATCGAGGTCGCGCGCATGGCCGGATTGCCGCCCGCGGTCGTCGCGCGCGCGAAGGAGATCGCGGACGCGCTTTCCGGAAGGCCGACGCTCGAGGCGCAGGTCCCGCTGCGGGGAAAGCTCACGAAGCCTGAGGTCGCCGATCAGCCGCTTCTATTCGACGTCCGATGAACAACGTGATTCATCTCCTGGATCCGGAGGCGATCGGTCAGATCGCCGCCGGCGAAGTCATCGAGCGGCCGGCCTCGGTCGTCAAGGAACTCGTCGAGAATGCGATCGATGCGGGGGCGACCCGCATCGCGGTCCGCGTGCGGGTCGGCGGGATCGCTGAGATCGAAGTCGCCGACGACGGCGCCGGGATCGCGCCGGGCGAGCTTGCGTTGGCGCTCGCGCGTCATGCGACCAGCAAGCTGGATGGGGCCGGAGGGCTCCTTTCGATCCGGACGCTTGGTTTTCGCGGCGAAGGCTTGGCGAGCATCGCCGCGGTCGCGCGCGTTCGCTTGATCTCGCGGCCGCCCGGCGCCGAGGTCGGAACGGCGATCGAAGCATTCGGCGAGAGCATCAGCGAAACCGAAGTGGCCGCGACGCCGCCGGGGACGCGCGTCATCGTCCGCGATTTGTTCGCCAACGTCCCCGTGCGGCGCGAATACCTGCGGGCGCCGAGTACCGAGTTCGCGCGCATCTCGACGTGGCTCTCAACGCTCGCGCTCGCCTATCCCGAGATCGCGTTTTCGCTCGAGCACGACGGTAAGCCGGTCTTCACCTTCGGGATCGAGGACGGGATCTATTCGCGTCTGGCGCATACGTTCGGCCCCGCGGCGGCCCGGACGCTCCTTCCGTTGGGGCCGCACGAGTCGGTGGGCGTGTGCGTCGAAGGCTACATCAGCCCGCCGGGCAGCGACCGCCCCGACCGCCGCCTGCAATTCCTCTTCGTGAACCGGCGCCTCTTGCGCAGCGGACTGTTGATCGGCGCTTGGACCGCTGCGTACCGGACGTTCGCGATGGTTGGACGCTATCCGTACGGGATCGTCTTTCTCGACGTCCAGCCGGCGGACGTCGACCCAAACGTCCACCCGACGAAAAGCGACGTGCGGTTGCGCCACAACGACCACGTCGTCAGCGTCGTGCGCGAGGCGATGGCTGCGACGCTGCGACGCAGCGCCGGCGAGCGGCTCCAGCAAGCGATCTCTTTCGTCCCCGACGTGGCGGCGGCAGAAGGAGAAAATGGAAGCGCGCAGTCGCTCGATTTCGGTTTCGACGAGGCTGAAATCGACCCGGATCGCACGCGCGTCCTCGGACAGCTTGCGCGGTCGTTCGTAGTAGCCGGCGACGCGGACGCGCTCGTCCTCATCGATCAGCACGCCGCGCACGAACGGATCGCGTATGAGATGCTGCTGCGCAACGCGTCGGCTCAGGTGCAGCACGAACCACTGCTCGTCCCCTTCGTTTTCGAGGTGACGGCGCCGGAAGCGGAACGTCTCGAAAGGTCACTTGAGGCGCTTGCGGCCGCCGGCTTCGAGATCGAACCGTTCGGCGAACGGACGTACCGCCTAACGGCGACGCCTTTCGGCTTTCCGCGACGCGGCGCCGGTTTCGACGTCGCCGGCTTTCTCGACGGCCTCGACGACGACGTTCGGGGACTCGGCGCGAACGAACGGGTCTGGGCTTCGGTCGCGTGCCATTCGGTCGTCCGCGCAGGCGAGACGCTTGCACCGGCGGAGATGGCGACTTTGGTCGCGCGGTTGCGGAAGTGCGAGAATCCGATGCACTGTCCGCACGGGCGCCCCACAATCGTGCGGCTCGAAGCGGATGCGGTCGCGCGACTGTTCAAGAGAGCGTGAATCCCGGCGTCTTGATTCTGGCCGGACCGACCGCATCGGGCAAAACGGAGCTTGCGCTTGCGCTCGCCGAGGCGTTCGATGCAGAGATCATCGGTGCCGACTCGCGCCAGATCTACCGCGGGATGACGATTGGGACCGCGGCGCCGACGCCGGAACAGCGCGCACGCGTCCCCCACCATCTCGTCGAATTTCTCGACCCCTTCGAACGCTACTCGGCGGCGCGGTTTGCCGTCGACGCGCTGGCGGAGCTCGACCAAATGGCCCGGCGCGGAAAGCGCGCGATCGTCGTCGGCGGGACGGGCTTCTATATTCGGACGCTGGCCGGCGACGTAACGCTGGCGGCCGGGCATGACGAATCGGTTCGGGATCGCCTTGCGCTGGAAGCGCGCATTCATCCACGCGACGTATTGCACGGATGGCTCGCATCGCTCGATCCCGCGCGCGCCGCGGCGATCGATCCGGCCGATCCGTATCGAGTCTCGCGGGCGCTCGAAGTCGCGCTCTCCGGACGCGCGCGCGAGACGGCCGTCGAGCCGCGCGTGCTTGGGACGCTCAAGAACCGCGGCATCCCGTACAAGAAGCTCTACCTCACCGTTGAGCGCGATGAACTCGAGCGGCGGATCGACGCACGGATCGAGCGCATGCTCGCTACGGGCCTTCTGGAAGAAGCGGAGCGCATCGGCCCTGATGCGGTCGCGGCAGATGCCGTCGGCTACCGCGAAGCGCTGGCGTACCTGCGAGGACGGATGACCTCGGCCGAATTGCGCGATCGGCTGGCACGCACGACCCGCCGGTACGCGAAGCGTCAAGCGACATGGTTTCGGACCGAACCCGATTTGCTCGCGCTCCCTGCGGCCGATGCGCGCCGCGCGGCGGTTGCCGCGGCAAGGGAAATACCCGGATGGGCCTGAAGCGCGAACAAAGCTATGAATAACCACGGCGCACGCGCGCCGCAGCTGCAAGATACCTACCTCGCCGAAATGAAGCGGCAGGCGGTCCCCGTCGTGGTGTATTTGGTCAACGGCTTCCAACTGCGCGGCGTCGTGAAGGGCTTCGATAACTTCACGATCATCCTCGAGTACGAACACAAGTCGCACCTCATCTACAAGCACGCGGTCTCGACGATTTCGCCGCAAGGTGCCGTCGTCAATCCGATTCCGGTCGAACCGGAGGAGGCCAGCCGGGCGTGAGCGTGTCCGTCCCCATCGTGAAGATGAACGGGACGAAGAACGAGTTCGTGGTCCTCGATCATCGTAGCGGCGAGCAAAACGGGTATCCGAAACTGGCGGTTGCGCTGTGCGACCCGCAAAGCGGCTTCGAGGCTGACGGATTGCTCGTGATTTTGCCGTCGCGCGAAGCTGATGCCCGAATGCGGATGTTCAATCCCGACGGCACCGAAGCCGAGATGTGCGGGAACGGGATTCGCTGCGTCGCGCGCTATCTCGTAGAGGCCGGCGGTCCGGAGCATGCGACGATCGAGACGATCGCCGGACCGATTCGCACCGACGTCGTCGGTCGCGACCCGTTCTTAGTCCGGGCTGCCATCGGTTCCCCGCAAGTCGGCGAACCGCGCGAGCTTTCCATCGCCGGTCGAACGCTGGAATATGTTCCCGTCTCGGTCGGCAATCCGCATGTCGTCATCTTTACCGACGACGTGATGCGCGTCGATCTCGAGTTCATTGGACCGCAGATCGAGAAGCATCCGGCGTTTCCCGAGGGGACGAACGTGCACTTTTGCGTCGTCGAAGATCGCAAGACGCTGCGCGCCCGTCATTGGGAGCGTGGTGCCGGCGCGACCTTGGCTTGCGGGACGGGAGCGACGGCCTGCGCCGCCGCAGCGATCGTGCGCGGCATCGCGGATTCACCCGTCGACGTCTGGGTCCCCGGCGGGCGTTTGATCATCGAATGGGACGGCCGTGGTGAAGCGTTCATGACCGGCGAGGTCGAGCGCGAGTTTGAGACCGTCGCCAGCACCTGACATGCAACCTGGCCTGGCGTACAGCGACGCGCGCGGGCGCGTCTTTTTTGACTCCGAGGCGCTCCCGCTCGCCGGCGACGGGATCGAGCGAGAGGCGTCTTCGGCAGAATTGATCCCGGCGCCGCCCGGCACGGTGACGACGATGCTGCCCGGACGGCGGCCGCGCCTCGTTCGCGGCCGATCCGCACGCCGCACCGCGCTCGCGGCGTTGCTGCCGATCGGATACACGCGGCTCCTGCTCCCAGCGTACGCGCGCGACGCCGGTGCGCCGGTGTTGCCGCTTTTCGGTTATACGTTTGCTTGCGCGATCGACGATGCGTTGCACGTCGCAGCGGCCAAAACGGACGAGCCGCCGGATTGGCAGCCCCGCTTTTTCCCCGCCGGCATGCTCGAGCGGATCGTCGAACAACGTCGCGCAGCCGATCCGCAGAATCGCTTGCTGGAACAAGTCGAGCGCTGTGCGCTCGAATACGGCTGTTTTACCGCGCAAAACGTGTTTCTCGCCTGCGGTGAAGCTGCCTTGCCCGTCTCGCCGCGCTGCAATGCCGCTTGCGTCGGCTGCATCTCCGAGCAGGATCTCGATGCGGGGATTCCTTCGCCGCAAGAACGGATTGCGTTCGAGCCCCAGGTCGACGAGATCGTTCGCGTCGCAGTCGCGCACTTCGAGCGGGTCCCGGAAGGAATCGTTTCCTTCGGCCAAGGTTGCGAGGGTGAGCCGCTGTTGCGCGCATCCGCGATCGCGTCGGCGATCGAAAAGATACGGGGGCGGCTACCGCGCGGCACGATCAACCTCAATACGAACGGCAGCCTGCCGAAATCTCTGCGCCGGCTGATCGACGCGGGACTGCAGGCGGTGCGAATCAGCCTTTCCTCGTTCCGTCCCGATGTGTACGCCGCGTACTATCGGCCCGTCGGGTATGCGCTCGATGACGTCTTCGAAAGCATCCGGATGGCCGGCGATGCCGGTTTGCGCGTCTCGCTCAATCTGCTGACGCATCCCGGCGTCACGGACGATCGAGCCGAGTTGCTAGCGATGGAGACGTTCCTGCGCGACGTCCGTCCGGCGTTGATTCAAACGCGTACGTTGAACATCGACCCGGACGTCTACTTTGCGTGCGTCGGGCGTCCGGCGGAGCCGCTTGGGATGTTGCACGCGTTGGACCGCATCGGGCGGTGCGGCATCGAGATCGGCAACGTTACCCGTCCCGCAATGCAGGGTTCGCTAGCCACACCCACAGGGCGATCGTAAGCCCGACGATCCCGGCGCCCGTCAGGGTGACCGAGAGATTCGTGAGCGAGGCGATCGAGCCCAAGAGGAGCGTTCCAGCCGGGACCATCCCTTGCATGATCATCGAGTAGATCGACATCGTTCGTCCGCGCATGTCGTCGGGAACGGTCGTTTGGATCAGGATGTTGGTCAGCCCGGTGAACGTCAAACTTCCGATCCCAAGGACGAACAGAATCACGAGTGCGACGATGAAGCTATGATTGAGTCCGAGCAGTACGATGCAGCACGCGAGGATCGCCGACGCGATAAACCAGCGCCGCGCGCGCCGGCCCGTGGTGAACACGGCAGTCAGGATCGCACCGCTGACGCCGCCGATCCCCGCTGACGCCATGAGCCAGCCCAAACCTTTTGGGCCCGTGTTGACGACGTGCAGCGCGTACGCGGGCAGCAAGAAATTGTAGGGCCGCAACAACAGGGCGTTCGCAAAAAGAATGAAGACGATCCAGCGCAACACGGGATGCAGCGCGATGAAGCGCAGGCCGCTGCCGATGGCTCGCAGTATCGGCTCGCGCGCACTGCGATCCATGACCGGCGGAGACTGCATGAGAAAGACCACAGTCGTGACTGCGAGCACCGTCACCGCATTGACGTAGAATGAAGCAGCGATACCGACCGAGGCGATGAGGACTCCGGCGATCGGCGGACCGATGATCGACGGACTGTTGAACGCGATTTGGTTGAGGCCGACGGCGTTTGCGACGTGCTCGCGCGAGACGATGAACGGAATCCAGCTTTGGCGCGCCGGCGCATCGAAACACTGCGCCGCGGCGAGACAGCCTGAGAGCAAGAAGATTTCGGCGATGTTGATGTGATGCGTCAGGGTCAGCGTCGCGAGCAGCAGCGACAGGCCGGATACGATCGAGCTCGTCGTCAGGATGATGCGCCGGCGCGGGTAGTGATCGGCTATGACACCCGCGAGTGGCGAAAAGAGCAAGACGGGGAGGGCGCGCGACGCGCCCAAGAATCCGACGTAAAGCGCCGCGCGCGACGGCGAACCGGCAAGGTAGGCGACGAAGTAGCCGAGCGTCGTGAATTGCATCCAGGTTCCCAGATTGCTCACGAGCAGGCCGAACCACAGAAGACGAAAATCCCGGTAGCCGAACGCTGCACCGATGCGGCTTCGGCGCCGCGGAATGCGCGGTTCGGCTTGGCTAACTGGCGCGCTCACCTCAGCGCTACCTGTCACGCCGGAGGTTCCGCGCCCTTCCGTGCTAAACGCCGCGCCTATGAAGCGTGTCGTCCCGATCGACTATCATGCGGAGCAACCGGAGCAACATTTTAGCGCCGCGCTGGCAGTCCGCGATGTCGTCATCGGTATGTCCGACGGTCTCACCGTCCCGTTTGCGCTCGCGGCGGGGATCACCGGAGCGATCGCATCGACGCATACCGTCGTGATCGCAGGGATTGCCGAAATCGTCGCGGGTTCGATCGCCATGGGTTTCGGCGGCTACCTCGCAGCGCAGACCGACATCGATCGGTACGTCACCGAGTACCGGCGCGAAGCGCACGAAGCCGAACATATGCCCGACCAAGAACGCAACGAAGTTGCAACCGTGTTTGCCGAGTATGGGATAGAAGGCGCGCAATTGGAGGCGCTCGTCGATCACATCGCGAGCGATCGCGATCGTTGGGTCGACTTCATGATGCGCTTTGAGCTCGGTATGGAGAAACCCAATCCGAGGCAGGCTCCGATCAGCGCGATCACGATCGGCGGTTCGTACGCGGTCGGCGGGCTGATCCCGCTCTTTCCCTACGTGACGATGCCCGACGTCGGCTCGGCGCTGGCGCTTTCAACGGCCTGCACCGCCGTTGCGCTGCTGACCTTCGGCGTCTTCAAGGCGCACTTCACCGGGATGCCCCCTTTGCGAGGCGCGTTTCAGACCCTGTTGACGGGAGGACTTGCCGCGGCGGCTGCATTCGGCTTGACGCGCTTAGTCCATTAAAGCGGCATTAGCAGCCAAGCAAATAGGACAAGTGTAGAAAAGAGCCGTTCATGGGTACGGTGAAGTCGTGGTAACGTGGGAAGGCTGAGATTTGGCTTGCCGCTGGCCGGATGGTTGTTAGCGGTATTGATCGGTTTCGTCGGCACCTCGTATTGGCTCGCTGCGCGCTCGAATCCGGGGCAGTCTCCGCAGCAGCTCATCGCGCGGTATTTTATTCCGTCGGCTCAGCAGGTTTTCGGAAAAGAGCGCCTTTCGGTGTTGATTCTCGGAATCGACTACAACTATGACGAGCACGATATGCCGTTTTCAAAGGACGCGCGCAGCGACACCATCATGGCGGTCTCACTTGATTTCCCAACCAAGTCA
>DATNIC010000245.1:0-4285 GCA_035604635.1 Binatia bacterium
CGGCGCTGCAGGCGCTTCTCGCCGGATATGGGTACGTGCGCGCGCTGTTCGGACTGGTCAAGACCGCGACGCGCTCGCGCGATGGGTCCGGGTTCCTCGCCGCCGACGCCGGGAGCACTTTTGAGGGGCTAACGCCCGCCTCGTTCTTGCAGGCCTGCGTTGCCGAAAATGCCGCGCAAATGGCCGCCATGGACGCTCGCCTGCTCCAGCCGCGCGTCCTCCCGCAGCTCGCGACATTCGCCTTAGACGCGCTCGAGATGTGGCGGCGCGCCGGCGAGCGCGCTGGGACGGTCAAGCGCGCCTAGGTCCGACGACCGACCGCGGTAGCCGCCAGAGCCACAACGTCCCGATCGTGAACTCGACGACGACCAGGACGAATGCATAGCGCGGGCCCAAGCCCTGACCGTGCGCATTTGCCGCGATGACGACCGGCGCGGTGATCAGCGGTGCGAAAATCGCCGGAACCGCAGACGCCAAGTTCCAAATGCTCATCGCGCTCGCCATCGCATTCTCCGGCAGAATCCCGACGGCGAGCGCCCAGTCGGCCGTGATGAAGGCGCCCCACGAGCCGCCCGCAAGAGCAGCAGCAACATAAGCGACGAGCATTGAATGCGCGGTCGCGAACATCAGCAGCGCGATCGCCGTGATCGCGGTCGCGACCGAGACGATCAGTCGTTTGTCACCGTGATTGGTCGGTTTGGCCGCAAGGATCGCGCCGCTGATGCCGGTGACCGTAAACAGCAAGAAAACGATCGCCGTGTCCGTGTTGACGTTTTGCGACTGCAAGCTGTCCTTGACGTAGAAGTACAAGAAGCTCAAGAGCGTGAAGCTGCCGAGGTTCACGAAGGCGCGCGAGACGATCAGAGTGCGCACGTTCGAGGTCACCTTCAAGCGCTCGGTAACGACGTGATAAGCCGCCAAGCCGCGGGCATGGGTTAGGGTGACCGCCAACGACGCGGCGAGCACGGCGATCAAAGCCGCGGCCAACGCTCGAAAATCTTTGATAAACCCGGCCATCACGACGCCGGCCGTGTTTCCCAAGAACTGATAGACCGAGAGCCAGGACGATGCGGTCCCGGTCCGTCCGGCCTCGATGTAGTCGGGGATGACCGCTTGGTAGGGGCCGACCGCGACGTTCATCCACACCTGCAACAACAAGAACGCGGCAGCGAACTGCCAGTAGGCCGGCGCAAGGAAGAACCATGCCAAGGTTGGGATCGCGCCGATCGTCCCCACGACGTAGAACTCGAGACGGTGTCCGACGATCCCGCGCCGCGCGTCGGCGAATGGTCCGATAGTGACCTGAACCACGGCGGCGACTGCGGCGCCGGCTGCGGCGAGGAGAGCGAAATTTCGCAAACCGTTTTCGTGGGCGAGTTCGACGCTTCGCGCCTGCAAGGCGATCGACAGGATCGCGCCCCACACCACTTGGACGCCGAACCAAAACACGCCGAGGAACGCTGCGTTGGCCGCACCGCCCTGTGGAGAGCCGCTCATTACCCGAGTCGTTCGCCGTCACGTGCGGGAGGTCCACGTGGCCGAGAGTGCAAGAGGAGCGGACGGAAGCGAGGTAGTCGTCTGTGCGAGCCGGGATTGGGACAAAGCTCGTCCACACGTTTTCGAGCCACGAGAAGGTCAGGTTGCGACAAATCGATCCGAACGAAACTCTCGGCATCGATAAGAGTGAAGCAAAGGATCGCGTCGAGTGGCTTGAGGAGCGCCTAGGAGACCTGCAAGAGAAGTTATATGCCGCGGGCCGCAACGCGGTGCTCATCGTGCTGCAGGGACTCGACACGTCCGGCAAGGACGGGACGATCCGGCGCGCAATGCGCATGCTGAATCCCGCAGGCTGTCGCGTCGAGGCGTTCAAGGAACCGACCCCTCTCGAATTGCGGCACGATTTCATCTGGCGCATCCATAACGTTGCACCGCAACTGGGGATGATGACGATCTTCAACCGTTCGCAGTATGAAGACGTCCTCGTGGCGCGCGTGCACAAGCTCGTCCCCAAGCACGTTTGGGAGACGCGCTACGACCGGATCAACGAATTCGAGCGGCTGCTTTGCGAAAACGGGACGATCATCATCAAGTTCATGCTCCATATCTCGAAAAAGGAACAGCGCGATCGGCTGCTCGCGCGTGAGGCCGACAAGGACAAGGCTTGGAAGCTCTCGACCGCCGATTGGCCCGAGCACGAGCGCTACGACGAATACATCGAGGCATACCAAGACGCGATCGAGCGCTGCTCGACGCCGTTCGCTCCGTGGCATGTCGTCCCGGCCGACCGCAAGTGGTTTCGCGACCTGGCGATCGGTCAAACCGTCGTCGATATCATGGCGCTGTACGAGAAGCGCTGGCACGAAGACATCGAGCTGCGGGGAGCGCGCGCGCTGCGCGTCGTCAAGGAAGAGCTCGGCCACGGGACTCCTATCCTGCGCGCCTCGCACGGCTAGCGTGGCCGAGGCATGGACAATCCGTATCAGCCCTTCGAAGTCCTGACGTTCATTGCGGCGCCGGCGCTGCTGACCAACGCTTCCTCGTTGCTGGTCCTCTCGACGTCGAACCGGTTTGCGCGCGCCGTCGACCGGGCGCGGCAACTCGAACGGGAGGGGCAGACCGGGCCTGATCTCGACCGCGCACAGTGGCGCGCGCACATGCTGTCATGGGCTCTGATCACGTTTTATCTGGCGGTCTCGGTCTTCGCGCTCGGGACCTTCATCGAGCTGCTGGGCGCGGGCCTGGCGTCGATCGGCCGAACCGCGATCGCGCCCGAGATCACGGCGCTCGGAGTGGCTGCGTCGACGATCGGGATGCTCGCCATAGCCGTCGGCGCCGCGCTGCTCTCGACCGAGGTGGTTTCGGCATACGCGGGCCTGCGCGAAGAGGCGCGCCGGCTAGGCGGACCGCCGTAAATAATAGTTACGAACAACCTTTGAGATCTGAGCGAATTGTGATGCGTTAGGCTTCAGCCTAGGCTATTTCGGTTCACCCAAAGTTCACCGGCCGTTTGCTACAGGTTCACTATGCTGCGCGATATTAGTCGCATGAATGATGCGACTTTTGTATGAGCACGGTAAAGGTGAAGCCAGTTGTGTTTTGGCAGCGTCGGTTTTTCGTTAAATCTCGTCATATCGGGGCAAAAGGTCGTTGCGGCGATTCACTTTTCTTGGTGTAGTTGTAGCCGACATTATGCGCTTTTTCACACGTTCGTTCATCATCTTTTTGACGCTCGCCATCGGGCTGCGCTTACCCGCATTTGCCGGATCGCAAATGGTGACCGTCAGACAACTAGGGTCGCCCGGCGATCCCGCCGTGCGCGGAGATCGCCCGACCCTGAATTTCTATCTCCCGATCTTTCGCTCGGTGCGGGCGGTCCGGTTCCGGGCCACCCTGAGCGTTTCGCCCGCGATCGATCCAAACTCGACCATCACGGTGTCGTCCGGCGGGACTCCGCAGTGGTCTACCTCGGTAGAGAATATCCGCAAGCACCCGGTGATCGACGTCCCGCTGCCCCTTCCGCAATTACCGTCGCGGACGATCGACGTCTCCATCGCCGGAGCATTCGCTCACATCGGCGACGACATTTGCTCGCGGTTCGATCCTTCGTCGCTCTACCTGATCGTCAAGCGCGGCTCGGGTTTTGTCGTCGATTCGGAGCCAGTGCCTTCGACGATCTCCGGCTTCTTGGAGGTGTATTCCGGCGACGTTGCGATCGTGGTTCCGCCCGGGAGCAGCTTCGAGCGGCAGCGGACCGCCGTTCAGCTTGCCTATCAACTCCAACAGCTCTACCGCTGGCGCGGGGCCGGCGTCGTACTGCGCTCGACGGCCGATCCGAACGCTCGAAACGTCGTGCTCGGCGATTTCAAGACCGACCTTGCGGTGCACGGCAACGTGCTCGAGGTCGGTCCGAGCGGCGTCAATTTACTAAAGCGAGAGATCGACCCGCTGCTCATCACGACCGCCGTCGATTCCGCGGAAGTCGGACCGGTTGCGGCGGCGGCATCCCAGTCTCGGCTATCACTTATGGACCTGGGACTGACGACGGAGACGGCGTCAGGCGACCATGTCGTCTTTTCCGCGCCGCTCAATATCGGGCGGATTGGCGGATTGCCGCAGGGGCTGCGATTCGTTGCCTCGATCGCGCACACGGCACTAGAAGGCGACGAGCGCGGAACAGTCGAGCTTACGATCAACGGGGCGCTCGTCGACTCGGTCCCGCTGGTGACGAAACGCGGCCGGCAAGACATCGAGTTTCCGATTTCCTCGGACCTGGTCGCGAGCGCTA
>DATNIC010000246.1:0-19346 GCA_035604635.1 Binatia bacterium
CCGCCGACCGCGCGCAGCTTCTTCGGCTATACCGCGATGGACCGTATTTTGTGGGGAATCAACGAGGCGAAGTCGACCGACTCAGTCAAGATCTCGAAGGTCTTGGAAGGCGCGCACTTCCAGTCGCCGCTCCTCGACACCACGGCGTTCTTCCGCAAGGAAGACCACCAGCTGATGTGGCCGATGTGGACCGGCACGATTCGGCCGAACGGGACGCCCGAGGACAAGTACGACATCTTCGACCTCATCGATAAGCAGCCGGCCCTTGCAATCGAGCAGACGGTAACCGAAAAAGCGGCGGTTTGCAAGATGAACTACCCGTCGTAAGCGAACACCCTTCGTAAGAAAAGGCAGGAGAGGCCGATTTCGGCCTCTCCTGCGACGTTAGGTACGCATGTTCGAACACGTTGCACCGGAATTATTCAACGGGCTGATTCTCGGCGGCTTCTACGCCGTGGTCGCGATCGGGCTCTCGCTCATCATGAACCTGACCGGGACGGTCAACATGGCCCACGGCAGCTTCCTGACGTTGGGAGGCTACTTGGCGTTCACGCTGGTCGCGCGCGGGACGTCGTTCTGGGTCGCACTGCTGATCGCGCCGCTCCTGACGGTCATCGTCGGAATCGCCGTCGAGCGATCGATGATGGTCCCGCTCTACCGGCGCGACCCGGTCTACAGTTTGCTCTTGACGTTCGGCCTGTCGCTGATGGCTGAGGAGGCGTTCCGCCTGATTTGGGGATCGCGCGGTCTGCCGTTCTCGCCCCCTCCGGAGCTCGCCGGCGGGATCACGCTGGGCTTCATGCAGTTCCCGACGTTCCGGCTGTTCATCGTCGTCGTCCTAGCCGTCGCTCTCGGCGGCCTCGCGCTGTTCTTGTTGCGTACACGCTTCGGCCTGCGCTTGCGCGCCGCCGTGCAAGACACCGAGATGATCGCGGCCCTCGGGACGAACACGCAGATCCTTTACATGGTGAACTTCGGCCTGGGAATCTTTCTGGCGGGTCTTGCGGGTGTGCTCGCTGCCGTGATGTTTCAGCTCAGCCCGACGACGGGCAATCAGCTTCTGATGCCGGCATTCGTCACGGTCATCGTCGGTGGGATGGGAAGCTTATACGGCGCGCTCGCTGGCGGCATTCTCATCGGCCTTGCGATTAGTTTGGTAACGCTCTACATCCCGGCGGCGAGCGAAGTCGCGATGTACATTCTGATGGCGATCGTGTTGCTGGTCCGTCCTCGTGGACTCTTCGGTGAGGAAGGGATCTTCGGATGAGGGGTAACCTGATTGCATCGGCGATCGTTGTCGTGCTGCTGATCGTTGCTCCGTATTTGGCACCCCTCATTCATCTCGACATCTCGATCTTGAGCGAAGTGCTCATCATGGCGGTCGCTGCGATGAGCGTCAACCTGATGCTGGGCTACACTGGGATGCTCGCCTTCGGAAACGCGGCCTTCTTCGGTTTGGGCGCTTACGGCGTGGGTCTCTCGATCAAGTACTACGACGTGCATTTCATCGTCGCGATCTTGATCGGCATCGTCGCCGCGGTCATCGGCGCGCTTATCATCGGTCCGTTTTTGTTGCGACGGCGCGGCATCTACTTCGCATTGCTGATGGTTGCCTTCGGCCAGGTCTTCTACTTCATCGCCTATCGGTTCACCGACGTTACCGGCGGTGAAGACGGGATGAACTTTCCCCGGCCGTATTTCGGCGTCGGCGCTTGGCACGTCACGCTTAAGGACCAGTCATTCTATTACTTGATGCTCGTGATTTTCGTCGCCGTCCTCGTCGCCATGTGGTATCTGATCCGTTCGCCGTTCGGGCGCACGTTGATCGCGATCCGGCAAAATGAGCTGCGCGTTCGTTATCTCGGGCTGAACACCGACCGCTTCATCTTCGTCGCGCTGCTGATCTCGGCGTCGATGGCCGGCCTCGCCGGAGCGCTCTACTCGCTCTTGATTATGTTCGCGTTCCCGCTGATGCTCGATTGGCACCAATCCGGCGACTTCATCCTCATGGTCATCTTGGGTGGCGCCGGGACGCTGTGGGGTCCGCTGATCGGCTCGATCGTCTACGTGGTCGGTAAAGATATCATCTCGACGATCACGCCGGCGTGGCAAATTTTCCTCGGTGGCCTCTTCGTCGCGTGTGTCCTGGCATTTCCGAAGGGACTGCTCGGAACGACACTCGATCTGATCGGCAAGCGCCGAACTCCCCTCGAAGAGGAACTGTCGGTCGTCGGATCGCTGGAATCGAGCCAAGCGAAATGAGCGCGCAGGCCGACGGCGTGCTCCTCGAAGCTCGCAACGTCTCGAAGTCGTTCGGCGGCGTTCAAGCGGTCGACGACGTCTCGATCACCGTGACGAAGGGGATCATCCACGCGGTCATTGGCCCGAACGGCGCGGGGAAGACGACGTTTTTCAACGCGCTCTCGGGCTTCTATTTTCCCGATCGCGGCAGCGTTGCGTTTCGCGGTGAGGACATCACGCGGTTGCCCAATTTCGACCGTATCAAACGTGGGATGAGCCGCACCTTTCAAACGCCGAGTATTTTCCGGGAGCTTTCGGTCTACGACAATTTGCGTGTCGGCGTCGCGGCGAAAGCCGGGGTCGCGTTCGACTTTCGGGTGCAGCGCGGCGCACGGGCTAGGGAGATGGAGAAGAAGATCGATGAGCTGCTCGGCTTCGTCAACCTCACGCGTGTCAAAGACCGTCCCGTTGCAGAGCTCTCACACGGGAGTCAGCGGCTGTGCGAAATCGGGATGAGCCTCTCGACCGATCCTGAACTCGTGCTGCTCGACGAGCCGATGGCCGGCCTAGCCGAAGCCGAGACGGCTCGAGTCATCGGCGTTATTCGGGACCTGCACGACCGGCTCGGACTGACGGTCCTCTTCGTCGAGCACAACATGCGCGTCGTCCTCTCGCTGGCGCACAAGATCACGGTCTTGGATCGCGCCCGGATATTGGCCGAAGGGACGCCGAGTGAGATTGCCGCGAACGAGGCCGTCAAAGAAGCCTACCTCGGAAAAGAGATCATCGAAAATGTCTGATGATCTGCTGCGGATCACCGGGCTCAACACCTTCTACGGGAAAAGCCACATCCTGAGGGACGTCGCACTCTCGGTTGGAAAGGGTGAGCTCGTCGCCCTGTTGGGGCTCAACGGCGCGGGCAAGACGACGACGATGCGCAGCATCCTGGGGCTGACCCGGCCGCGTTCGGGCTCGATCGTGCTCGAAGGCCGAGACATCACCGGTTGGCCGGCTTATAGGGTCGCGCGTCTCGGCGTCGGTTACGTGCCCGAGGGGCGCCGCATGTTCAAAAACCTCACCACGCTCGAGAATCTCCAGCTTGCCGAAAACGGACGGACCGGTGATTGGTCGATCGCGCGCGTCCTGCAGCATCTTCCGAAGCTGGCCGAGCTGCGCGGTCGCAAGTCCGGGCGGCTCTCGGGCGGCGAGCAAGAGATGCTTTCGATCGGCCGCGCGCTGGTCTCGAATCCGACCCTGCTGCTCGTCGACGAGCCGTCGCAGGGACTCGGCCCGCTCATCGTCGAGGAGGTCTATCACATCCTCGAAGAGATGAAGGCGCGCGGCGTCTCGATCTTGCTGGTGGAGCAGAACGCGCTGCTCGCGCTCAAGATCGCCGATCGCGCCTACGTCATGGATGACGGCCGCATCGTTTACGAGGGCGACGCCGACCAACTGCGCGCAGACACCGAGCGGATCCGCACGCTCATGGGCCTCACCGAAATCGCGTCGTAGCGTTTAGGCTGACTGCGCGGCGGTAATGACCGCTTCGACGGCCTCGGGCGCGATCGGAAGCGACGGGTCGATGTACGTGCGGATCTGCGCGATATTAGGCCCGACGCGCTTGAGCGTATGCGTCATCCCTTGCACGATGATCAATTGCGCGGAGGGCAGCGAATCTTTGAGCGCTTGCGCGTCGCCGAGCAGCACTTGCGTATCGTCCGTCCCCTGAACGATCGTCACCGGGCAGCGAAGCTGGGCGATCTCGCGCGCCGGATCGTAGGGGAACCACGACATCAGGTAGGGCTGAACGCTCGGCCGCAGCACCGTATACAGAGAGCGCGGGACGTCGGCCGACGTTTGCCCGTCCTCGAGGCCGGCAACGATCGCGCGCGCTCTTTCGACGACGTCGAGGGGATAGCGCGACGCAACCTGCTCGAGGAGAAGCGTCCCGCCGTCGCGGCCGGGACCTTCGAGGGAGATGAAGGCCGACGGCGCGACCCGTTCGGCGGCCAGCATCCCGGTCAGCGAACCCTGGCTGTGGCCCGCGATCGTGACGGACCGGAAGCGCCGGTCCCGTGCGAGCATGCCCATCCACGCGACCGCGTCCTCGACCTCATCTTCGTAGTGCATGCGCGACTCGTCGAGCGGCGGTACGTTGCTGGCGCCGACATAGCGCTTATCGTAGCGAAGTGAAGCGACGCCGGAACGCGCGAGCGCGTGGGCGAGCTGCTTGTAGGTGTCGGCGCGAATGCCCAGGGGATTGTTTCCGTCGCGGTCGGTGGGCCCCGAGCCGGCGATGATTAGGACGACGGGATATCGAGCGGCGTCGAGCAGCGTGAGTGTCCCCGCCAGGCGCCGGCCCGCGTTTACAATGCTGACCGCCACTTCAGTCGGGACGCCCTGGCCCAGCGCCGCCATGGGGACCAGCCCCGCGGCGATCAGCCCGAGGGCTTCCCGGCGGCCGAGACGATACAACACAAGAGTTCTCCGGAAGGTAAAGTCGTTCTGCGAGTGCCCGCGGAAGTAATGCTTCCCCGTGAAAGAGTTGCATCCGCTCGTCGCCGGCTGGTTTCGCGAGCGGTACGGCGAGCCGACCGAGCCGCAAGTCCAGGGCTGGCCGTTGATCCGCGCCGGCGGGGACGTGTTGATCTCAGCGCCGACCGGCTCCGGGAAAACGCTTGCCGCTTTTACCACCGCGCTCGACACTCTGATCCGCCGGGCTGCCGAAGGGCCGCTCCCGGACGAGACGCTGGTTCTCTACGTCTCGCCGCTCAAAGCGCTCACCAACGACGTCCGCAAGAACCTCGAGACGCCGCTGGGCGAGCTGCTCGTGCTGGCGGCGGAGCGTAGGCTCCCGCTGGCGACGATCCGCACTGCGACGCGCACCGGCGATACGACGCAGGCCGAGCGCGCGCGCATGCTCCGCAAGCCGCCGCACGTCCTCGTCACCACGCCCGAGTCGCTTTTTATCCTGCTGACGGCGGAACGTTCGCGCGCGCTCTTTCGGCGCGTCGAAACCGTGATCGTCGACGAGATCCACGCGCTTGCTCGCGACAAGCGCGGCTCGCACCTCGCGTTGAGCCTCGCGCGGCTCGATGAGCTCGTCAGGCGCGAGAGCGGCCGGCGGCCGCAGCGGATCGGCCTCTCCGCGACGGTGCGCCCCATTGCGGAGGTCGCGCACTTCCTGGGTCCCAGCACGGCGATCGTCGACGTCGGTCACAAGCGTGAGATGTCCCTCGCAGTCGAAGTGCCCAGCGACGAGCTCGGTCCGGTCGCCAGCGGCGAAATGTGGGCGGAGATCTACGACCGCGTCGCCGCGCTGATCCTCGCGCACCGCACGACGCTCGTCTTCGTCAGTACGCGACGGATGAGCGAGCGCGTCGCTTTCGCGCTGGCCGGGAGGCTCGGCGAGGGCGTCGTTTTTCCGCACCACGGCAGCCTCGCGCGTGAGATTCGCTTCGACACGGAGAATCGATTGAAGAACGGCGAGCTGCGCGCGGTCGTCGCGACGGCGTCGCTCGAACTCGGCATCGACATCGGTGCGGTCGATCTGGTCGTCCAACTCGGCTCGCCGCGCTCGATCGCGGTCGCACTGCAGCGCATCGGCCGCTCCGGGCACTGGGTCGGCGCTAAGCCCGAAGGCCGGCTCTTCGCGACGACCCGCGACGAGCTGCTCGAATGTGCCGCGATCGTGCGCGCGATCCGGACCGGCGCGATGGATGCGCTCACGATCCCGAGCGCTCCGCTCGACATCCTCGCGCAGCAACTCGTCGCCGCGTGCGCGACGGACGACTGGGACGTCGAAGAGCTCTACGCCGCGGTCCGTCGCGCCTATCCCTACCGCGACCTAGCCCGTGAAGACTTCGACGCGGTCGTGACGATGCTCGCCGACGGCGTCGCGACGTCGCGCGGGCGAAGCGGCGCGTACCTTCACTACGATCGGGTCAACGGCCGCCTGCGCGGGCGCCGCAACGCGCGCATCGCGGCGATCACCTCGGGCGGCGCGATCCCCGAAACGGCGAACTACAACGTCGTCGCGGAGCCCGAGGGCCAGATCGTCGGGACGGTCGACGAAGATTTCGCGATCGAGAGCATGGCCGGCGACGTCTTTTTGCTCGGGACGACGTCGTGGATGATCCGGCGCGTCGAGTCCGGCGTCGTTCGCGTGGAGAACGCGCAGGGCGCGCCTCCATCGATCCCGTTCTGGAACGGCGAAGGCCCGGGCCGCACGATCGAGCTCTCGCACGAGGTCGCGGCGGTGCGTGCGGCGATCGACGAACGCGACGACGCTGCGGCGCTCGCGTGGCTGCACGCGGAATGCGGCCTCGACGATGCCGGTGCCTCGCAAGCGGTCGACTACGTTCGTCTCGGGAAGCAGACGCTCGGGACGGTCCCAACGGACACGACGATCGTCGCAGAGCGGTTCTTCGACGAAGGCGGCGGGATGCAATTGATCCTGCACACGCCGTTCGGCGCGCGCATCAATCGCGGGTGGGGCCTCGCGCTGCGCAAGAAGTTCTGCCGCTCGTTCAACGTCGAGCTGCAAGCGGCGGCGACCGACAACGGTCTCGTCCTCTCGCTGACCGAACAGCACGCGTTTCCGCTCGACATCGTGTTCGAGTACGTAAAGTCGGCGAGCGTCGAGCAGACGCTCACGCAGGCCCTGCTCGCCGCACCGATGTTCGGCGCACGCTGGCGCTGGAACGCGACGCGCGCGCTCGCGGTCTTGCGCATGCAAGGTGGCCGCAAGGTGCCGCCGCAGATCCAGCGGATGCGGGCGGACGACCTGCTGGCGGCGTGCTTTCCCGACGCGGCCGCGTGCGCCGAGAACCTCACCGGGCCGATCCGCATCCCCGACCACGTCCTCGTCCGCGAAACGATCGACAACTGCTTGCACGAGGCGATGGATCTCGGCGGGTTGCTCGGCGTGCTGCGCCAAGTCGAGAGCGGCGCGATCCGCACGGTCGCGGTCGACACTGCCGAACCCTCGGCGTTCTGCCACGAGATCCTCAACGCGAACCCGTATGCCTATCTCGACGACGCACCGCTCGAAGAGCGACGTGCGCGTGCCGTCACGCTGCGCCGCACGACCCGCACCGACGTCGACGGCGCGAGTATCCTCGATCCGGCCGCGATCGCAGAGGTCGCGGAAGAGTCGTGGCCGCTCGTCCGTAACGCCGACGAACTGCACGATGCGCTGATGACCCTCGTCGTCCTCCCGCCCATCGACGCGTGGCACGCGTGGTTCGACGAGCTCGTCACGCAGCGGCGTGCAACGACCCTGGACGCCGGCGACGCGCGCTTCTGGACTTGCGCCGAGCGGCTTGGTCTCGCGCGTGTCGCGTTTCCCGATGCCTGCGCGACCCCTGCGATTTCGGCGCTCGCCGCGACGCAACCGCTCCCACAACGGCGTGAGGATGCGTTCGGCGAGATCCTGCGCGGTTGGCTCGAGTCGACCGGGCCGGTGACGGTCGACGAGCTTGCCGCTCGCTTCGCCGTCGAGCCGTCGATGGTCGACGCCGCGCTGATCCGGCTCGAAACCGAAGGGCAAGTCTTGCGCGGCCGCTTCCGTAGCGCAGCCGACGAATGGTGCAACCGGCGCATCCTCGCGCGCATCCACCGCCTCACTCTCGGCGCGCTGCGACGCGAAATCGAGCCCGTGAGTACCGCGGAGTACGTACGTTTTCTCTTCCGCTGGCAACACGTTGCGCCATCGTCGCGCCTGCACGGGATCGATGGGACGTTGCACGTCATTCGTCAGCTCGAAGGTTATGAGATCCCCGCTGCCGCGTGGGAGGCGACGGTGCTGCCGGCGCGCGTCGCGGGCTATAAACCCGAGTACCTCGATCGGCTCTGTTACACCGGCGACGTGATGTGGGGCCGCCTCTCGCCGCACCCGGCGCTCGCGATCACGCATGTGAACGAAGTCGCGGCGGGCAGGCCGCGCCGCATCCGGCCGACCAAGCTCGCCCCGATCGCACTGTTCGCGCGCGAAAACGCCGGCGCGCTGATCGTACGCAACGACTGCGATACCGAGGCTCTCTCGCACGCGGGGCGCGACGTGCTCGCCGAGATCGGGCGGCGCGGCGCACCGTTCTTCGCCGACATCGTGCGCGGTACGAAGCGACTTCCCGCCGAGGTGGAAGAAGCGCTCTGGCAACTCGTCGCCGCGGGGCTCGTCACCGCCGACGGCTTCGACGCGCTCCGCGCGCTGACCGATAGCAAGCGTCGCCTTGGCGAAAAGGGCTTGCGAGCCCGCCCGCGCTCATCGGGAGGCCGCTGGACGCTCCTGCAGGCGGAGACGGAGCGCATCGACGCCGACGCCTTCGCCCGCCAGCTCCTGGTGCGCTGGGGGATCGTCTTCCGGGATGTCGTGGCGCGTGAGTCCCTCGCCCCGCCGTGGCGCGAGCTGCTTGCGGCGCTACGCCGGATGGAAGCGCGCGGCGAGATTCGCGGCGGCCGCTTCGTCTCCGGCTACGTCGGCGAGCAGTTCGCGCTACCCGAAGCGATCGACGCCCTGCGCGCCTCGCGCCGCAACGCCGAGGACGGCGGCGTCCGCGACGTCGCCGCCTACGACCCGCTGCATCTCGCGAAGACTCTCATGCCCGGAGCGCCGCCGCGCGCGTTGCGATCGGTCTCGTAGACCTAAAGCTCGCCCAAGTAATCGAGCGCCGCGTAGATCGCGAGCGCATGCGGGCTGACACGGATTCTTCCGTCGCGTACCATCGCGTGAAGTTCGCTGCGCGGATAGAGCTCGACCGCGATGTCTTCGGTGATGTCCAACGACGGCGCGACCGACGGGCGCGCATCGCGAATCACGTAGACGTGGAACTCTCCGTCGGAGTTGACGGGGGCGATGATGAAGGACCCTACGAACTCGGGCGCGCTGCCCGCGTAGCCCGTCTCCTCGGCGAGCTCGCGGCTCGCGCACTCCGGGGGCGACTCGTCCTCGTTGATCTGCCCACCCGGTAAACCGAGCAGATGCGCTCCGAAGCCGTGGCGATACTCACGCGTAAAGACGATTTGATCGTCCGGCGTCATCGCGAACATGATGACGAAGCCGCGGGTCTCGCGAACGTAGAAGTCGTTCACTCGATCGCCGTTGGGGAGGACGATCGTATCTTTCCTCAACCGCAGATGGGGTGTGTCGATAACGTAGGTAGACTCCGTGACACGCCAGGCGCTCGGGTGCTCGTCGCTCATCGCTGGCAAGTATGTGGCCTCGAACGGCGAATCCTCGCGCCAACACACCCGTGGAGATGGGAAAGATCGAGCAGATTAAGATCGGCGCTTACTACGACACCACGTACGGAACCCTTTGGAAGGATGGAACGTACTTCGCGCGCGGGACGCGCGTCCTGGTTGTCGGGCTGCACATCGACCAGGGTTTTTGCGTCCGCTTCCCGGCCGACGTCGACGGCGAGCCGCTCGAGACGTGGGAGGATTGGGATGAAGGCGGCTTTCTGGCCACGGAAGGCAGCGTCGAGGCTCCACCCGAGCTCTCAGCAACCGCTTTGCAAGAAGCTCGTGAAGTCCTCAACGACGCCGAAGACGGCTGCCACCTCCACTTGCACGAAAGCGAGGATTAGCGACGCACGTGCCGATGCGCCGGCTGCAGGCGCTTTTGGTCATGCTGGCCTTGCTCGGCGCGGCCGGAGCGCTCTTTCCGTGGGCCGACCGCTATCGCCTGACGTCGGCGGCGCTTGCATTTGCGATCATCTTGACCGTCTTGATTCTGCGCGTTCGCGGCCACTACAAGCAGCTTTCGAGTTCGAGCGGCGCCGAGGAGACGATGGCGAGGATCGAGCGCATTCGCGAGGCCCGCGCCAAGAGATTCAATCGGTAGCTTAGGACCAGATGCGTTTGCTTGTCGCCGCGCCGGCCGCGATGAGAAAATCCGCGCCCAAATCGACCGCCGGCTGATCGTCGACGCCCATCGCTTCGAGATAGGCGCGGCGGACCGATTCCGGCTGACCGGCTTGCAATCCGTAACCGGCCAGCGGATCGAGCGACGGATCGGCGCGCATCTCCGCTAAGGTCAAGCCTTCGGTATAGATTTCACGATCGACGATCGGCAGCCGGATGCAATCGTTGATCGCGGGGTCGCGCACGATCCCTTTGGGATCGTCGCCGCGTTCGAGCGCTTCGAGGTCGTCGAAGAAACGCTTGCGCATCAGGATGATCCCGCGATCGCTCGCGCCCAAGTGCTCCTTACTGCGATCCGCGATCGTCCCTTGTCCGAGCCAGGCGACGAAATCTTGGTTCATGACGTGACTGGTCAGCCAGCGCCCCGTCAGCGGATCTTTCGTCGGTCCTTTCCACGCGGGAATGATCGTCTGCACGTACGGTCCGCGCTCCGTCGGGACGCGACTGAAATGCCACGCGACGGAGAGCGTGTTCTCGTCGTCGATTGGGACGCGCCACTCGAAGTGCCGTAACGGCCCCAAACAATTCGGCCACAGGCAGATCCGGCCGGTGACCCAGCGCGGATGACTTTCCGGCATCCCTTCGACGAGCCGCTTATAGACGAAACCGTACTCGAACTCTTCGAAGTCGATTTTGACGTGCTTCTTGCCGTACGGTCCGAGCCGGCCCCCAAGACGGACGGTCCAGTTGCGGTGCATCCATTCGAAATGGACGGGGTCGATCGAGTTCTCTTGGCACTGGACCCAATTGCACGGGATGTGCGAGAAGACGATTTGTACGAAACCGTTCTTCCAGGTAAACGGCTCCCACGCCGGGACGAGCGGGCGCGGCGCGGGGCCGAGATACGCCCACAACAACCCGCCCTTGGCCTCGACGGGATAGGCCGTGATCCGAACCTTGTCTTTGAAGTGCGCTTCGGCATGCGCTGTGTCGTCGAAAGGTTGCTCGATGCAGCGGCCGGCCTCATCGAAGAGCCAACCGTGATAGTTACAGCGCATTCCGCAGTCCTCGACAAAACCGTACGAGAGATCGGCGCGGCGATGCGGGCAATGCCGGTCGACGAGACCGAACGTGCCGCGGCGATCCTTGTACAAGACGAGATCTTCGCCCATCAAGCGGACAGGCTTGACGTCCTTGGTCGCGAACTCGCTGAGCGCTGCGATCGGCATCCAATAGCGTCGAAGGAGTTCGCCCATCGGCGTGCCGGGGCCGACTTGCGTCAGTAGGCGGTTCTTTTCCTCAGTGAGCAACGGGTAGCAACCTCACCCGAAGAGGTTGGCAATCGAACCGCCGAATCTTGCCGCAAGGCGTCTAGCGAGGTGCAATCATGAGACGTTCGGAGATGCTGGCCCTAACCGGAGGCGCTATCGCGGCCTCGGCACTCCCCGCATCCGCTCAGTCCGCCGCGACGATTCGGCTCGGCACGGTCGGCGTCGAAGAAGCTGCGATGGTCTACTACGCGCAGGAAAAGGGCTTTTTCAAACAAGCCGGACTCGACATGAATTTCAGCATGTTTCCCAACGGCGGCTCCGTCTCGCAGGCGCTGCTCGCCGGAGCGCTCGACGTCGGCGTAACGAACAGCGGCTCGCTCTCATCGGCGTTTTCGCGCGGCCTGCCGATGGTGTTGATCCAGTGCGGGGCGATCTACACGCCGGCCTCGCCCATCGCGTATCTCGCCGTGGGTCCGAACACCGGCATTAAGAGCGTGAAGGACCTGGCTGGCAAGACGGTCGCCGTTTCGACGCTGCGGGACATGGTCCAGGGAGCGACGATGGCCTACATCGACGCGAACGGGGGCGATTCGAAGGCGGTAAACTTCGTCGAGATTCCGACGATCGCGCAGGCGCCGGCGATCGCACAGGGCCGCATCCACGGCGGCGTGATCGTCGAGCCGATCTTCACCCAGAACAAGGCGAATCTCGTCGCGATCGGGTGCGTCTATGAGGCAGTGAATAAAAAGGGACCATTCCAAACTCTCGGCGTCGTCGGGAACAAGAACTGGGTCGACAACAACGGCGCGCTTGCGCGCCGCGTTTCGTTCGCGGTCCGTGCAGCGGCCCGCTGGGCGAACCGTCATCATGCTGAGTGCGCACCGCTGCTGGCGCAGTACACGAAGATTTCGATCGATGTCATCAATGCCTATCCGCGTATCGCCTTTGCGGAGTCGAATAACTCCACGCTCCTTCAGCCGGTCGTCGACATGCTCACGCGCTTCGGATTCCTCCCGCGCGGCTTCGATGCCGCGGGCGTTTTTGCGCCCGGGGTCGTGTAGCGTTTACTATGATCACCGCAATCGTGCTGATCAACGCCGAGCCTGGGACCGCGCGAGGGATCGCAGAGAAGCTCCTGGAGATCGACGCCGTCACCGAAGCGTACAGCGTCGCCGGCGAATACGACATCGTCGCCGTCGTGCGCGTGCGCGAGCACGACATGCTCAGCGACGTCGTCAGCGACCGGATCGCGCGCTTGAGCGGGATCACCGGCACGGAAACCCTGATCGCATTCCGCGCTTACTCACGCCGCGATCTCGGCTTGCTCTGGGACATCGGCACCGACTAAATGCAGGATGCATTTGTGTCGCGCTGCGCAGGATGCGCAATAAGCGCGACCTAAAGAGATGAGCGGGACGATCGTCGACGTCCCCGGGATCGCCGTAGGACAGGACCAAGACGCAATAGCGCTGACGGGATGCAGCGTCGTGCTGTTGGGGCGAGACGGCGGTATCGCCGGCGTCGACGTGCGAGGCGGCGCGCCCGGAACCCGCGAGACGGACTTGCTCGCACCGGTCAATTCCGCCGAGCGCATCCACGCGATTTGCCTGACCGGCGGTAGCGCATACGGACTCGACGCGGCGGGCGGCGTGATGCGTGCGCTCGAGGAGCGCGGAATCGGGTATCGCGTCCGCGACGTCCTCGTCCCACTCGTCCCGGCTGCGGTGATCTTTGATTTGGGAATCGGCGACGCCAAGCGCCGGCCCGACGCCGCGATGGGGTATCGTTGCGTCGAGCTCGCGAGCTCCGATCCGCCGATTGAGGGCAATGCCGGCGCCGGCTGCGGCGCGACCGTCGGAAAAGTACTCGGTCTCGATCGTGCGATGAAGTCGGGAATCGGCAGCGCGAGCGTTCGCAACAAACAAGGCGTCGTCGTCGGGGCTATCGTCGTCGTCAACGCGGTCGGTTCGGTCATCGATCCCAGTTCCGGAAAGATACTCGCCGGTCCGCGCAACGAAGCCGGTGCCGCCGTCGACGCAGCGGCAGTCCTGCGCGAGCGCGGCTGGAACCGCGAGCCGCCGATCGCGACGAATACGACGATCGGAGTCGTTGCGACCAATGCCGCCCTGACGAAAACGCAGGCAACCAAAGTAGCGCAGATGGCGCACAACGGGCTCGCGCGGACGATTTCGCCGGCGCACACGTCGCGCGACGGCGATACCCTGTTTGCCGTCTGCGTAGGCAACGTGCAGACCGCCTCCGACGTCGTCGGCGCGCTCGCCGTCGAGGCCGTGATGGCGGCGGTTCTCCGCGCCGTTACCCAAGCGCACGGCGCCGGCGGCTTGCCCGCGTACTGCGACCTAAAATAGCGCGAGCAGCGAAACAGCGGTCGAACGCACGTTCGACCGCTCGATGACGCACCCATTCCGCTCGCTGTTGGGTTACAATGTTGTCACATTGCAGTCCAGTTTGACATTATGAGGGCCCCTGATGGCACGGATTTACGATACCCTCGCCGACACGTTCGGCAATACCCCGCTCGTCCGGCTTCCTCGGCTCGCCAAAGGCGCCGGCGCTGACATCTTGGTGAAGATGGAGTCGTTCAATCCCGCGGGGAGCGTCAAGGATCGCATCGGCGTCTCGATGATCGAGGCGGCTGAACGAGAAGGACGCTTGCGTCCCAACACGATCATCATCGAGCCGACGAGCGGGAACACCGGGATTTCGCTCGCTTTCGTCGCTGCGGCGAAGGGCTATCCCATCATCCTGACCATGCCCGAAACGATGACGATCGAACGGCGCAATCTGCTCAAGGCCTACGGCGCTCAATTGATCCTGACCCCGGGGGCGGAAGGGATGCCCGGCGCGATTCGCAAGGCGAAGGAAATCCACGATAGCAATCCTTCGAAATATTTCATGCCGCAGCAGTTCGACAATCCGGCGAATCCCGAGATTCACCGCAAGACGACGGCCGAAGAGATCTGGCGCGATACCGACGGCAAGGTCGACATTTTCATCGCCGCGGTCGGGACCGGCGGGACCGTCACCGGCGTGGGTGAGGTCCTCAAGTCGCGCAAGCCGGGCGTGCGGATCATCGCGGCCGAGCCCGATGCCTCGCCCGTCCTTTCGGGTGGTAAACCGGGCCCGCACAAGATCCAGGGGACAGGCGCCGGCTTCGTTCCCGCAGTGCTGAATACGAAGATCTACGACGAAGTGATCCGCGTAACGAATGAAGACGCGATCGCGATGGCGCGCCGCGCGGCGCGCGAGGAAGGGATGCTCATCGGTATCTCGGCCGGCGCAAACATTTGGGCCGCGCTCGAAGTCGCGAAGCGGCCCGAGGCAAAGGGCAAGATGATCGTGACGATCGGTTGCGACACTGGCGAGCGTTACCTCTCGAATCCGGTCTTCGCGGAGCAAGAGGAAAACGTCGTCGAAGCCGCCTTGGCCTAGGGCAGAGTAAGCCCCGATTCTGAAATAGCGCCGTCGTGTACGGCGCTTTTTCTTTGGCGTTTTTTCCTGGGGGAGGCGCAACCCAAGCGCCGAAGCGGTCGGTTCTCTCTTCAAAAGTACGTCTGAGGAGCCTGAAGGAACCGCCTTGCTCGAGTTTTTCCTGCGCAGACCAATCTTCGCATCGGTTTGCTCGGCGATCATCTTGTTGGCCGGTCTCATCGCGATACCGACCCTGCCGATCGCGCAATATCCTAACGTCACTCCGCCGACGATAACGGTGACGGCTTACTACACGGGCGCCAGCGCTGAGGCCGTCGAGTACTCGGTCGTCACGCCGCTGGAACAGGCGATCAACGGGGTCCAGGGTCTCCGTTATATGTCCTCGTCGATGGACAATACGGGGCAGGCGACGATCACTTGCACCTTCAGCCTCGGGACGGACCTCAACGTCGCGCAGAACGACGTTCAGGGGCAGGTCAATACGGTTCTCGGCCGGCTGCCCGCACCCGTCACGCAAACTGGCGTCACCGTCGCGAAGAACACGAGCACCTTCACGCTCGTCGTTGCCATGACGTCAGACAATCCGGACATAGACGACATCGTGTTGAGCAACTACATAGCGCTCAATATCGTCAACGTTCTCAAGCGGATACCGGGCGTCGGCTCGGTGTTTATCTTCGGTGAGCGCAAGTATGCAATGCGCTTGTGGCTCGATCCGAAGGCGCTAGCCGACAACGGGCTCGCCGCGAGCGACGTGATCGCGGCCTTGCAGGACCAGAACGTGCAGGTCGCGGCCGGCGCCATCGGTCAGGCGCCGACGAATGGAAATCAGCCTTATCAGTACACCGTGCAGGCGCGAGGACGGCTGACGTCTCCCGCCGAGTTCGGCAACATCATCATCAAATCGAATTCAACCGGCTACTACTTGCGCGTCAAAGACGTCGGTCGGGTCGAGCTTGGGGCGGAGAATTACCTGACGTCGACGAGGTTCAATGGCCACACCGCGTTGGGCATCGCCGTACAGCAGCTCTCGACGGCAAACGCGCTGGCGATATCGCGCTCCGTCCTCGGCGCGATGGAGCAGATCAAACCGCAATTCCCGGCCGGCGTCCACTTCAGCGTCCCGTACGATACGACCACGTTCGTCCGGGAATCGGTCATAGAAGTGACCGAGACCCTGGGCGTCGCGATCGTGCTCGTCGTCGGCGTGATCTATCTCTTTCTGCAGAATTGGCGCGTGACGCTCATCCCCGCGATCACGATTCCGATCTCGCTGATCGGGACGTTCGCGCTGATGAAGCTGCTCGGCTTCTCTATTAACACGCTGACGCTGTTCGGGTTGACGTTGGCGACCGGGCTCGTCGTCGACGACGCAATCGTCATCATCGAGAACATCTCACGCTCCATCGAAGAGCACAAAATGAACGCCTTCGACGGCGCCCTCCATGGCACGCGCGAGATTGCCGGCGCCGTCTTCGCGACCTCGCTCGTCCTGCTAGCGGTCTTTATCCCAGCCGGCTTCCTGCCGGGGACGACGGGCGAGCTCTACCGCCAGTTCGCTCTGACGATCGCGTGCTCGATCACGATCTCGCTGTTCAACGCGCTGACCTTGACGCCCGCCCTCTCGGCGCTCCTTCTGGGTCGCGGGCAAAGGCCGCGCAATCGATTTTTCGAAGCGGTCAACTACGGCATCAGCGCAGTCCGGCGTGGATACGCGCGAGCTCTTCCGAAAGCGCTCGAGTGGCGGTTCCCCGTGCTTGGCGTTTTCGTCGCAGGTCTGTTCGCGACGTACTGGCTGTACGGGCACGTTCCGGCGACCTTCGTCCCCGAAGAGGACCAGGGCTACTTCATCATGCTGATCCAGCTGCCGGAAGGCTCGTCGCTCGACCAAACGACGAAATTCGAGCAGGCCGTCTACGCGATCGCTAAACAGGATCGCGACATCGACCAGGTCTTCACGGTAGCCGGGTTCAGCTTTATCGGGATCGCTCCGAACCGGGGCCTCGCGTTCGCGTTGCTGCGGCCGTGGAGTCAACGCAGCAGCCGAAACGACTCGCTCCAGGCGATCTTGGGCCGGATGAACTACGGCCTATTCCATCTCGCCGGCGGGACCGCGTTCGCGTTCAATCCGCCTGCGATCAACGGTCTGGGCAACTTCGGCGGCTTCACCTTCGAGATGCAGGATACGGGGAACGTCGGGCTCCCAACGACGACGTTCACCGCGTACAAGATGATGGGCGCCGCTGCGCAAGATCCCGTGCTCTCGCAAGTCTTCACACAGTTCCGCTTAGACAATCCGCAGATTCAGGTCGAGGTCGACCGGAACAAGGCTTATACGCTCGGGGTCAAGCTGCAGGACGTGTACAACGCGCTGCAGATCTATTTGGGATCGTTCTACGTGAACGACTTTAACTATTTGGCGCAGTCGTATCGCGTCTACATCCAGGCCGATGCGCAGTACCGCAACCGCGTGAGCGATCTCCAGACGATTTACGTCAAGTCGGCGAGCGGCGCGATCATACCCGTGACGAGCTTCGTAAAAATCACGCAGGTCAAGGGACCGCCGTACATCACGCACTACAATCTCTTTCGCTCGGTTGAGCTTAGCGGAGGGGCCGGCCCCGGTTACAGTTCGGGTCAGGCGATCACCGAGATGCAGAAGCTGGCGAAGGCGATCTTCCCAAAGGGCATTTCCTACGAGTGGACGGGGCTCGCACTCGAGGAGATTCAGTCCGGCGGCGCGACCCTGATCATCTTTGCGCTTGCGATCATCATGGTGTTCCTCGTGCTGGCGGCGCAGTACGAGAGCCTGACCGATCCGTTCATCATCATTTTAGCCGTCCCGCTCGCGATGTTCGGCGCGATCGGAGCGCTGATGCTACGCGGCCTGCAGAGCGACATTTTCGCGCAGGTCGGCTACGTGATGCTGATCGGTTTGGCGAGTAAGAACGCGATTCTGATCGTCGAGTTCGCCAATCAGCTGCAGGACCAGGGCTTGGATCCGCGTAGCGCGGTCATCAAAGCGGCGCAGACGCGGCTGCGCCCGATCTTGATGACCTCGCTCGCATTCATCCTGGGCATCCTGCCGCTCGTCTTTGCAAGCGGCGCCGGCTCCGAGGAGCGACACTCGCTCGGCACCGCGGTGCTCGGCGGCATGCTGGTTTCGACGATACTCAACCTCTTCGTCACGCCGGTGATCTACCTGATGGTCGAAGGCCGCGGCCATCACCGCCCGTCCGGCGACGGGGCCGGCAGCGGCACCGTCGCACCGGCCCAGACAAGCGAAATCCCGGCGAGAAGCTAGCTGCAGTTCATCTACAACGTTCCCGAGCACGACACCAAGGCGTTGTTCCTCACCGACATCACGCTCGCGCTGCTCCTTGCCGTCGTTATCGGCGCGGTCGTCGCTCGCTTCGGCATCAACCGGATCGTCGGCTATATCCTCGCCGGAATAGTCATCGGGCCGTTCACGCCGGGCATCTTCGTGCGCACCGAGACGATCGAAAATCTCGCCGAGCTCGGATTGGTCTTTCTCTTGTTCAGCCTGGGGCTCGGCTTTTCGTTTGCGGAGATGCGCTCGGCCGGCGCCGTCGCGATTGCCGGCAACGCTGCCGTCATGGCCATCCTTGCGCTCGTCTTCGCGGGGCTGGCGATCGTCCTCGGATTTCCGCACCCCTGGGTCCTTGCGCTGACGACGATCCTCTCGAGCACGGCGATCGGCGCCGCCCTCTTGCGCGATTGGGGCGTCGATAACGCGTACGTCGGCCATTTGGCGCTCGGCCTGCTGGTCGTGCAGGACCTCGTCGCGGTGATCTTGCTCGTCATCGTCGCCACGCCGGCAAGTCAGTTGAGCTTGGCCGGAATCCTGTTGCCGGTCTTCAAGGCGATCGTGTTCGTCGCCGTCGCGCTCGTTCTGGGCGCGACGCTGTTGCGCCGGATCGTCGTCGCGACCGTGGCGAGGGCGCCATCCGAGGCGGTTTTCGGTGCCTGTGCGGCGATCGCGCTTTTTGCCGGATTCTTGGCGTACGTCTTCGGCCTGCCGTACGAATTCGGCGCGTTCATCGCCGGTGCCGTCATCTCCGAGGCAGCCGGCAGCGCGCAGATCGCGTCGATCGTGATGCCGTTCCGCGCGCTGTTCGTCTCGCTGTTCTTCGTCGCCGTCGGGATGCTGATCGATCCGGCGATCGTCCTGCGGAACTGGCCGATCATCATCGGCGTGGGCGCTGCTTTCGTCATCTTTCGCGGACTGGTATGGTCGGCACTGGGCAAGGTTGCGGGCTTGGCGTGGCCGAGCGCGATCATCATGGGCGTTGCGCTCGTCCCGCTCGGCGAGTTCAACATCGTTTTGGCAAACACGGCGGTTACCGCTTCGGGGATCAACGACTACGAGCGCTCGATCCTCATCGGCATCACGTTCTTCTCGATCCTCGCGGCGACGCTTGGCGCTCCGCTCTTCAACCGCTTCGGTGCCGCCGCTCGTTCGAGATAGTCGTTGTGCCAGCCGCGCGTGCTGTA
>DATNIC010000247.1:0-5275 GCA_035604635.1 Binatia bacterium
CTCTATCAGCAGCTGATCAGCATCGTCCAAGGGCATGGTGCGACCGAAGTCTGGCTCGACGGCTCGTCCGGCTCGAAGAAGTCGTTCGAGTGGGCCGAGTTCAGCCTGTTCTCGCCGCCCCTCAATGCTTCGTATCAGCTCCACAATCTCGGGAACACGCCGGCGCTCTATCTCGCGGTCAACGACTGCCCGATGATCATGGACCTGTTCCACAACCTCGACTTCATCTTCAACAACCCGTACGAGTTCCGCGACCGCTTCGACGACACCGACGGCGAGTATTTCACGCGTGAAGAGCGCTATCTCGAAGGCTCGGGAGTGATCTGGGAGACGAACTTCATCGACAACGTCAGCGAGGCGCTCGTCGACGCGCAAGAGATGAAAGGCGCCGGCGTCAAGATCACCATCTTCGACATGGCGAAGAACTCGTTCGCCGGCCACTTAACCGAGTGGCCGGTCGGGCGCTATCACAAAGCGCACCACCACCAAGGCGGAGCGATCCTCCTCATCGCGCGCTCCGAAGGCTACAGCCTCATGTGGCCGATCGAGCTCGGCGTCCGCCCGTATCAAAACAAATTCGATGATCAAGTCGTCCGCGTCGACTGGGGCCCGTATTCCGTCATGAGCCCGCCGACGAAGTGGTTCCATCAGCACTTCAACACCGGCGGCGAGACCGCGCGTCAGCTCGCCTTTCGCCCCGGTGGAAGCGCGAAGAACCCGACCGGCTTTCGCCGTTCGGGCGCGCGGATCATCGACGGCGTCCCCGGCGTCTACATCAGCTATCGCAAGGGCGGGACGCTGATCGAATACGAAGACGAGGATCCGCAGATCCGCGTCGACTACGAGAAATCGCTCGAAGGCAGCGGGATCACGTCAAAGATGCCGCCGTTCGCATACAACGACGTCCCGTAGACGATCACCGGCCGAACAGCAACGACTTTATAATAACTGGAAGGCCGCGAGCGAGCTCGACCGGCTTCCCGATGTCGACGTAGTCGAACTCTTTGAGTTCAAGGCCGTCGATGCACAACAGCTTCCGGTCGAGTTTGAATTCCCGTTCGAGCAGACGCCCGAGCGAAAGCCCGACGTCGTTGTCGAACATCAGAATCAACGGGGCCTCACCCGAGCCGGTGAACGCGTCCGCGATCCCCTGCGCGAGGCCCCGGAGCCGCGGGTAGGTTGGGCTGCCGTCGAAGCGCAGCGCAAGCGCGAGCGCCGCTGCCGGCTCGAGATCGAGCGTCGATCGCGCCTCGGCAACCGCCGACGCGACGCGCACCGGATCGATTACGTCGCCGTTCGTAAAGTGCGGTGTCGCGACGGGGACGTTATATAAGGGAAGGTCGACGTCGCTGAGGTGGATCGTTCGGCCGCTGACCTGCACGGTGAACTGCGAAACGCCGATAGCCGTCGCGCGGATCCCCGCGCCGGGGTCGGCGAGCTCGAGGCCCAGCGCCGGAAGACGCGCGCGAATCCCTTCGGCGAGGGGCTTCGCAATATCACCGAAGTCGGTGTCCTCTCGCCCGTAGATGTACTCCGCGATCCCGCCGGAGAACGCAATGATCTCAGCCGGCGGGCCGCTTAGCACTTCGGTGAGGAGCAGTGCCCGCCCGAGCGGGCTTGGCGTCTCACGCCGCAGATACTCGAGCGTAATCCCGGCGAAAACGTCGACGATCTCGGCGAGCACGCCCTTGCGGGGTTTCATGCCGACGCGCAGATCAGCGTCGAGCGAGTCCGCAACGATCCGCGCCGGATCGTCGAGCCGCGTCAAGCGGCCCTTCGTATCGTGCGTGATCAGCCGCCCGCCCGACGCGAACGCGCACGTCGAGACGACGTGGCCGTCGATGCAGAGTGCAAGCTTCGTCGTCCCACCGCCGACATCGGCATTGAGCACCGTCCGCCCCGTCTTCTCCGAGAGCGCGACGGCCCCGGAGCCGTGCGCCGCGAGCCGGCACTCGAGATGATGGCCTGCCGACGCGCAGACGAATTTACCGGCCTCGGACGCGAAGAGCGTCGCGATCGCGGCGGCGTTCTCACGTTTGATTGCCTCGCCGGTGAGGATGACGGCGCCCGTATCGACGTCGTCGCGCGAGATGCCCGCCTGTGCGTAGGCATCGTCGATGAACGCTCGCAACGGAGCCGTCTCGATCTTCGCGCCGGCAAACGGCGTGAAGAGGATCGGCGAGGACCAGAGCGTCTTCCGCTCGATCACGACGAAACGGCTGGTGAGCTGATGCGCCTTGCGCCGCAGGTGAACGCGCGAGAACATCAGATGCGAGGTCGAGCTGCCGATGTCGATGCCCACGGTCGTGAACTCGACGTTGTCGAGCCGCCACACGGCGTCGGCGAGAACCCGTTGTTCCTCTTCGGTCAGGTGCGAATGCGGCTCGACGTCTTCGTGGACGCGAACCGGAAAGCGAAAGGGGCGATCGGCCGGAGTGAAGACGCTACCGTACACGAAGCTAGGGATGCTTGGATCGCTGGTACTCGGGTGCGTCTTCCAGTTGCTCGAACCCCGAGCCGCGATCGACGCTGGCGCAGGCGAGAAAATTCGGCTCGGCAGCGACGAGTTTCGCGGGATGCTCGGGATCGCTGTTAACGTGCTGGACGACGATACCCCGCTTTCGAAGCGGTAAATTGAGAACGTCGCCCGCCTTCCATGCGTGCTTCACGCCGTCGATCAGCGTATAGCCCTGACCCTCAACGATGTAGATCACCTGATCGCCCTGAAATTTCACCCGTCCCGAACGGCTGCCCGGCGGAATTTCCTGCGAAAAAAACAGGTACGTCGACAAGATCGTATCCTTGATCTCGGGGTGGAGATACCACCGCATCAGTCCTTGCCGATTGACCTCGAGCGGCAGCTCTGATTCTTTGATCACCTGAACCGCCGTCTTACGATGCTCGCGCTGCTCGTCGCGCAACGCAAGAATCGCATCCCAAAAATTCGTCTTTGCGAGCCGCTCCTTGCGGCTGTTCGAATCGCTCACGTCGAGCTCGGAGCGTGCCAGAAGGTCGCGCGCCGTTCCATCCACGTGAACAGCGCGTTGAGGCTCAGCCCCAGCAAAGCCAGCACGAGCACCCACGCGTACGTCGGCTGGACGAGAAAATCTCGCTGATTGTTCAGTAAGGCAAACCCAATGCCGCCTTTTCCGGCCAGCATTTCGGCGATGATCACCACGACCAGCGCTATCCCGAGGCTGATGCGCATCCCTGCAAGGTAGTATGGTGCGGCCGCAGGTAAGACGATCTTCCAAATGATCGCGGCCGGCCGGTAGCCGAAGGTGCGTGCCATCGCCAACATCGTCGGATCGACCGCCCGTGTTCCCTGAATCGCGTTGACGAGGACGGGGAAAAACGTCGACAACGCGATGATCGTGATCTTCATCGACGGTCCCAGACCCAAGAACAGCATCAGAGCGGGCAGCAGCGCGGGTTTTGGAATCGGCCGCAGTAGCTCGGTTAAAGGCTCGAACAGCAAATAGACCGGCCTGAACGAGCCCATCAGGATGCCCAGCAGAACCCCCAAGGCGCATCCGACGCCATATCCCACGAACAGCAGCACGAGCGTTTGGAATAGCGGAACGATGAAAGCACCCGAGACGATGAGATGCCAGAACACTCCAACGACGGCCGTCGGAGGTGGCACGATCACCTTGTTGACCGCGCCGTTCGAAGCCGCAACTTGGATGGCGGCAAAAACCGCGACGATGAACGCGACGCCGGGAAGGAACAACAGCGCCTTTCTATACAGGCGGTTCATCGGATTGCTCGGGCTTTCGAAGCAGATGATTGAGCAGATGATGCCGCATCTCTAGAAAGCGCGGATTCTCATGCACTTCTACGGGTCGCCGCGGTCGCGATAGGTCGACGCCGACGATCTCCGATATCGTCGCCGGACGATGAGTGAGGACCGCGACGCGGTCCGCGAGGAAAATTGCCTCATCGACATCGTGGGTGACGAGGAGCGCGGTAAAGCGCTTGCGCTCCCACAATTCCTGAACCAGCGCATGCAGCTCCATGCGCGTGAGCGCGTCCACCGAAGAGAACGGCTCATCCATCAGAAGCACTTTCGGCTCGGACGAGAGTGCGCGGGCGATCGCAACCCTCTGTTGCATCCCGCCCGAGAGCTGCCAAGGATAGTATTTACCGAAATCGTCGAGCCCTACCATCTCCAAGTACTCGCTGCAGCGATCGCGCGCGGCCTTCTTCCTCAAATGCAGCCGATGATTGAACGCGAACATGACGTTCTCTTCGACCGTCATCCACGGCAGCAATGACTTGGAGTACTGCTGAAAAAGGTACACCATATGCGCAGACTCGCCGGTGACGTCGTTCGCTCCCAGGAAGACCTTGCCGTGGGACGGCATCATTAGGCCGGCGACGATTTGCAAGAGCGTCGATTTTCCGCAGCCGCTCGGCCCGATGATCGACAGAAATTCGCCCGGCGCGACCGCGAGCGAGACCTCTTTCAACGCCGTGACCTCACGCTTACCGCCGAAGGTCTTGTCGACGGACGTGATTGTCAGCGACTCGCCGCCCCGCGACGCACCGAGCGACGACGAGGGAGCTTCCGGGGCCTTGCCCTGCGAACGGACGTTCACGCCCGCCCCCCGGCAGCTTCGCGCGTCCGCGCCCAATGTATCAACCGGCTTTCCCACCAGACGAAGCCGCGGTTCAATGCGTAGGCAACGAGTGCCAACAGAATGATCGCGGCGTACATTTCCGGGGCGCGAACGGCGTACTCCATACTGAGCAAGTAGTAGCCGACGCCGTCCTGACCTGCGATCATTTCCGCAATGACCGTAACGACGAGTGCGAGCCCCAAACTCGTTCGCAATCCGGCAAGAATGAACGGCAATGACGCGGGTAAGATCACGCGTCGCAGCGCGGCAAACCGCGGAATCCCGAACGTTCGCGCGACCTGCCCGTAGATCGGCTCGATGCCCGTCACCCCGCTGATCGTGTTTAAGGCAACGGGAAAGAACGCGGCTAGAGCGACGCAGAACACCTTGAGCGAATCGCCCAATCCCAGCAGGAAGATCAGCGGAGGGATCACCGCCGTGATTGGGACGGGGCGCAGCAGTTCCACTGCCGGCTCGAGGGTCAGCCTCACGGGCCTCACCAAGGCAATGGCGAGCCCGACGGTGATGCCGATGGCACTTCCCAGCAAATAGCCGCGCAGCATCCTCCAAAGACTCGAACCGATGACCGGAAGCAGCTCGCCGTGGAGCATGCCGTTCCACAGCGCTGCCGTTACCGCACTGAAGGCAGGCCA
>DATNIC010000248.1:0-3276 GCA_035604635.1 Binatia bacterium
CGGGGTGCGGTCAAGGTGTTCGCCTCGACGTATGATGCGATCGCGAGCACGTTTCTCATCGGCGGATACGTTGCATCGAAGCCTTGGGTCGAAGCGCACCCCGAAGCCGCGCAGCACTTCGCCGCGGCGATGCGCGAGAGCGCGCACTGGGCAAACACCCACCAGGCGGAGACCGCTCCAATCCTTGCAGCGCAGTTGAAGGTCGATCCGTCGATGGTCCTGACCATGGTGCGGTCACGCTACGGAGAGACGCTTTCGGCGCAACTAATTCAGCCGGCGCTGGACGTCGCCGCAAAGTACGGAGCGCTCAAGCCGATGAAGGCCCAAGAGCTGATCGCGTCGCGCTAGCGAAGCGCTGCTCCGGCCGGCCCGCTGACCGGTTCCCACAGATTTTTTGCGTGATCCCACTTCACGACGATGCAGTCCGCCAAATCCAATCCGCGCTGGTTGCCGCTGCGAAAATCGAACATCCCGCTCGCTCCGGCATAGTCGTGCAAATTGAGGACGTAGTCGCGAATCTGCTCGGCCGTTGCGTCGGTCCCGAGCTTTTGGAACGCGCTCACGACGATCAGCGTCGAATCCCAGGTCATCGCAGTGTTCCCGTCTGGATGGACGCCAGCCGCCTCGAACGCGCGAAAGTACGTGCCCAGCGCCTTCTTGAGCTCGCTGGACTCGATGCGCTGGTACCCTGGCCACGCCAGAGAATAGATATAGTAGTTCTTCGGCATCACGGAGCCGTAGCGTGCCGTGAGAGCGTAGCTTTGCACCGCGTTGCTCCCAAGGACCGGGATGTCCCAAGCGGCGTCGCGCATCGCCGCGTAAAACGTCGTGACCGGACTACCCGTGGCCCAGATGATCACTGCCTGCGGCGATGACGCGCGCATCTTAGCGAGTTGAGTCGCGATGCTGATGTCACCCGGTGAAAAATGCTCCCATGCGACCGGTGTGACGTCGCGGAACTCGGGCGTTGCGAGGAATGACTGCAAGGCTTTGTCAGCCTCTTGACCAGCGATGTCGGTGAGCGAAAGGACAGCGATGCGCTTCCAACCTCTGCGTTCGATGTACGCGAGGATCGTCTTCATCCCGTCGCTCGAATCGACGCCGCTCGCGAACTGGTAGCTGCCCTTTTCCGGATAGAATGCGGGCGAGACGCACGCGAGCACCGGACCGCGCGCATAGAGCGGCGAGACGCCGCGGCAGTTCGTCGCCGGCCCACCGTCGATGACGACGGCTGGATGTTTCGCCAAGATTTGGTTCGTCAGCTGAACGTCTAGCTGCGGGCTCGACTGGCTGTCAAGGATGGCGAAGTGCACGCGTCGGCCCCGGATTCCGCCATTTTTGTTCAAGTATTGCTCGGCCGCCTTGAGCGCTTCCGACTCCGAGTTGCCGAGCGCAGCCGCCGGACCCGTGAGCGGCAGGACGACGTTGACGTCGAACGGGGCCTGCTGCGCTTGCGAGACGTCCACGAGTGCGGCGAGCAGCGCAACAACGGCAACGGCCGCGACTATCTTTTCCCTCGTGAGGCTACGCAACGTGAACCGGCATTTCGGCCGGACGCTCCAGTTTCCGCCACTGCTTGGGCGGCTCGCCGTTGCGGATCGCCTCTATCTCGCGGAAAAAGATGCGGCGCAAGAACGCGATGCCGGCATCCGACCGCCCGAGCGTCTCGTGCTCGCGATCGACGATCGTCCCTTGCCCCTTTTGCGCCACGTAGTCTTGCGCGAACGTCAATGGCATGACCGTGTCGTCGGGATATTTGTCCTCGTAGAAGAGCTCGTCGTGATGATCGACTGCGTTGTAATCGGCGACCGACTCCAGATAGTCGCGAATGCGGCGCTCGCGCTGCGGATCCGTCGCCGGGACTGACCAAATATTGAAGCGTCCGGTCGTCTCATCGTCGATCGGGACGTTCCAGTGGCCGACGTCGATCCACGGATCGTCCTTTTCTAGTCCGGGCTGCACAATGTGGTTGTTGTTCGGGAACGTCCAATCGCTGACGCGCACGTTGCCCGGAGCGCGGGTTGCGATCTGACGAATCCCCGCCTCCGTCTCCTCATATGCGAGTTCGGGAATCGCTTCAGAAACGGTCTGGATGAACGTCCCCGCGCGGCCTTTCTGATGGACGAACGCGACATGCACGGCGTCGAGCGAGTTCTCGACCATCTGGAACCAATTGCAGTCCCAAATCTCAGCACGCGCGTAGAGAATGCCGCCGGTTCGCTCGAACGCGTCTTTGCGCGGGAGCTCGAACGGCGGCGCCGATCCGTCGCCCATGTAAGCGAAAATCAATCCGCAGTACTCGTGAACCGGATAGCCTGCGATCTTGATTTTCGGCAACGTCGTATCGCGTTCGGCGGGACGCTCGGTGCACTGTCCGCTCCCGTCGTAACACCAACCGTGATACATGCAGCGAATCTGTTCGCCTTCGATCCAACCGGTGTGGAGCACGGTCAAGCGGTGCGCACAGCGTGCGCCGACCAAGTAAGGCTTGCCGCTCGCACCGCGATACAGCGTCAGATCTTCGCTCAACAGGCGGACCGGGACCGCTTTGCCGGCGTCGAGCTTCCGTGAGACGAAGATCGGATGCCAAAACGTGCGAAGCAGCTTGCCCATGTCGGAATCCGGCCCCGTTTGCGTCAGGACGTTCAAACGTTCGCCGCGGCGCTGCGCGCGGCTGTCAGAACTCATGATTTCGGCTCCTCTTCCAACAGTTTCCCTTTCGGCTCGCCGTATTCCGTACGCTCGATGGTCTTCGCATAGTCGTGGATGTTCACGTTCGTGTAGTCGCCCGGACGCCACGCCGGATACTTGAAGCGTAGGCCGCCGTCGACCGGAATGTCGATGCCCGTGAGAAAGCTCGACTCGTCGGACGCCAAGAACACCGCGGCCCAGGCCAAATCGGACGCGCGCGGGAAGCGCTCGAGCGGGATCATCTTGAGATAGTCATCACGTGAATAGAACGATCGTCTCTTCGGCGCGACGAAGTGCGGGTCGAAGATCTCGTCACGCATTCTCGTCCATAACTGATGTTCCATGGCGCACGGGGTGATCGTGTTGACTCGAATCCCCTCGTGCGCCAAGTCCATCGCGGCCGAACGGGCAAAATTCAGAAGCGCTGCCTTGCTTGCGGTATAGGCGGCACCGGACGCTTCACCAAAGTGGGCGGCCGTCGAGAGCAGATGGATGATGCTTCCGGATGCGCCGCTGGCGATCATTGCCTTCGCAGCGTGCTTGGTCGTCAACATTCCGGCGGTCGGGAAGCTGAGAAGCGCCTCG
>DATNIC010000249.1:0-2035 GCA_035604635.1 Binatia bacterium
GTTCGACAGCGCGTCGAACATGGTCTCGCTCGTCGGCACGGGTCAGCTCGATATCGCCGCCGGGAACGTCTCGCCGGGCTTGTTCAACGCGGTCGAGCGCGGGATCGATTTGAAGATCGTCGCGAGCAAGTCTTCCGAGCCGAAGGGATATGGCTACAGTTCGCTGCTTGTCCGCAAGGCGTTGTGGGATAGCGGAAAAGTCCGCTCGATCAAGGACCTGCGGGGCTTGAAGGTCGGCGAGCCGTCGCTGCGGTCGAACCTGGTGGAATATGCGCTCGAAAAGGGCGGTTTGACGCTGCGCGACGTTCAGGAAGTCCAACTTTCCTTCGGAGACCAACTCGTCGGCATTTCCAGCGGCTCCCTCGACGCGGCGATGCTGGCCGAGCCGTGGGTAACGCGGGCGCTGGCGACGGGCGGCGTCGTGCGCCTCATCCAAGGCGACGTCATCGCCCCCAACCACATGATGACCTCGATCATCTACGGCGGGCCGTTCATGAAGAGCAAGCCCGATGCCGCTCGCAAGTTCATGGTGGCGTACATAAAGGGGGTGCGCTACTATAGCGACGTCCTCGACAATGGACGCATCGCGGGCTCGAAGGCGGACGACGTCATCGCGATCCTGATGAAGTACACCGGAATCAAGGATCCGAGCATCTATCGTTCGATCACGCCGAACGGAGTCGATCCGAACGCACGCGTCAATATCGAGAGCCTCAAACGCGATCTGCAGTTCTACAAAGACTTCGCGCTGGTGAAGACGGACGTCACGGTCGAGCAAGCCGTCGATCTGTCGTATGTCAACGACGCGCTCAAAACGCTCGGTCCGTACCGGCCGCAGCGCTAGAAGAAGGCGCCATGTCCGTCGTCATCGTCACGGGTGGTACGTTCGGTATCGGGAAGGCGATAACGATCGAGTTGGCCAAGCGCGGCCACAAGGTCGTCGCATTCGGACTCGACGCGCGCCAACACACGAGCATCGCGGAGAACGGGACGGCGCTGGTCCGTGCCGAGGCGGAGAAGGAGAAGCTTGCGGTCGATGCACTCGAGGCTGACGTCTCGCAGGCCGCCGACGTGCAGCGCATCGTCGATTTCACCCGCGAGAAGCACGGGCGTATCGACGCGCTGGTGAACAACGCCGCAATCGGGCCGCTCGGCACGATCCTCGACACATCCGAAGAGCTCTGGGACCGCGTCATCGAGGTCAATCTCAAGGGGTACTATCTCACGTGCAAGGCCGTGCTGCCCCACATGATCGCACAGGGCGGCGGCTCGATCGTCAACGTCGGCTCGGGCGCGGGTTGGGGAAAGCCCAACATGTTTGCCTACGCGACGAGCAAAGGCGGCATCTTCGCGCTCAGCGCGGCGCTCGCATACGATCATTTCCATCAGCACATTCGCGTGAACACGGTCGTCCCCGGCGGCGGCGGGCTCGGGACCGGGATGAGCAAAGGCCGCGCGCAGACCGGGCTCCAGATGTTTACGCCGGGCGGCTACACGGGCAGCGTCTCCGGACGGACCGGCACCCCCGAAGACATCGCCTACACGGTGTGCTTCTTGCTTTCACCGGAAGCGGACATCATCTCAGGCGCGATCTTCGACGTCGGCTGTTTCGCACATCAAGGCGGCCCGATCCCGCCAAGACCGAAAGTGGAGGTTTCATGAAACTCGTCATTGCGGCGGCGCTCGCCGTCGGGCTCCTCGTCCCCTCGACGTCCGTTGCGCAGACGACGAAGCTCAACATCGGCTACCCGCCCGCGAACGACTTCCTGCCGGCGTTCGTCGCCAAGGACCAGGGATTTTTTGATAAGCGCGGCCTGGACGTGACCATGACGCCGCAGCGCGTCGTCAGCAACATCCCGGTCGCGCTCAGCTCGGGTGCGCTCGATATCGGGGCGCTCCCGCCGACGGTCATCTTGGGAGCGCGCGACGGCGGGCTCGATTTGGTCGCGATCGCGGGGATCAGCCGCCAGTCGCGCGAGCACCCGACGATCAGTCTGCTCGTAAACAAGAGCTCCACGATTCGGACGGCGAGCGA
>DATNIC010000250.1:0-14657 GCA_035604635.1 Binatia bacterium
ACGGCTGACTATGTCCTTATCGCAATCCGCTATTTTCGCGAGATCGGTTGGCGGCGCATGGCCGTCATCACGTCGACCGATACGAGCGGTCAGGATGCGGAGCGCGCCGTCGACGTCGCGCTGGCGCTCGCGGAAAACAAGAGCGTCACGCTCGTCGACCGCGAGCACTTCAATCCGACCGACGTCAGCGTCGGCGCGCAGATGGCCCGCATCAAAGCCGCGAACCCGCAGTGGATCTTCGGCTGGACGACCGGGACGCCGCTCGGCACGCTGTTGCGCGGCGCTCTGGATGGCGGCGTTGCGATCCCGATTTACACGAGTGCCGGCAACCTCACGTATGCGCAGATGACGCAATACGCGCAGTTCTTGCCGAAGGAGCTCTACTTCTCGAGCACGCCGCTGCTCGCGCCCGAAGTCGTCACCGATCGGGGCGTCAAAGGCGCGATCGCGCAATACGATGCGGGCTTGATTGCGCTCAACGTGAAACCCGACTACGTTCCGAGCACCGCGTGGGATCCGGCGCTCTTGGTCGTCGACGCGCTGCGCAAACTCGGCCCGGATGCGACTGCGGCGCAGCTGCGCGCGTATCTCGCAGGTCTAGCCGGCTGGACGGGCGTCCAGGGCCGCTACGATTTCAAGCTGCAGCCACAGCGCGGGCTCGGGCCTAACAATGCGCTGATCGTGCGCTGGGACCCGGCAAAAGGCACGTGGGTAGGCGTCAGTAAACTCGGCGGGATGCCGCTCGGACGGTGAGCCAACGGGAGGTGCGGATGTCTTTTCATAGGTGGCTGGCTGCAACTCTCTCCGTTGCGGTCCTTGCGTTTCTGCCCGCAACCGTGCCGGCCGCCGTATCCTCAGATGTGCTTGCGGCGGCGAAGCGCGAGGGGAGCGTCGTTTGGTACACGACGCTCGACGACAAGACGCTCGCGGCGATTTCCGCGCGCTTCGAACAGCTCTACCCCGACATCACGCTCAAGACGCTCGTCTTGAGCACGCGCGTGATGGGGCCGCGCTTGATCGCGGAGCAGCGCGGAAGGAACGTCGTCGCGGATCTCGTGGAAGGCGACGGCTTTCAGATCAATCAGCTCGTCTCGGTCGGGATCCTCCAGAGTTATCGCCCGTCGGAGGCCGGCAAGTACCTCAAGGGCGCGGTCGAAGCGAACGGCTACTACACGAGTCTCTACGAAGACGCGTTGGTGATCGCTTGGAACCCGGCGCGTGTAAAGGCGGATGGGCTCAAACCACCGGGGACCCTAGCAGACTTCACCAAGCCGGAATGGAAACACCACATCGGCATCTCGGCGGCCTCGTTCAGTTGGCTTGCCGGGCTCCAACAGACGCAGTCCAACGTTCCTGACCTCATGCGCAAGCTCGCCGCCAACAATCCGTTCATTTCCGCCAACCACTTCAACGTGATGTCGCAGCTCGAAGCCGGTGAATTCGACGCGACGCCGACCGGTTACGGCCACCTGGCGGACCTCGATCGGAAAGCCGGGAAACCCGTCGAGTTCACGTTGCTGCGGCCGCAGTTGCTCTCACCGATCGTCGTCGGCCTCGTGGCGAACGCTCCGCATCCCAACGCCGCGCGCGTCATGCTCGAGTGGCTGCTTTCACGGGACGGACAGCAATTGATCGTGCAGGTGAGCGGCCGCACCTCGGCGCGGACCGACGTCGCGAACAATCCCGCCTTGTTCAATGCGAAGCTGCCCTATTTCGTCGTGCCCTCGCCCGACGCGGCGGAGTACAATACGATCGTCAAGACCTTCAACGACACCTTCGGCATCAATGCTCCGTAGCGACACAAAGGATCAACGATGAAGCGGACACCGCAAGAATTTCAAAATGCCGTCCTGGACGTTCTCCAAGAGGGACGCTACGCCACGCCCACGATTTACGAAGAGTACCGCAGCAAACACCTCACCCGGGAAGGCGCGCGCGTCTACGCGCTCGAGCACTGCGTCTTCGCGGCGAATTTCCCGAGTTGGCTCGCGAACATCACCGGAAACTGTCCCCACCTCGACGTGCGCCAATACCTCATCGAGAACATGTTCGTCGAGGAGGTCCACGATCCGACCGTTACGATCGGCCACTATGAAAGCTTGGTCGATTTCACCGTCGCGCTCGGCGTCGATCGGCAGTTCATCTACTCCTACACGGGTGCTCCGATCACGCGGATGCGCATCGTGTACTGCGAGTGGGTCAGCCGCGCTCTCCCGTGGCTCGAGTCCTTCGCCGCGATCGCGGGCAACGAAGTTGCGCGCGGCAAGGAGATGATCAAGCGCGTCGGCGAGCGGGCGCGGACCTCTCGCAGCCAGTGGGCCGCGCTCAAGCTGCCGGATTCAGCACTCTCGCACTGGGACTCGGCCGATGCCGCCGATTCGACCGAAGGCGGGCACGGCGACGTCCCGCTGGACATATTGAAGAAATACGCGGACACCGAAGAGAAGCAGGAAGCATGCTTACGAGCGATGCGCGAACGGCAGCACGTCAACCGGATTTGGTTCGATCAAATCGGCGTCTGGGCATACGAGGCCTCGGGCCTACCTCCGCCGTCGCTCGAACACCGGCAGCCGAGACCCGCACCGGTCCTTGCCGCCTGAAGCCCGGCGTTGGCTGACGCGCGCGTCGCCGTAGTCACGGGCGGCGCGTCCGGGATCGGTTTGGAGATCGTCCGCCGGCTCGCCGGCGAGGGGATGGCCGTCGTCGCAATTGACTGCGATGACGGCGCGTGCGGCAACGCCCGGCGGGTATGTGCGGAATTCGGTGAGCGCGTTCGTATCGTGAGCGGCGACGTCGGCACGCCGGAAGGCGCGCAATTAGCGATCGACATGGCGGTCCAGACGTTCGGCGGCCTCGATCTTCTCTGCAACAACGCCGCCGTGCATCCGATCGGCCGCATCGAGGATCAGTCGATCGAAGCCTGGCGCGAGGCGTTTCGCGTGAACGTGGACGGGACGATGCTGTGCAGCAAGTTCGCGTTGCCGCACATGAAGCGCTCGCATGGCGGGACGATCGTCAACATGGGATCGATCAGCGGACTCGTGCCGTATGCGGGCGGCGGTGCCTACGCGGCATCGAAAGCGGCGATCGCGATGCTGACCAAGGTGCTGGCTCTCGAAGCCGGTCCGTACGGGATTCGCGTGAACTGCATCTGCGCGGGATCGATCCGTCACGGCGACGACGATCGAGACGACGCACCGCCCGCGCACGTCCCCATCGGCCGGCGCGGCCGGCCGGATGACGTCGCGAGCCTCGTCTCCTACCTTGCCTCCGATGGAGCAAGTTATCTGACCGGCAGCGTGATCGTGCTCGACGGCGGTGCGACGGCGGGACGCGAACGCCCGAAGTGACCGCGGTCGACGATCTGCTCGATCATTGCGCACAAGTTCAAGCCGGCCAACGCGTTTTGGTCGTTGCGGCTCCAGATGGACTCCGCGGCGGGCGCAACATCGTCGACGAAGCGACGGTCGCGTCCATCGCGGACGGAGTCCGCTCGCGCGGCGCCGATGCTTCCGTCTTGTGGGTCGACATACCAAACCGGCGCGACGTCGTGTGGCCCGGCATTCCGACGCGCGACACGGTGTGGCGCATTCCGCCCGTCCTCAAGCAGGCGATGAAAGGCGCCGACATCCTGATCAGTCACGTCTACGATCTCTCAAACGAAGAAGAGCTCAAAGAGTGGTCTGAGACGCTCGAGGAGTACCGGCTGCCGATGGTCCGCAATATGGCGACCACCACGCAGCTGCTCGTTAGCGCGTGGGCATGCACGCCGTACGAATGGGTCTCGGAGATCCGCTATCGAGTCGCCGAGCAGATCCGTCCCGGCGAGCGCTGGCTCCTCACCCACCCGAATGGAACGCATCTAGAAGGTACGGTCGGGCCCGCGCCCGGGAAGCGAAGCGCGTACGCGAACCGGCGGACCGATGGTTTCCACCGGCCGTTTCCCGAAGGCATCTATCCCGCGATCAATCCGCTCGATGCGCGCGGCGTGTATATCTTCGAGCGCATGTTGCCGGTCTGGGCCGGGCACATCGGCGTGCCGCCGCTTTTCAGCCGGCCGGTCTCGCTCACGATAGAAAACAATCGCGTCGTAGAAATCGAAGGCGGGAAAGAAGCCGACACGCTGCGGCATTTTCTCGCCGCGCTCGCGAAAGCCGTCGGCAACGACAACGCCTACGAAGTCCGCGCCCCACATGGCGGCGTGCATCCGTGCGCTCACGTCTCCGGCGCCGAGTGTCACGACACGAGCTACCGGGAGTTCATCGCGTCATTTCACCCGAGCAGCATCCACATTCATCTGGGCGTCGGCAGCCGCACCGCGGAATTCCCCTACAACTTGCATTCGGCCGCCGAAATACGAGGCGCAACCTTGAAAGTCGGCGATCAAGTGCTGCACGACGCCGGACGCTTGAGCGTGCTCAATCACCCGAGCGTTCAAGCGGTGGCTGCCCGTTATCCGAATCGGCCGGAGTTACTTCCGGGCGTAGGTTCCGATGATGACCGAGGCGGCTAGCGCGTGGCCCGTGATCGCCGCCATGAACGCATCGCGGTTGAGACCGGGTTGCAGCGCATCCGGTGCCAGGTCGAGCGCATACGCGGTAAACACGTAGTGGTGCGGCGGATCGTTCTTTGGCGGACACAGGCCGAGGAAGGTTCCGAGATTCCGATTGTTCACGCCGCCGATGAACATGGGCGACGCGCTCGATGCAAGCCCCGCGGGAAATGATGTCACGTCCGGCTTGATGCCGTAGGCGATCCAATGGACGACGCCGAGCGCGTTTCTGCCGTCCAAGTCCATCACGAGAATCCCAAAGCTCTTCGTCGTGGCGGGTGCGCCGGTCCAGCGCAGTGGCGGCGAGATGTCTTTCCCGCCGCAGTCGCCCGGACCGGCGGCATCCGTGCTCAACGTCCCGCCGTCCGTGAACGCGGGCGAGGTGAGGACCAATGCTTGCGCGGCCGTGGCCGCGGTCGCGACCATCGCGAACACCAGGATGAGATGGCGCAGCAACGCGCTCATACTGCGGCGATCGTCTTCGGCCGGTATTTCTCGCACAGTGTCTTCCAGCGCTCGACGCGTTTGGTTTGTCCTTCGATGACTGCGGGTGGAATCTCGACGAAGGGCGGGCGCAGCGGACCCGGATCGACGTAGCCGGCCAAACGGATTGCGATTTTCGCGGCCGTCTCCCGCCATGACAAGTTCAGCGGTACGGCACGCGGTCCCATGATGTCGAGCGTGATCGCCTGCGCGGCTTCACGATCGCCGCGCTTGATCGCGTCGCGCAGCGCCAGCTGCGGCCACGGTCCCATCCACGCATCGATCGACCAAAATCCGGCGGCGCCGAGATCGGCGTATTGAAAATATTGTCCCTGGAAGCAGAAAACGCTCATCTTCCCGGCGACGACCTTCTGCAAGCGCACGAACTCGACCGGATCGCGGTGGCTGTCCTTCATGCCGATCACGTTACGATGCTTGGTGATTTCGTTAAAACAATCGACGGGAAGCGTCACGTGGTGGAGCGCCGGATTGTGGTACACCATGATGTTCATGCGCGGGAACATCTCCGCGATGTCCTTGTAGAAGCGGACCGCGTTCTCCACGCTCGACGGGAAGTAGTACGGAACGCCGGCCAAGACGGCCTCGGCTCCCGCCTCCTCAGCGATCTTGATTTTCTGCACCGTTTCGCGGCTGTTCGGCGACGTGACGCCGATGAAGAGCGGGACGCGCCCTTTCACGGCCGAGACGCACTCGCGCGCCAGCGTGCGAAATTCATCGATCAGCAGCGTGTGACATTCGCCGAAACTGCCGGTCGTCGCGATGACGTCGGCTCCGTCGCGAATCATGCGATCGACCCCATCGCGCAGCCGGTTCACGTCGATCGTTGCCGTCGCTTTGATATCGACGGCGTCGTCGGTAGCGAACGCCGGCATCATCGCCATCAGTCCGCCGATCTCGTTGGCACTCAGCATCGTTTGCTCTCCTCTGTCGTCTTGGCCCGATTCGCTCCGGCATTGGCCGGTCCTATGCACGATAAGGGGACCCGCCCATTGAGCCGGAGAAGTGCCCGTGCCCGTAATCGGAGGGCTTGTCATGGCCAGAGCCCGCCCCCACCGAAGGTCCGCTCATCGAAGCGCGGCACTCAAGTGCCCGGTTTGCAGTCATCGTGTCGATATGCACGTCCACCCCGAGCACAACCGCTGCATCATTTGCGCTCGGACCGGCGGCCGCTGCAAGGTCATGGCACCTGTGGATCTATTTTCTGGGGCAGGCTTCGGTACGCTGACGTAGCGGCCAGAGAGCACGCGACGACGCCGCAGCCGATCAGAAAGATCGTCGCAAATGCGGCGGGGTTCGCGTTGAGAACGATTGCGACCGTCGCGGCGCCGACGCCCGAACCGGCGATCCGAAGCGAGTTGAACAGCCCGACGCCGGCACCATAGCGGCCCGCTTCGCTTTGCGTCGTCCCGACTGCCGCGGCCGTATACGCAAACGCGACTCCGCTCCCGATCACGAGCAAAGAGATGCCGAGCGCGTAGATGTTCCCCGAGCCCGACATGACCAGCGCAGTCGCGCCCGAGGCGCAGGCGAGCGCGGCGAGCGCACCGCGTAAGGTCCACATGCTGCCGAAGCGCTTGACGAGCCGGCTCGTCAGCGGCGCGAAGATCGCCATCGCGAGCGGGAGCGCAAATGCGACGAAGCCGGCGGAAGACGCTGGAAAATGGCGCGCTTGAATGAGGTAGAGCGGCGTGTCGAGCAGCGCCGCGCCGAAACAAACGGTCGCGCCGAAGACGGCGATGCAGCTGGTCATGTACGACGGCTCGCTGAACGCCTGCGGCGCGACGAAGGGATCCTTGGCGCTGCGGATGGCGTGCGAGAAATCGAAGAGACACGCGACGCCCGCAAGCGCGAGGATCCACACGAGCGGAGAATGCACGCCGAGCTGCGCGATCGTGGTAAACGCGACCTGCAGCAGCAACACGCCGAACGTGAGGCCGGCGGCAGCGCGCCATTGGAGCGAGACGACGCGTCCGGGATCGGAGGGGACGTAGCGCAGGGCCGCGACCAACGTGATCGCCGAAATGATCGGGACGGGCGCAAACGTCGAGCGCCATCCCAGCGTGTCCGTCAGCACGCCGCCCAGCGGCGGCCCGAGCGCTTGGCCTAAACTATTGGCCGTCGCCCAGGCGCTGAGCGCAAGCGCGCGCCGCTCGGACTCGTACATGTCCGAGAGCAGCGTCATGACGAGCGGGACGATTGCGGCTGCCGCCGCACCTTGAACGACGCGCATCGCGACGAGCGTCCCGAGGTTCTGCTCGAAGAGCATGACGAAGCCGGCGGCGCCGATCGCCGCGACCGCGATGCAATAGACTTTTTTGCGCCCGTAGCGGTTGCCCAGCCAGCCGCCGATCGGCAGCAGCGTCGCAAACGCAATCGCCGTCGAGGTGATCAGCAGCGACGCGTTTGCAATCGAGACGTGCAGATCGCGCGCGATGTCGCGCAGCGGGACGTTGAGGATCGTGCTGCCCAGCACGGCGACGAACGTCCCGAGGACGATCGAGATCGTCGCCAACCCGCGGTGGGGAGCGGCGAGGACTACGCGTTCGATTTGGTGATGAGCGTCGCTGCGTCGACGGGCTTCTCGACGAGTCCGTATTTTACGGCGATGTCGAGCACCGGCTGCATCAGCTTCGGGTCGAGCGACGTCGCGAATGTCGCACGAATCAAGTTCTTCGCGCGCTCGGGGTCGAGCTTGAGATACTTGATGAGGATCGCAGCGCTCTCGTCGTGGTGCGAGTTCGTCCACCGCGCCGCCTCGTAGATCGCTTGCGTCAGCTTGCGGACCGTGCCGCTGTTTTCCGCGAGCCAGGTTTGCTTTGCGAACCAGCTGTTGATGTAGAAGGTCTTCGCGACCGCGTCATAGGGCTTCGCGAAGCGTCGAATGTCGTTGCCGGCGGACGAGATGTTCGGCTCGCTGACGATCGCGGCTGCGACCGTCCCGCGGAGGAGCGCCGGGACGGCCAATGACGGCCCGATCTCGACGAAATTCACTTTGGACGGATCGGCGCCCGCCAAGCGGACCGTTTCGCGCGTCGAGATTTCCGCCAGCGTTCGCAGGCCGTTCAGACCGACCGTTTTTCCCTCGAGATCCTTGACGCTGTGTAAGGGGCTGTCTTTGGCGACGCACAAGAGCGTCGAAGGTGCGTCGGTCCGGTAAACGCTCCCGCCGGCAAAAAACGCGAGCGGAAGGCCGTGGTTCACGGCGTTGGCGATCTGGCTCATGTCGGACATCCCGATGTCGAGCGATCCGCCGCTGACCGCCTGAATCATCTGCGCGCCGTTGGTGAATGTGATGATGTCGCAGCTCAACCCCGCGCGGCTCGCGAATCCGCCGTCGATCAGAAAGGCGGACTCGACGTACGATTCAGAGCTGGTCGCACCGAGTCGCAACGGTGCGTCCGCGTTGACCGCCCGCGGCTGCCCTAAGAGCGGCGCCGACGCCAAGAGCGCCAACAGACGCGAGCGCCGCACCGTTACTTTACCTTTAAGTAGTGCTGCAATCGCTCGGCGGTCAGCGTCTCGGCCGGATCGTATTCGGGCGCCGTATCGAGCTGTTCGAGGTCGTTGAGGCCGGACTGCTTGTAGATCCGGTTCGTCACGACGATGATCCGCGCGATGTTTTTCGAATCCGCGTTGAAATGCTGGCTGATCGTGTTGGGCGGGATGTAGACGACGTCGCCCGCTTCCCACTCGAAGCGCCGCTCAAGCTCTTGCGGGAGCCACGTGTACTTCTCTCCGCCCTCGATCGTCAGATCGCAGTCGACGTGGATGTCGTAACCGCGGCCCTCCAGGATGTAGACCCCCTGCTCGGCGAGCTGGCGGTGCCGCCCGGAACGGCTCCCCGGCGGGATGATCTGCATGTATGCGTCGACCGTCTCGCAGCGCGTGTCCATCGCCTCGTTGACGAGATGCTTGAGCAGGCCGTGCGGCGAGTTTTCCCACGGAAACTCGTTCGCATGGACGACTTTCTTACGCCGGCTATCCCGCTTCGGGCGCTCGGCGGCGTCGTCGAGCATTCCGCGGTAATAGGCCAGTGACTGATCGCCCTGCTTCCACTCGCCGTACTCTTCCCACTTCATTTGTGCGGTTGATGGGCACGATGTTCGTGGTCGTGATCGACCTCGTGATCGTGTTCGTGGTCGTAGCGCGGTTCGAAGCCGGCGCTATGCTCCGTATCCGTCGCGGGGCTCGGTACGATCAGCTTCTGGAAGAGCATGTTCATGAAGATGTACATCGGCTTGGTCTTCATGACGAGCGCTCGCGCTGGTTTCGTCGCGCTGCGGTTGAAATGCTGGTGGACGCAGTTGTTGTGAACGATGACGATTTCGCCGGCCTTCCATTCGTACGACTTGCCGTCGTGCACCTCGACGCCCTCGCCGTCGAGGATGTAGAAGACGGCTTCGTTCACGTGGCCGTGCTTCTGCGACGTCCCCCCGGGGGCGAATTCTTCCAGATGAATGTGCAGCGTTTGACCGAGGCCGTCTTTGGGCTGCAAATAGTCCTTGTTGAAGTGCTGCGGTCCACCGTAAAACTCGATCTGCGAGCCTTTCAGGACACGCGGGCGCTCGCGCAGCCTGCGCAGCTCTTCCGTTAGGGCGTACTCGCCGGTCACGGCGCGGACGAAAGTCCGGTCCTTGAGGGCGCGGTTGCGTGTCTTGTCTCTGACTTTCATAAGGGAGAAAGTGCCTTTCCGGCCTCAGCCGGCGATTCCGAAGATGGCTTTGAAGTTCGAGACCAAGCCGTTATATTCGTCTTTGGCCGGGGCCGGCAGTATGTAGAAGGGCATCTTCGCATTGAAGACCCGCAGGTCGCTCTTGATATCCGTCCGCGTCGGCGTCCGGCCGTCGTCGGCGAAAAACTGCTGCACGCGCGGGGAGAGAAGCCAGTCGACGAGGACCCGCGCCGCATTGGGATGCGGCGCATTCTTGAGGATCGCGACGAGTTCGAGCCCGACCGAGACGGGGCTCGGCGAGAGAAACTCGATCGGACGCCCGGCCAGCCTCGCACGTTCGGCCATGTATCCGTATGCCGTCGGCGTGACGTCGAACTCGCCGTTGACGAGCTGCGTGATCGTCGACGTGTGCCCGCTCGTGATCAGCGGTTTGTTGTCGGCCATCTTTTTGAGCATGTCTCGGGCGTTCTTCTGGGTCGCGAGCACACCTTGATACCAGTTGAAGGCGCTACCGTCGATTCCGAGTTTCCCTTTCCATTCGGGCTTCGCGAGATCGGCCAGCGAGGTCGGAGGCTTGAGACCATCAGCCCGCAAGCGATCCGGATTCCACGCGATCACCGTCGTGTCGGTGAAAAAGGCGACCCAGATGCCTTTCGGGTCGAGCGTGCCCTTGATGTACTTGCCGGGCTCGGATGGCTTAAAAGGTTGAAAGGCGTCGGATTCCGCCAGCTGACTGAAGGCGAACTGATCGCAGGCAACGACGTCGGCATTGTATTTGCCGGCGGCGCGCTCGGTCATCACGCGCGCCGGGATCACCGCGCTCCCGATCTGCAGCGCCGTAAGCTTGATCCCCGGGTGCGTATCGTTGAAGATGCCGACGAGCGTGTTGAGCGTCACCGTATCGAGCGACGAATACCAGACGACGGTTCCCTCGGCTTTTGCCGCGGCCGCGGTTTGCGCGGAGACGTCCGCTCTGCTCGCTTGCGGCACGGCCAGACCTGCGAGAATCGCGATAGCGGCGGCCAGAACGGCGCGCGTGCGGCTCATCGGCTCCTACTTCGGCGCCGGGCGCAAGCTCCTTTATAGGTAGCCGCGCTCGCGCCGGGAGCCCGTAGTTCCCCTTTCTCATAACCCGAACGAGCTAACGTGCGCCATTTGTCGAGCGGTTGACAAATCCGCCCCTGGGAACAAGCTTCTCAATGGCAAGAGTCTCGCGACGGATTCTCATCTTGTGCGGGCTGATGTCCGCCATCGCCGCCCTCTGCGGCTTCGGGTACTGGTCCGCTCCGGCACGGGCGCACGCCGTGAAAGTCGCCCTGCAGCCCGTCGTCGATCACCTGATCCCACCACCGCAAGAACTCTTCAAGAAGGATCGCCTCGCGGTTTTGGTGCTGGGGATCGACTACAACTACGACGACAAAGACATGCCGTTCTCGGCGGGCGCGCGCAGCGACACGATCATGGCCGTCTCGTTCGATCTTGCAAACAAGACGATGCGCGAGCTCTCCGTCCCGCGCGATATGGACGTCGTCTTACCGAACGGAACGGAAGACAAGATCAATGCGGCCTACGCCGAGGGCGGATTCCGCGAAGCAGAAGCGGTCGTTGCAAAGTTCCTAGGTATCCCGAAATTCGACCGCTACATCGTGTTGCGCATCAATGCGGCGAGCGACCTCATCGACGCGCTCGGCAGCATCGACGTCGATGTGAAGAACTCGGACGCGCTCAAGCAGAGCGGCCCCAACGGCCCGATCGACTACGACGACAACTGGGGCCACCTGCACGTCCATCTGAAGCCGGGCCTGCAGAGCCTAGCGGGCGAGCAAGCCGTCGGCTATGCGCGCTTCCGCCACGACTGGTGCAGCGACCCGTGCCGGATCATGCGCCAGCAGCAGGTGATCCGCGCGGTCGTCGACCGCTTCGAAAACCACAAGCTCAACGCGCTGCTGCACCTGCAATCGCTCATCGACGTCGCCCGCCGGGACATCCAAACCGACTTGAGCGCGCAGGAACAGCTAAGCTTGGTGAACTCCTACTCGGACCTCAACCTGGCGGCGATCAAGATGGAACAGATTCCCTACGTTGCGGATAAGAATCTGCCGTCCGGCAACGTGATCATCGCGGACGAGGATGCCAAGGCGAAGCTCGTCGCCAGCCTGTTCGGCGCCGGTACGCAAGCCGCCGCGAAGTTGCCGGCCGGAGACCCGATCTTCGATACGCTACGCGGCGGCCCCATCGCCTCAATTGACGTAGACCTTTAGTCCCGAGCCGCGCCCGATTAAGCGCGTATTACAATCGTGAGGTTCCCGGTGATTGTCGAGCCAAACTGGAGTAAACTCGGGACATGAGCAGCTACTTTCTCGTCACCTTCGGCGCAATAGCAGGGACACTCGCCGCCTGCCTGCTCTCCACGTTCCACTGAGGATCGGCCGTGATCTCCCGGCAAAGCGCGCGTGCCTGCGCAACGGACGCGGTGCTCTTGCTGACGAAGAGCTTGCGCCAATACGCCTTGCCCGATAGCTTGGCGATGAGGTCAGAGGCCTCGCGCGCGTCGACGATCCCGCCGCTGGTTTGAACGAAGACGGTCGGCGTCGACTCGTCGACGCCCAGCGGCAGCCGGTGCAGCAGCTGTTCTTGTGAATCGCCCCAGACCGCGTCGCCGTAGCGCTCGTGGAGCGCGAGGGCGCAAGCGTCGTACGCGCGCAGATCGCGTTCGGCGTTGAATTCGGCCGCCAGCCCGTAGAGCGTGATGCGCTCCCGCAGCGCGTGGGCCGCCTCGCCGCCCATCGTGCGCGTCGCGTCCATCACCCGCACGTCATCCCACGCCAGATATTCATCGACCGGATCGAGCGCGCGCGGCGCCGGCCACAGCTGCCGCAGAATCTCTTGGAGAATGCGCTCGAACATGCGCGTCGTGTGATGAAAGTACACGGTCGCGAACATCATGTACCGCGCCAAAAGGAAGGATTCGAGCGCGACGACCCCCCGGCCGTCGATCCCTAAGTGCTGCCGCCCGCTGATCTCGAAGACGCGCAGCGACGAGACCAGTTGATCGACGTCGTAGCGTCCGCTCGCGACGCCGGTAAAGTAGCCGTCGCGTAACAGATAGTCCATCCGGTCGGCATCGAGGTTCGGACCGCTGACCAGCTCGCGCAAAACCGGATAGCGCTGATCCGCGCCGCCGACGATGAGCTCGAGGACCTCGTCGCGCGTGATTTCCAGACGGTCGAGGGCGCGGGCGACGTCGGGCTGCGCGAGGATCAGCGGCGTGCGCTGCTCGTGCGCGACGCCGAGGACCGCCTCGCAGGCATGGCTGAACGGACCGTGACCGATGTCGTGCAGCAGCAGGCTCGCGCGCAACAAACGGCGCTGCCGTGCGAAGTCGGCCTCGCTCGAAAAATAGTCGGGCGAGTGACGGCGCAACGCCTCGAGGACGCGGTCGCCCATCGCGAGCGCGCCCAGGACGTGGCTGAAGCGTGAATGTTCGGCCGACGGATACGCGAGATAGGCGAGTCCGAGCTGACGCAGGCGCCGCAGACGCTGCATCGGCGACGTCGCGAGCAGCGCGACTTCGTCCGCATCGAGCTCGATGAAGTGATGGATCGGATCGAAGATGCGTTTGGGCTGTGGATAACTGCTCAGGCGGTCTACTTCGGTCGGAAGTCGAAGTTTTCCGCGTGCGGATCGATCCCGGAATCATTCGCGACGTTTTGTCGCGCACCGATCTGGCGGCTCTCGTCGGTTCGTATGTCTCGCTCACCAAGCGGGGCAACGATCTCGTTGGCCTGTGTCCGTTCCATTCCGAGAAGACGCCGTCGTTTCACGTCCATCCCGATCGCGGCTTCTTCAAATGCTTCGGATGCGGGCTGGGCGGCGACGCGATCCGCTTCCTGAGCCAAATGGAGAACGTTCCATTTCCCGAAGCGGTCCGGACCCTGGCCAAACGGGCCGGCGTCGCTATAGAGGAAGAAACTCCGGCGGCGGCCCGTAGCCGCAGCGAAAAAGAGCTGATCTACCGCGCCAACGACCTCGCGGCGAACTATTTTCACCGCATGCTGCGCGAACCGGCGGGCGAGACGGCACGCGCGTACTGCGAGCGCCGCGGCTTGACGCAAGAGACGATCGAGGCGTTTAAGCTGGGCTTCGCACCCGACCGTTGGGATGGGCTGGTCGGCGAGCTGCAGCGCGACGGGGTCGATCTTGCGATCGCCGCCAAGGCCGGCCTCGTGAAGCAGGGCCAGCACGGCTACTACGATTTTTACCGCGCGCGCCTGATGGTCCCGACGCTGTCGACGACCGGCGAAGTGATCGCCTTCGGCGGCCGCGCGCTCGGCGACGAGGAGCCGAAATATCTCAACACGGCGACGACGCCGGTCTACACGAAAGGCCGCTATCTTTTCGCGCTCAACGTCGCGCGGCGCGAGGCGGCGCAAAAGGATGCGTTCATCGTCGTCGAGGGTTATCTCGACTGCATCGCGTTGCATCAAGCGGGCTTTCACAACGCGGTCGCGTCCCTTGGGACCGCCTTTACCGCCGAGCAGGCGAACGAGATCAAGAAGTACTGCCGCAACGTGTTCTTGTGCTTCGATGCGGATCCCGCGGGGCAGACCGCGACCCTGAAATCGATCGATACGCTCGTCGCAGCAGGGTGTTCGGCCCGAGTCGTCCGTTTGCCGGAAGGCGAGGATCCCGATTCCTTCGTTCGCAATCGCGGATCCGAAGCGTTTGCGCAGCTGCTCGACGATGCGACTTCGTGGGTCGAGTACAAGCTCGATCACGAGATCGCGACGATCCGCGGCGGGTTTCGCAGCGCCGCCGAGATTGCGCGCGAGGCCGAAAAACTCGTGCGCGGTCTGCCGCGAGAGGAGTGGGATCGTTGGCGCGTCTACCTGGCGGCCCGGCTCGGGCTCAATGTCGACGATTTGCGCC
>DATNIC010000251.1:0-5547 GCA_035604635.1 Binatia bacterium
CGTCGTGTTCATGCTCAACGAACGGCCGCCGGGCAAGGATTTCAATATCTTGCTCCAAATCCGCGGTCGTCGCATTGCCGTCCGGGTTGAGGTGGTACACGAAGAGACCGGTCAAGGCGGGCACCGCTTCGGCTGTAAGTACGTCGGACTCAAAGCGGACGATTGGGACGCCATCGTCCGCTACGTGAACGATACGCCCGAGCCCGAGAACAAAGCAGCCGAAGAGCTCAAGGAGCAACAGCAAAAGCCGGACGATGCGTATCGCGTCATCCCGATGGCCGTGCAAGAGAAGCTCGTCGCGATTCTCGTTAAGACAAACCGCCTCGAGCCGCCGGCCGAAGGACAGGCGCCCGCGCTACGCATGACCTATCTCGGAGCGTCGAAAAAGGCGGACGGAACGAAACTCCACAACGTCACGATCCACAGCCGGAGGCAAATCAACGACGAGTGGGTCGCCTTCGACACGCAGTTTCGGATCGACGAAGCCGGGAACATAGAACAGCAGGAAAAGCACCACTGAACGCCATCGGCGCGTCAGGCTCGTGGTAACAGGAAAAATAACACGATGGCGATGACGACGATGACCGCGAGCCCGATCGACACGGGACCTAGTCTTTGGTGATGACGCGCTAGATCGCGGAGCGACGTGAAGAGCAGCGCGATGAAGAACGCCATCCCGATCCAGGTAGTCCACAAGCGCGCCGCGCCCATCGGCGTGTTGACGCTGCCGAAAATGTCGACCGGCGAAAGTGCAAGCATCTAAGCTCCTTTACGCGGAGTGACCGGCGACCGCCGGATCGGTACGGACGCAAATAACGGACGGGCCCTCGATCCTGCGGGCATCGTCGAGCGCGGCGCGCAGATCGCTGAGCCGGTCGACGCGCACTCCATGCGCGCCGAACCCCCGCGCGATCGCCGCATAGTCGGGCCCGGACGTATCGGTCCCCGGCCACGGGCCCGATTCGTCGCCGTCGCGATAGCGCTTGAGCGCGCCCTTCACGGCAGCGTACGACGAGTTGTCGTTGAGGATGAACGTGATCGGCAGCTTGAGTCCGGCCGCCGACCAGAGCGCCTGGATTCCGAATTGGAAAACGCCGTCCCCGACGAGGGAGTAGACGCGCCTGCGCAAGCCCAGCGCGACCCCGACCGCCGCGCCCATCCCCCAGCCAAGCGATCCGCCCGACGACTTGTGATACGTCCGGTTCGACTCGGAGAACGTGATGTTGAGCATGTCGCTCCCCGCCGTCGTCGGCTGGCCGACGATCACACAGTCGTCTTCGAGCAGGCCATGCAGCGCTTGCGCCAGGGCTTGGATGTCGATGGGGACTCTCCCGAATTGCGCCCTCGCCCTCGCGCGGCGCGCGTTCGCGATTTCACGATAAGTCGCGACGGAGCGCGCGCGAAATGCCGCGCGTTCGAGACCGGCAGCTTCGCCGTAAGGTAAGGCTGCGCTCACGTCGGCTAACGCGAGCTTCACGTTCCCGACGAGCGCAACGTCGGCCGGATCGACCTTCGCAATCTCCATCGGATCGCAGCACAGATGCACGATCGTCGCGTTCGGCGGGACGTTTGGCACCTTCGCAGCATCGTATTCCATCGTCGATGGGGCGCCCGCAAAGAAAATCACGTCGGCTTCGCTTACTGCCGGATGCTGCGCGCTGTAAAATCCCGCAAAACGCGTACCGTTGGGCGCGACACCGTTCCACTGCATCGTTCTTCGCTCTTCGAGGAGCACGACCGCGTCGAGCCGGCTGGCGAGCGTCTCAAGTTCGGCACGCGCATCGTTCCGTGCAACTTCGCTTCCGGCGACGATGATGAGCCGCTGCGCAGCCGCGAGGCGGCGCGCCGCCTCGGCGACGCTTTCCGGATCGGGGCGGCGCCGCGCCCGAACGACGCGTCGCTTCACGTCCGGGATCAAAACGTGCGCGGACGACTCCATGATGTCTTGCGGCAGCCCGAGATAAACGGGACCGCCCGGCTCCGCCGTTGCCGCTTTCAGCGCGCGGATCAGGTCTTCGGCGACTTGTTCGGGACGAAGTGCGATCCGGTCGTAGACGACGTGTTGACGGACGTAGTCGCGCTGATGCGAGGCGGTCGTGAAGCCGCCGCGATTTTGGATCTCCGTCGACTTCATCCCGTTGAGGATCACGACCGGACTGCGCGCGAGTTGCGCGCAGTCCAAGTGCGCCACGCAATTTGCGAGACCGACGTTGGTGTGCAGATAGGCGACCGCCGGGCGGCCGGTGACCCGCGTGTAGCCGTCGGCGGCCGCAATTGCGATCGACTCGTGCGTTACGAGTACCAAGCGAACGTCGGGATACTGAGCTGAAACGTCGAGGAAAGCGGCTTCGGTACTCCCGGGGCACGTGAAGACGTGATCGATTCCCCACGCGCGCAAGATTTCGAAGACGGCGCGTGCCGGGGCGCCCTTAGCAGAGGCTTCTGCGGGCCGGGCTGGGGAAGTGTCAAGCATGGCAACGCATTCGGTCCAGCAACGGGACATCGAATACCTCTACCTCCAGCACGGCGACCTGCGCCTGGCCGCGCGGCTGTATCAGCCGGACGGACCCGGCCCCTTCCCGGCCGTCGTCGAAGTGCACGGCGGCGCCTGGACCTCGGGTGACCGGTTCAGCAACGTCGCGATCGATACGGCACTTGCAACGGCAGGGGTCGTCGTCCTCGCGCTCGATTTCCGGATGCCGCCAGGCAGCGTCTATCCCGCGGCGGTCGCCGACGTCAACTATGGGGTCCGCTGGCTGAAGGCGCACGCGGGCGAATTCGGCAGCCGGCCCGATCTCGTCGGCGGCATCGCGACGTCGAGCGGCGCGCAGACGCTGCTGTTGGTCGCACTGCGTCCGAACGATCCGCGCTACGCGACGATTCCGCTCGCCGAATCGCCGGTGATCGATGCGACGCTTAGCTTCGTTGCCGTCGGCTGGCCGATCGCCAATCCGCTGGCACGCTATCGTATGGCCAAAGAGAAAGGCAACGACAAGCTCGTCGCGTCGCACGATCAATATTGGCGCAGCGAAGCGGCGATGGCCGAAGGCAATCCGCAATTGATCCTCGAGCGCGGAGAGGCGATCAAGAATTTGCCGCCGCTCCTGATCGTACAAGGGACGAACGACGACAACGTCACGCCGGATATGGCCGACAACTTCACGGCGTCATATCGCGATGCGGGCGGCTCCGTCGAGCTGCACAAGTTTGCGGGTCAACCGCACTCGTTCATCAAGGATCCCGTCGGATCAGCGGGTATGGAAGCGCTCGGCTTCATTACGCGCTTCGTCCTCAAACAAGGCTCCCGCATCGGCGCGTGAGCGCCTAGTCGATCACTTTGTGATACTTTAGGAACTCGACGAGCATCGCCCAGGCTTCGCGCGCGGCGCCCGGATGGTAAACGTTCGGACGTGCATGGCAGAAAAATCCATGGTCCGCGTCCGAAAACACGACGTGCGTGTGCGGGGCCGATTTCGCGGCGATCATCGCATCCTCGACGGCGCGGCGCTGCTCGGCCGTGATGTGGCTATCGAGCCCGGCCCAAAAGAAGAGGATCGGCCCGTGTTCTTTTGGCGCGAAGTGCGCCCACTTGGGCGCGATGTTTCCGCCGTAGAACGAGATCGCCGCGCCGAGCGGGACGTGCGCGTTCCCTAAGTACGCGACGCGGCCGCCCATGCAGAATCCCACCGCGGCGGTCCGCTCCGCGGGGACGCCTTCTTTGCGCAGCCATTCCCACGCCGCGACGAAATCCGCGGCTTGGCCCTCCGTCGAGAGGCCGGCGCGATGGACGTTCATATCGCTCGGTTGGCCCCCGTCGTAGTTGCCGACGGCGCCGTCGCCGGTGCGATGGTAGAGCTCCGGCGCGATCGCTACGAAGCCGAGCTCGTTGGCGAAACGGGCCGCGACCTCGCGCAGATATCCCGTCACTCCGAAGGCCTCTTGCAGCACGATGATCCCCGGTCCGTCCTTTACCGGCTTGGACGGACGCGCGACGTATGCGATCATCCGTGTCCCGTCGGCGACTCGCAACTCGACTTTTTCCGTCGCCATCGGCGCAGAGATCGTACTCATATCAGGCTCCCTTACAACTTGGCGAAATCGAACATCCCGTCGAAGACCCGCTGGGCGTTGCCGACGAAGATCGCCTCGGTGTCTTCCTTCGACAAGCCCGTCTGCACGATATAGTCTGCCGCGCCTTTGTACGCGGCGTCGCGGAAAAACGGATAGTCCGTGCCGAATACGAGCCGGTCGGCACCGTACGCCTCGCACGCGCAGCGCAGCGCCGGCGGGTAGCCGTTGACGGTATCGTACCAAAACTTCCGCGCCACGTCTTGCAGCGGCGCTTGATCCGGTAAATCCTTGCGCACGGGCCGGTCGATACGATGCATCAGGAACGGCAGCGTTCCCCCAAGATGCGGCATGATGACGCGGACGTTGGGGAATTTCTCGGTGAAGCCCGATTGCATCATCTGCACGGCGCAAAGCGTATCTTCAGCCGTCCCGCCGAGCGGCCACAAAAGGCCGCTTTTCACGATCGGCTGCGAACCGCATGCCAGACCGGCGGGATGAATGAACAAGACCGCGCGCCGGCGGTCGAGCTCAGCATAGATCGGATCGAAAAAACGCTCGCCCAGGCTGCGTCCCATCACCGAGGTCGTCAGCGTGATCCCGGGCATCGTCAGCTCGTCGAGGGCGCGAGCCATCTCCTCGAGTGCCGCGTCGACATGCGGCAGCGGCAGCGCGGCGAAGGCGGAAAACTGCGTCGGATACGCGCGCATCAGCTCGGCGTACATATCGTTCGCATATTGCGCGGCCGTGACGGCCTTCTGCTTCTCTTCAAAAAACGGCATGAGGCCCGAGACGGACAGGATCTGCAGCGCGACGTCGGCCTCCCGCATCACTCTGAACCGAGCTTCTAGATCTTCCTTGAGGCTGGGCCAGGTTACGGGCCGGCCGAGATGCGTCCCCGATTCGATCCCGCCGAGCCTGTCGAGCAGGTCGAGGTATTCGGTCGAAAGGTAGTGTGCGTGGACGTCGACCCGCACGCTAGTCCCAGTAACCGAACGCCATCGCCTGGCCGGTCCCGGCGACGCTGCGATAACATGGGACGTAGTCGACCATGTGCAATTTTCGGCCGAGATCGTTCATCAGCGCGACGTTCGGAAACCAACTCTTCGTCTCGCAGGTATTGCCCCAAAAATACGGCTCAGGAATCGATGCGAGCTTTGTCTCGTCCCCGCGCGTCATCGCGTCCATCACTTCGCGATCGAACTCTTCGTCGATCGTGAAATGCGAGAAACCGCCGGATGAGATCGTCGCGACGCGCAGGCCGTCCGGAAGGCGGTCGATCGCCTTCTTCATCGCGTGCCCCAACTGCACGCACCGCTTTGCACGCACGATATTCGGCTCGCATCCGATGTTGGTGAAGAGCGGGACGGACGGCGGCGGATTGTCTTCCATGATGCGCCGGTAGAGAAAACCGAAGGCGTGCGGGATGCCGTGCGGTTCGCCGTTGACGAGCGGCAGCCGCTCGGACGTACTCACGTC
>DATNIC010000252.1:0-40894 GCA_035604635.1 Binatia bacterium
AAAGCCGATCTCGTGCTGGGCCGGCTGGGGCCTGGCGCGCAACAACAAGCCGATCGATCTGCAGCTGCTGCGGACGCAGCTCGACGACGGCGTCACCGCCATTTGGCTGCCGATAGCCAACAGCGCCAACACCCTTTCGAAGATCGGCGCAAGAGAACGCATGTGGGACAAGGACGCCGATCCGAACGCGCATACCGGCCCCCTGCCGTGGGACGAAGCGGTGAAGCGCGGTTTCTACATGCTTGACGACCGGGGAAAGCTCAAGACCGAGTATGCGGAGGCGGTCCGCATGGTCGCCGGTTACGGCCGCGCCTTGTTCTTCGGGCACCCGACGCACGAGGAGCTATGGGCCGTCCTCGATCTGCTCGACGCCCTCGGGCATCGGCTAGCGGTCGTCGATCACCCATTCAGTCCGTTCGTCGACTTGACGATCGACGAGATGCGGCAAGTCGCGGCGAAAGGCGTTTTGCTCAACTTCACTTACGACGAGCTCTCGCCGATGATGGGCATCGATCCGGGAAAGATGTACGAGGCGATTCGTACGGTCGGCGTCGAGTACTTCACGCTCTCGAGCGACGCCGGCGATCCGCTCTTTCCCAACTCAGTGGAATGCATGCGCATGATCGCGGGTTACATGATGGCGTACGGCTGCACGAAAGACGAGATCGAGATCCTCGTCACGCGAAATCCGGCGAAGGTCGTCGGCCTCGAAGCGGCTATCGTATCGCCTCGGAATTGATGATCTCGCCTGCGGGGAACGCCTTGGCGATGACCTCGTACTTGGCGGTCGCGTCGATCACGGGCTGAAGCAGAGCGGCGTTGAGGCGATCGCCGTAGAGCGTGCGGGCCATATTCTGCGCGACCTCGGGCGGGAGCTTCGCGTATTTCACCAGGATCGGCGCCGAGAGCGTCGGATTCTTGTTCGCCCATTCTCCGGTCTCGCGGATCACTTGCGCGAACTTGCGCACGAGGTCGGGATGCGCCGAAGCCCACGCGGAGGTCGTGACGTAACCGCTGACGAGAAAGCGGCTCGCGATCCCGGCATCGCCGAGGGATATGATCCGGTATTTGCCCTTGTTGAACGTGATGAACGGCTCAGCCATTGCGGCTGCGTCGATCTGACCTTGATCGAGCGCGGTCGGCATCTGCGGATACGGCATCTCGATGAACTTGACCGTTTTCGAGTCACCGCCGTTCTTGTCGATCCAGGCCATCGTCGGTATTTGGTTGACGTTTTTTAGGCCGTTGACCGCGACGGTTTTCCCGCTGAAGTCCTTGGCCGAGCGAATCGGCGAGCTCTGCGTCACCGCGATAAAATACGTCGGCTGATTCGCCGCGTAGAAAGCAGCGGGTGCGATATACGTAAACGGGACGCCGCGCGAGTGGCCGGACGCGACCGAGACGAGATCGGAGAGTCCGATGTCGAGCGCACCGGCGAGAACGGCTTGGGCGACGGCGCCGCCGTTCGTGAATTGCTGCACCTCGACATTGAGTCCGGCCTTCTTGAAATAGCCTTGGTCGACCGCGTAGAAAACCTCGCCCGAAAAATCGGCGGGGACTGCACCGACGCGGATCGTGACCTCTTGAGCGAGCGTGACCGCCGGGATGACGAGGGCTATACCCGCAGCGGTACCGGCCCGCAGCGCCGAGCGACGTGTGAGTCTAGTCATTGAAAAACCATCTCCATAGAGCATCCCTAGGTGGCCACCGTCGCGCGCCTCCGGCGCGCGTTCTGCATCGTTATCGTTAAATCTGGTCGTTCGGGACGGAAGGGACCTGGCGGCCGCGGAGCTTTTCGCCGGTCTCAAAGTACCGGCCGCTCTCGGCAAGACGCGCTTCTTCTTCATTTTCTTGCGTCCACCCGGTGAACGCATAACCGAACCACGGCGTTCGCAAATCGAGTGCCGGCAACCCCTCGGCTTCCCAGCGCGCCTTCGCAGCATCCATATAATGCTGGGGCGGGAGCGAGACCGGCAGATAGGGATGCTCGCGGCACGCGTTGATCAGCATCGCCGATGCGCCCTGACCGTCGGGATAGGCGTACTGACGCGGATCGCTCGACGGCGTCACGGACGGATCGAGCCGCGGAACCTTCCCGCGAATGATCTCGACGTCGCGGTGCGGCTGCATGCTATACGAAAGTGCCCAAATGACCGCATCCATCGAGTCGGGATCGATGTCCGCGTCGACGGCGATGAATATCTTGCCGAGCGACGGATCGAAGGCCGCGGCGGAACGCAGTGCCTGCCACGGCTGTCCGAGCGCCGGACGATCGAGCTGGATGATGAAGAGCATGTTGCAGCTCGCGAGCTCGTGAGAAGCGACCTTCGTCACGGAGGGTATGTTACAGTTCTCACGCAGATGCCGCAGGTAAATCGCGTCGAAGGCGGTCTTGCGCATCACCGTGCTCTCGCTCGGCGGAAACTCGCTGATGATCCCTTGATAGATCGGCGAGCGGCGATACGTGATCGCCGTGACCTCCATGAATTTCTCGATCTTGCGCGGACCGAGATAACCGCTGGCTTCGCCGAACGGCGCCTCCGGCTCGAGCACATCGGTCCGGATGCGGCCTTCGATGACGATCTCCGCGTGCGCGGGGACGACGCAATCGACGCTCTCCGCCGGAACGACCTCGATCGCTTCACCGTTGAGCGCACCGGCCAAGCCGAACTCGTCGACGCCGTAGGGCACTTTGCTAGCCGATGCTAATAAGAGCGCCGGCGGTCCGCCGACGAACACCGCCGCTTCGAGATGGTGGCCGCGGCGCCGCGCCTTTTCCCACTGCAGCGCGAGGTGCTGCGTCGGCACGTCCGTCTGGCAACCGATCCGGTCCGGCGCTTTGATCATCCCGCGATAGATGCCGAGGTTGTACGCACCGGTCTCGGGATCGCGCGTCACCCAGCTCCCGGCCGTCAGGAACGGCGCCGGATCGAATCCCGGCGTCGAGATCAGGTGCGGGAAGAGGTCGACGCCTTCACCCAAGTCGGGCGCGCGCAAGACGACTTCTTTCACCGGTGCGTTCGCGCGATCGACGAGCCGCGGCGGGAGATGATTGCTCTGCACCTGCGCCCACTTTTTGGGAATCTCGTCCGGCGCGACGCCGAGCGCCGCGCCGTAAATCTCGCGCGAGCTCCCGAGCGATCCGAGGACGACCGAGCCGTCGAAGGAGCGCCCGCGCGCGTCGGTCACGTTGCGAAACCAAAACGCCTTGCGCTGCGCTTCCGGGAGGCCACGAAACTGCAAGCGGACGAACGGGACGATCTCCGTGTCCTTGCTCATCCGCGCGTCGATCGTACGCAGCAAACCGCGCTGTTCGAGCGCGGCGAGATACTCGCGCAGGTCGCGATACGCCATTACTTGGCGAGCTGTCGCTGCGGTTCGCTCGTGACGTCGGTCCGCCCGTCTTTATCGTACCCCCCGAGCGCCCGTTCGACGAGGCCGAGCGCGCTCTGCCAATCGTACAAACGCCACATATGGCCCTTCGTGATGAAGGGCGCGCCCGCGTAGAACATCTCGTACGAAACGTGGCGTCCGGCGAATTCCGAGCCGATCGCATCCCAGGCAAGCTTCATCAGCTTCGTCCGCTCGAGCGACGGATCGGCGCCGGGGATGTTGTGCGTCACGTCCGCGGCGATCAGCCCGCCCCCGCAGAGCTCGCGCATTTTGTCGATCACCAGCGGATAGAACTGCGACTGGAAGAGCATGTTGGTGTAGAGCTCCGCTTGGCCCGGACGGCACACGCCCTCCGCGTCGATCGACGAATGCTCTTCCTGCGCGAGGACGAGCCCTTCGACGAGCGCGGCGTGCGCCGCGATCTCCCCGACCATCCCTTGAACGGCCGGGTTCTTTGCATTGCCCGTCATCTCGGCGATCTTCCGCGCCAGGCCCGCGATGAACTTCATTTTGATCGCGTAGCGGATCTGGGCCTGATTGTTGCCGAGCATGTGCGCGGGCGACTCGTAGAACTGGGCGTGTGCGAGCTCGATGTTCTTGTAGACGAAGACGTGTTCCCACGGAACGAAGACTTCGTCATAGACCAAAAGCGAGTCGGTCTCGTCGAAGCGCGACGCCAGCGGATAATCGAACACGCTGGACGCCGCCTCGGCATACGAACGGCGCGAGTAGATGCGTACGCCGGGCGCACCGCACGGGACGGCGACGGAGATCGCATAACTCTCTTCGCCCGGCTTCATCGGGTGGATGTTCGAGAGAAAGATCCAGTCGGAGATCGCCGAGCCGGTGCCGAGCATCGCGGCGCCCTTGATCACGATTCCGTCCGGCTCTTCGCGCAGCACGCCCGCATAGAGAAAATCGTCCTTTTGCTCGTTCGCCGCCTTCGAGCGATCGATCTGCGGCGGGACGATCGTGTACGTTGCGTAGAGGTCCTCGTCGCGCAGACGCTCGTAGAAGGCGACGACGTTCTTCGCGAAGCGGTCGCCGCCGCGCGCGAACAGGCTCGGCCAGCTCGCGAACCCCGCGAAGAAGCCGGCGACGTGATCGGGCGTACGGCCCATGAAGCCGAACGACTCCTCGGCCCAACGTGCTATGGCAAGCCGGCGCAAGCGCAAGTCGTCCTTCGTCCGCGGGATCATGTAGACGCGGTTGACGGGCTCGCCGGTCTTCGGCGACGGATACGTCATCAGTTCGCGATTGCGCGGATCGCGTGCGAGGTCGAAGAGCCCCGCGATCGACTGCACGGCCGCGGCGAACGCGGGATGCGTCGTCACGTCGCCCGCAAGCTCGCCGTCGATGTAGACACGGCGGCGGTCCCGCAAGCCGGCGATGTATTCCGATCCTGACCGCATGCGCCGACCTCCGAACACGTGTTTCGGGATCGTACTGCGAGCGGCTAGGTTATGTCAAACAAAATTAGGGTGCGGCGCCATAGACGGCCTCGGCCTGCACCGTCTCACAGCCCTGGTCGCCGTCGCAGGGATCGCCCGCGTACGGGTGGCTCAACACCGCGACCGTTCGGGCGATGCCTTTGGCCGCCGCGGGCGTGAAATCGTGGGCGAAGTACCCGACCAGCATCATCAGCGCCATCGCAGCGATCCGGAGCAGCGTTTTCGAGACGCGCGAGCGCAGCCGATAGCTGCGCAACGTGATCGGCAGCTTGATCGATTCGAACAGGGCCTGCTGATGCTCGGCGTCGAGAAATCTGAGCTTGAGGCCGCGATCGCGAATGGCTCTGCGCCAAGTCTCGAACTCGAACTTTCGCCACTCGACCTCATTGGAAACGTGCGGGCGCCTCATGATGTACTCATCGGCATCTTCGGCGCGCCGCACGGGCGCCGCCGCTATCACTTTCCACAGCGCCGAAGTTCCGCTTTGCAACAAACGGACATGACGACTAAAGTCGGATCGGCTACGAAAGCTCCGTGACCAGATCGCGGATCCAGCGCGGTTTCCGCAACGGCTCGATCCGGACGGTCGCCCCTTCGACCGCGCGCCGCGTGCACAGGTAGTCGGGCTTGCCGTCGATCGTCGCCGAACATTCCTTGCACGCGTTCGCGCGGCACGAAAAGCGCACCGCAAGCGACGGATCGACGTTTTGACGGATCCAAATCAGCGCGTCGAGCAAGGTCAGCCCAGGCTCGAACGGGATCGTGTACTCGCGGACACTCGGCTCCTGGCCGGGCAGCCCCCGCGTCACCGCAAGCGTCGTCGTCTTCACAGGGCTCAGGATGAGCCTCGTGCAGCGGCGCCAGGATGGCGAGGAGCTGCCAGGGCGACCGCCGGCGCGACGTCCTCGATGTGCCAGCCGTCGGGCCCGAGCCGGAACGCTCGGCTGACCGCAACCTCGTCCTGCTCGGGAAAGTCCAAGCGGACCTGCGCACCGCGCGTCTCGCGACGCGCCAGCGCACCGCGCACGATCGTCTCGCTGACCGCAATCATGTTTTGCAGCTCGACCTTTTCCTGAAGGTTGATCGCAAAGGCAGGCTGCGGCGCGAGCGCCGTGCCTTCGACCTCATCCTTGAGAGCGGCGAGCTCATCGAGGGCGATCGCGAGCCCGTCGGCAGTGCGCAGCGGTCCGGCCCCGGTCTCCATGATGTTCTGCAACCGAACTCGCAATGCACCGATTGGGACGTCGTCGCGCTCGACCTTGCGCGGATGCCACAAATGCTGCAACCGCGTCCACTCTTCTCGCGTCACGTGATCCAGCACGCGCGGTCCGCTCGCGGAGGAGCGCGCCGCCGCGGTCTCACCGGCGATCCGGCCGGTGACGAGCGCTTCCGTAATCGCATTGCCCGACAGGCGATTGGCGCCGTGCATCCCGTAGATCGCCTCGCCGCAAGCGAGCAGGCCGTCGACGCCGGTCCGCATCGCCGTATCGACCTCGATGCCGCTCAGGAAATAGTGCGCGGTCGGTGCGACCTCGACCATGTCGCGCGTCAAGTCGATCCCCTGCTGCTCGAGGATCCCGATGACGGGACCGAAGCCCTCCTTGAGCTTCTCCGGTTCGATCATGCGGAAATCCAGCCACACGCCGCCGTGCGGCGAGCCGCGGCCGGCTTCGACTTCGCTCAAGATCGCGTAGCTCGCTTGATCGCGGGGCGCGCTGTACTTCCCCGAGACCTCGCCCGTGTAGTGGTGCATGAACTCTTCGAACTTGCCGTTGAGCAGCCGGCCGCCGAGCTTGTAGCGGAACGGGTCCCACATGATCGGATCGAGGTGGACGAGCGGCGGATACAAGTGTGCGATCGGGAAAAATTGGACGAACTCCATGTCGCGCAAGGTTGCCCCGGCCTCGGCGGCGAGGACGAACCCGTCGCCGGTCATGTTCGACGACGCGCTGTTGCGCTTGTAGACCGCGGTGAGACCGCCGGTCGCGACGATCACCGTGTGCGCGCAGATCGCAACGGGCGCTAAGTCTTCGATCGCAAAGCCGATCGCGCCGGTGACCCGTTCGCCGTCCTTGACGATCTTCGTCACCATCACGTTCGCGAGGCGGCGGATCTTCTGGTGGCGACGCACGACGCTGCGCAAAGCTTGCGAGACCGCGTCGCCGGTGCGCAGCACGTCGACGTAAACGCAGCGGCGGCGCGAGTGTCCGGGCGCGACGACTTGGCTGTACTTTCCGTCGGGCGTGCGCGCCCAGTTCGCGCCGTATTTTTCGACTTCGAGGATCACTTCGGGGCCGCGCGCGCAGATCGCGCGGACGATCGCGGGATCGGCCAAGCCGCGCGCGCCGGCGAGCGTATCCTCGACGTGCAAATCGACGCTGTCCGGCTCGGCAGACGCGAGCGCGACCGCCGTCGTCATCTGAGCCATGATCGTCGCGCCGCCCCGGCCGATCAAGCTCTTGTCCGCAATGACGACCGTTCGACCCGCCGAAGCCGCGGCGTGCGCGGCCATCAGCCCGGCAGCGCCGGACCCGATCACGAGCACATCCGCGTTATATTGCATGCGCTTCACTACTGTAGTTGTTTGGCGGCCCCTCGGGGAATGGTGCTTCGATGGGAAAAGTCGAGGGCCGCCGAGGCTGGGGGGCCCCAAGCTTCGCTTGGGGGGCGCGCAGCCTGGGGCGGAGCGCCTTAAAACCGGCATGAGACCACGTCGTGCTCCGCGCGTCGTCGACGCACTGGGGGATTGGAAGCTCGGCGAAGGGCCACTTTTCGAACGGCTCGCCGACGCGATGCGCGTCTCGATCGAACGCGGGACGTTACCGATCGGCGCGCGGCTTCCGTCGGAGCGGACGCTCGCCAACCAATTGCGCCTTTCGCGCAGCACGGTCGTCGCGGCGTACGAGCGCCTCAAGGCCGAGCGCCGGGTCCATACCCAACGCGGCAGTGGGACCTACGTCGGCGGCGACGCCGCGATCCCGAGCGGTCGGACGATTGCGGCCGATCATCTCATCTCCATCCTCGATACGCGCCACGAACCGTCGCGCGCCGTCGAATTCACGGTCGCCGCCCTCCCCGGATCGCGCGAGCTCACCGTGGCGAACGAGGCCGTCGCGCGCTATCTCGGCGCACTCGCGCACGAAACCCTCGGTTACGTCCCGCTCGGCCTGCCCGCGTTGCGCCGGCAAATCGCGCAAACCTATACTTCGCGCGGATTGGAGACGAGCGAGGATCAAATACTCGTGACGACGGGGGCGCAGCAAGCGATCTATCTCGTCGCGCAGCTCTTTGCCGGCGAACGCATCGCCATCGAAGACCCGACGAATCCCGCCTCGATCGATGCCTTCCGCGCGAACGATGCCGAGCTGATCGCGCTCCCGATCGACTCCGAAGGCGCCGCTCCGAAAGCGATCGAGAGCGCGGCCCCGGCGATCGTCCCGCGCGCCGTCTACGTCGCGGACACGTACAATAACCCGACGGGGACCATGCTCTCGCGGCAGCGCCGCGAGCGGTTCGTCGCGCTCGCCCGCAATCGTCATTTCACGCTGATCGAGGACGAGACGCTCTGCGACATCTCGCTCGAGGAGGCCGAGCCTCCGGCGCCCATGGCGGCGATCGATCCGCGCGCGGCGGTGATCTCGATCGGCTCGGCCTGCAAACTGTTCTGGGGTGGCTTGCGCATCGGCTGGATCCGCACGAGCGCCGACGTCATCGCGCAACTGTATCCGCTCAAAACGGTCGCCGACTTGGGGACCTCGCTCGTCAGCCAAGCGCTGACCACGGAGCTCTTGCCTTTGCGCGAGCGCGTCCGCCGCGAACGGCGCGCGCAGCTGCGCGAACGCTATGCCGTCGTCGAGGAATCGCTGCGCCGGCTGTTGCCGGAGTGGTCGTGGGAGCGGCCGCGCGGCGGTTCGTCGTTGTGGATCGAGCTCCCGCGCGGCAACGCGGCAGCCTTCGCGCAGTTCGCGGCGCGCTACGACATCAAGATCGCCCCCGGCCCCGTCTTCTCGGTCGCAGACCGGCATCAGCGCCGGCTGCGACTGCCGTTCGTGCTCGACCCCGATGAGCTCGCGGCCGGGATCGAGCGGCTCGCGCACGCCTGGGCGCTCTACACGCCGCACTCGATGACGATGGCCCTCGACGCGGTAATTTAGATATGCGCGCGATCTGTCTTGCGTTCTTCGTGGTTCTCGCTCTTGCAACTGCGGGCGATGCAAGCGCGCCGGCTGCGGTCCCGGTCTTCGCTTACCACCGCGTCGACGCGGTTATCCCCAAAGATCCGATCGGGAACGAGCTCACGGTGACGCCCGCGCAGCTGGAAATGCACCTACGCTACCTGCAAGCCCACGGGATTCGCGCGATCACGGCGAGCGAGCTCGTCGATCGTCTGGCGCGCGGGGGACCGCTCGATCATGTCGTGGTCTTGACCTTCGATGACGGCTATCTGGACGCGCGCACCGACGCGCTCCCGCTCCTCGAAAAGTACGGCGCGAAAGCGACCTTCTACCTGATCTCGCATACGATCGGGACGCCGAACCATTTGGCGTGGTCGGACATCCGCGAACTCTTGCGGGCCGGAATGGAGATCGGCGCGCACGGCGCCGATCACCTCGACCTCTCACAGATGTCGCCGGCCGAGCAAACGGCACAGGTGACTCGCTGCATCACGACGATCGAGCGCTACACCGGGGTCCGGCCGCGCACGTACGCGTATCCGTCGGGTCAATATGACTCCGCAACCTTGGAAGTGATGCGCGCGAACGGGGTCGCTGCAGCCTTCACGATGCAATACGGTCTCGTGCGCTCGTTGCGCCGCCCCTACGAGATGCCGCGCGTCCGCATCAACCGCACGACCGCCGAAGCGACGTTCGAGGCCGCGGTAGCGACGCAATGATCGTCCGCAGCCTCACCTGCGCGGCCTTCGCATGGGGGCTTTTCTCGCTGCGCGCCGAGGCGGCCCCGCTCCCGTCGTCGCTGGCGGCACCCGCGCCCTTCCCGCTCGTCACGGCGACCTTCTTGCGAAGCGAGTTCGTCGCGCCGGGCGTCGTCCGCGGCGATTACCGCCTGTTGACCTCGAGCGGACCGCTCCATGTCAGCGTCGTCGCAGTCGATCTGCACGAGCCGACCGTGCGCCTCGATGCAGTCACCGCATACGATCGCATGATCTCGCCGGGAGAGACGATCTCGGCGATGGCCGCTCGGACCGGCGCGATCGCCGGGATCAATGCCGATTACTTCGACATCGGACAAACGAATCAGCCGCTCAATATCGTCGTCCGCAACGGTGCGCTCTTGCATGCACCGAGCACCCGCGCGACGCTCTCGGTCATGCGCGATGGAAGCATCCGCTTCGGGACGTATCGCCTCAGCGGCGACGGCACGACCGATCCGCCGCTCGACGACGTCGCAGCGGCGCTGGGCGGCGGACCGTTATTAATAGCGAACGGCCGGCCGGCAGTCGATCCCAACGCGCCGGCGCCCGAGGAGACGAACCTGCGCTTCCCGGTCGCCGGGATCGCGACCCAGACCGACGGAACCGTTTTGATGATCGCGGTCGACGGCCGACTTCCGCGTCTCTCCGTCGGCTTGACTCGGCCGGAGCTCGGGGCGCTGATGCTCGGACTCGGCGCGAGCGACGGGATGGCGACGGATTCGGGCGGGTCGGCGACGCTGGTTGCGCGCGTCCTGGGCGAGCGTTTTCCCCGCCCCCTCAACACGCCGTCGGACGGGATGGAACGTCCGGTCGCCGACGGGCTCTTCATTTATAGCAGCGCGCCGAACGGACCGCCGGCACGCCTGGTCTACCGCCCGAGGACGATCCGCGCGCTGCCGAGCGTCACGGTCAGTTTGCGCGGAGCGATCACCGATGCCGCAGGTCACCTCCTCGACGAGCCGGCTCCGCCGTGGATCATCACCACTCCGGCCGTGCCCGGAGATGGAACAGCCGTCAAGCAAGTCGGTTCGCTCGAGGCGCGGATCCCCGTCCGCGTCGTCGATCGCATTACGAGCCTGAGCGTTTCGCCGCCGCGCCCGAACCCCGATCCCGGCGCGACGATCGCGCTCTCCGCGATCGGACTCGACGCGGACATCGTCCCGATTCTCGTCGGCGGACGCGTCCGCTGGTCCGCGAGCTCCGGCGCGATCGATGCAGCCGGGCGGTTTCACGCGGGCGCGCACGATGCGATCGTCACTGCGAGTGCCGGCGGCGCGACCGAGCAGGTCGTCGTCCTCGTCGGCCGCCGTCTCGCCCGCGCGCGCTTCTTCGACGGCGCGTTGCGCTGGAATTTCGTCACCGTACCGGCCAACGGGCCGGGCGGCCTCGCGCTCGACGAAACGTGCCGATGCATGCGATTGCGCTACGATTTCACGACCGCGGAACGTGCGGCATATGCAGCGGGAGAGATCGCGCTCCCGAAACGAGCCGTCGGTTTTGGGTTCGACGTTTTCGGCGACGGCGCCGGCGCGGCGCTGCGCGTGACCTTGATCGATCGCGACGGCCGGATGCAGCGCGTGACGCTCGCGCGCCGCGTCGACTGGGCGGGATGGCGGCGCATCGAGGCGCCGATCCCGGATGACTTGACCCCGCCGATTCGTCTCGTCTCGCTCTATGCGGTGGGGACGCTCGGCGATGCGCCGGTGCACGCGAGCGGAGCGCTCGCATTTCGCGATGCGTCGCTCGTCATCGCCGGGACGCCGTAGTGCGACGACTCTATCTACTCGTTGCAATCGTCGTCGTGACGCTCAACTTGCGGCCGGCACTGGTGACGATCGGTCCGGTCCTCCCGCTGATCGGTCAGTCGCTCTCGCTGTCGTCAGCCGCGCTCGGCGTTTTGACGTCGCTGCCGATCCTCATGTTGGGAATCGCGGGCGGGATTGCGGAGCCGTTTGGGCGGCGGATCGGATGGAGCACCGGCGTCGTCGTCGCGTCGATCCTCGTCGCCGCCGGGATCGCGCTGCGCAGCACCGGAAGCGTCGGCGCGCTCTTCGCCGGTGCCGTCCTCTTAGGTGCCGGTATCGGCCTGGGGAACGTCTACGTCCCGACCTTGCTCAAGTGGGGCTTCAGCGAACGCTTGGGCCTCGCCATGGGGATCTACACCTTTTGCTTAGCCGCCGGCGCGATGCTCAGCGTCGGCGTGACGCCGCTGTTCTTAGCGCTGTTCGCCGATGACTGGAAGCCGACGCTCGGCGTGTGGGCGATCCCCGCGATCGTCAGCGTCGTTGCGTGGCTGCCGCTCCTGCGTCTCCACGGCAGCGCAACGGCAACGCCGCTCCCGCCGGTTCCGCTCTGGCGCAACCGGTTAGCCTGGGCTGTCACGGGCTACATGGGTTTTCAGTCGATGCTGTTCTATTCGCTCGCGTCGTGGTACCCTGCGCTGCTGCACGAGCGCGGCCTCGCGGTCGCGACGACGAGCCTCAATCTCTCGATCCTCTTCGTGACCCAAACGATCTTTGCACTGATCGTCCCGATCGTGCTCGTCCGCGTGGCGCGCCAAGAAGTCATCGGCGTCGCGCTCCCTGCCGTCGTCATGATCGGGATCGTAGGCGCATTCTACGGCCCGCTTGCATGGATCCCGGTTTGGTCGGCGCTGATCGGTCTCGCGCTCGGCGGCATCTTTGGCGTCGCGCTCTCGTTCATGGTTTTGCGCGCACGCCATGTCGAGTCCGCCGCGCGCCTTTCGGGAATGGCGCAGACCGTCGGTTACGTCTTGGCATCGCTCGGGCCGCTCGGCATCGGTCTCCTCCACGCGGCACGCGACCCGCGGCTCGCCACAACGGCCTGGCTCGTCCTTCTCGCGTTCACGACGGCGACATTCGGCACAGTCGCCGGTCAAAACGCATTCGTCGAAGGCGAAGCGGCGCTTACCTAGCGCCGAACGCGCGCGCCAACCGCTGGACGCCCTCGGCGATCCGCTCCTCGTCGAGCTCGGCGAAACCGAGGACGAACTCACCCTCGCCGCCGCCAAGGAGGTAGAGCGGCTGCGCGTTGGTCAACGAGACGCCCTCACGCGCGGCGCGCAGCACGAGCTCGTCGTTGGGTACCTCGATCGAGAACTTCGCCAGAAGGTGCATCCCGGCGCTCTCACCTCGCACCGCGACGTTCGTTCCGAACGCCGTCTTCAGCTGGTCGATGAGCGCGTTGCGGCGCCGCTCGTAGAGACCGCGCATGCGCCGCACGTGCCGTTCGAAGTGTCCTTCGTCGATGAAATCGGCGAGCGCGTACTGCTCGATCAGCGGCGATTGACGGTCGCTGTATGCCTTGGCGCGGACGAAGACTTCGACGAGCGCCTTGGGGACGACGACGTAGCCGATGCGCAACGCGGGGAAAAGCACCTTCGAGAATGTCCCGACATAGATCACGCAGCCCGCTTCGTCGAGCCCTTGTAATGCTGGGATCGGCCGCTCCGCGTAGCGGTACGCGCTATCGTAATCGTCTTCCAAGACGATCGCGCCGGCGCGGTGGGCCCAGCGAAGAAGCTCGATCCTCCGGCGCAGCGGGAGCGTGACGCCGGTCGGGAATTGATGCGACGGCGTAACGTAGATCAAGCGGATCGCGTGCGCGTGCCGCTCGAAGAGTTGCTCGACGCATAGGCCTTGGTCGTCGACCGGGATCGGGATCAGGCGCGCGCCTTGCGCGACGAAATTGCGCCGCGCTCCCGGATAGCCGGGATCTTCGACCGCCACGGCGTCGCCTCGATCGATGAGCAGGCGGCTGGTCAGATCGATCGCTTGTTGCGAACCGCCGACGATGACGATATTTTCCGCGCCGCAACGGACCGCTCGTGCCCGAGAGAGATAACGCGCGATCGCCTCGCGCAAGGGCCGGTGTCCGGCCGGATCCGGGGTGTAGTCGAGCATCGCGGCGCTCGCCTTGCAGTGGCGCGCGAGCAGTTTCCGCCACGTCTCGACCGGGAAGCGATCGAACGCCGGACGGCCGTCCCGAAAGTTGATCGCGTTTGCGGGGACGCGCGGCTCGAGCGGTACGGCCGCGCGGAGTTCTTCGGCGAATGCCGAGAGCTCGACGACGGCGCTGGACGCGCGCTCGACGCCCTCAGGCGGGAGCGAGCGATCGAGTTCGTCCGGCAGATGGGCGCTGACGTACGTCCCCGAACCGCGCCGCGCTTCCAGGTAACCTTCGTTCAAAAGCTGGGCAAAACTCTGGATGACGGTTGCGCGCGAGAGCCTGAGCGACTCGGCGAGGTAACGCGTCGACGGCAGCCGCTGGCCCGGGCTGAGGCGCCCGATCACGATCGAGCGCCGCAGTTCCTTATAGAGCTGGTCGTGCAGCGGCGTTTCGGCGGAGTCGGGAAGCGAGATGGCGAGATCGATCATAGGTTGGCTAAAGTGGTCTGGTCGGGGTTGACCAAAATGGTACTCTTCCAGACCGCCTTCCGCACTACGCGCGTGGCCAAAGGTTCACCCGGGCGTTTGTGCGTGGAGTCGATCTTGGACCAACCGAGTACCACGACGGTCAATTGTTAACGAAACGGCGCATTGACGCTTCGCGAGCCCTTCGTATAGTTTGCCCATGGTAAGCAATGTTTCGACGCTGAAGACCGGCGTACTCAACTTCTGGGAAGTCCTCGCGCAATCGATCGCGCTGATCTCGCCGACGATGACTGCGGCATTGATCATCCCGTTGATGTTCTCGACCGCGGGGAACGCCGGCTGGTTCGCCTATGCCGCCGGCGCAGTCATGGCGCTCTTCGTCGCGCTGAACCTCAACCAATTCGCCAAACGTTCCGCGACGACCGGATCGATGTACAACTATTCGGTCACCGGGCTCGGTCCGACGGGCGGCGCGCTGGCGGGTTGGTCGCTCATTTTTGCGTATACCTTCATCGGCTGCGCCGGCATGACCGGCTTCACGACGTTCGCCCAGCAGCTGCTGGGATTCGTCGGGCTCAACATACCCGCTGCCCCGTTACTTGCAATCTGCGTGTTCTTATGCTGGGCTTGCGCGTACAAAGACATCCGGCTCTCGGCAATCTTGACCCTCGCCCTCGAAGGGATCTCGGTCACCTTGATCCTGGTGCTGATCGCTGCGGCCCTCGGCGCTAAGGGCTTCGCGCCCGATACGGCGCAGCTGACGCTCTCCGGAGCGAACATCTCCGTCATCGCACTCGGCGTCATCGTCGCAATATTCAGTCAGGTCGGGTTCGAAGCGGCGACCGCGTTCGGCCAAGAAGCGAAGAATCCGCTTAAAACGATTCCGCGGGCGGTGATCGTTAGCCTGATCGTCACCGGCATTTTCTTCGTCATCGTCACCTACACCGAGACGATGTGGCTAGCGAACGCCAAGCCTACCCTCGACAAGCAGACGGCTCCGCTGACCACCTTGGCCGGCATGCTGCACATGGGCTACTTCGCGGCTCCGATCGACTTCGGCGCAATGATCAGTTTCTTCGGCCTCGCGCTCTCGTGCATGAACTCCGGGGCGCGGATCATGTGGTCTATGGGCAGGCACGGCGCGATGCACGACGTCTTCGGAAGCACGCATGAAACCAATGCAACGCCTGACACCGCGATCACCGTCATGGCTGCGCTCGAGTTCATCATCCCGACCTGCATGATTCTGGGAGGGATGGCGGTGACCGACGCGTTCAACGATGTCGGAACGTTCGGCGCAATCGGTTTCACGGTCGCATACGTCTTCATCTCGCTGGCCGCACCGGCATATCTGAAGAAGCTGGGCGAACTCAAGCCGCTCGACATGGCGATTTCGGCAGCGGCAGTCGTCTTGCTCTTAGGGACGATCGTCTTCGGCTTCTTCATCCCGCCGCCGGCGCCGCCCGTGAACTACTTCCCGTACATCTTCATTGCGTACTTCCTCATCGGACTCGCCTGCTTCATGCGGATGAAGAACAAACCGAACGCCGACACGATGATGATGCCCCCGGCGATGCCACCCTCAGCAGTGATGCATGAAGTCGCCTGAGTTCCAAACGGCGACGGTAGTCGGCGGCCTCGTTACCGCGCTCCGCCGCTATCCCGTGAAGTCGATGCAAGGCGAGACGACGGAATCGGCGACGATCACGATGCGCGGCGTTTTGGGAGACCGGTTCTTCGCGCTCATCGACGCCGAGACCGGGAAGGTCGCGAGCGCGAAGAATCCGCGCAAGTGGCCGGGGCTCTTCGGCTACAGCGCGACGTTCGTGACACAGCCCACGAACGGATCTGCCCCTAAGGTGCAGATCGTGCTCCCCGACGGCGAGACGGTGACGACAGACCAGCGCGATGCCGCGTCGATCCTGTCGCACCGTCTCGGCCGCGCGGTGATGATCGCATCGTCGGTCCCGGATAAGCCGATGCTCGAAGAATACTGGCCCGACATCGAGGAGTTGCCGCATCGCGACGACGTGACCGAGGAAGCGATGCCGCCTGGGACCTTCTTCGACTGTGCCTCGGTCCACGTCTTGACGACCGCGACCCTGCGCCGCTTCAAAGAGCTCTATCCCGGCGGACATTGGGATGTCGCTCGTTTCCGGCCGAACATCTTGGTCGAGACCGGCGACGATGCCCCCGGCTTCGTCGAGAACGCGTGGGTCGGTCGCACCGTGCGCGTAGGCGGCGCGACGCTCAAGATCACGGGCGGAACGCCTCGCTGCACGATGACGACTTTGGCTCAAGGAGACCTCCCGGCCGATAATAACATCCTGCGCACGGCGGCCCAGCAAAACGACGCCCACATCGGCATCTACGCAACGGTCCTCGCGCCGGGAGAAGTGCGCTGCGGCGACGCCGTAACCGTCACCTAGGTCGCGCCGAATACTGGAACGAACGCATCTGAGGTGCGTTCGTTTCTCTGGTACGCCGCAGCCGCGGTCTTGGAGATCGCCGGCTGTTCGGCGTTTTGGACGTGGCTGCGCCAGGGCGGAGCCGCCGCGATCTATGTCCCTCTCGGCCTGACGATTCTCGCCGCCTTCGCGGCGGCGCTCACGCGGGTCGACGTCGCGTTCGCCGGCCGTGCATTCGCCGCGTACGGCGGGATCTACGTCACCGCGTCGCTCGCCTGGCTCACGTTCGCCGAGCGGCGCATTCCCGACCAATGGGATCTGATCGGCGCCGCGATGTGCATCGGCGGCGCAGCCATCATCGTCCTCGCCCCGCGCGGGTGAGCTCGTGAAGATCGCGATCGTCGGCCTGGGCCGGATGGGTTCGGCGCTGCGTTCCGGTTTCGCATGGGATGCTCGCGTCACGAACGTAACGGGGACGCGCAGCGGCGACGACAACGTGCGCGCGATCGACGGCGCCGACGTCGTCGTCCTCGCGGTGAAACCACATCACGCGCGAACGGTCATCGAAGAGCTTGCGCCGCATCTCGGTGCCGCTCTGCTCGTCTCGATCTGCGCCGGGATTCGGCTCGACGACCTCACGCTGTGGTCGGGCGGGCATCGCCGGATCGTCCGCGCGATGACGAACACGCCGGCGCTCGTCGGAGCAGCGATGACGGTCCTCGCGCCGGCGGCCGATCTTCCGGCCGCAGATCTGGAACTCGCACGCTCGCTGTTCGCCGGCCTCGGGCAAACGGAGATCCTCGACGAAGCGCTGTTCGACGCCGTCACCGCGCTCAGCGGATGCGGACCGGCGTACGTTTTCTCCGTCATCGAAGCGCTCGCCGACGGCGGAATCGCGCTCGGCATCCCCGCGAAGGTCGCACGGAAACTCGCGGCGCAGACCATCCTCGGCTCGACGAAGCTGTTCGTCGAACGCGAGGCCGAGCCGGCGGAATTGCGCGAAGAAGTTGCGACGCCGGGCGGGGCGACCGTCGCAGGGTTGCACGTCTTGGAGGCCGCCAAGCTGCATCAGACGTTTGTCGACGCGGTCGCTGCGGCGGCCCTCCGCAGCGCTGAACTGCGCGGCAAATGAGAAAGGCCCGCACCGTTCGAAGAGCGCGACGTGCCGTTCCGTGTCCTCTATGCCGATCCACAGTGGGCCGTACGCGACGGCCGTCCCGACCCGGCTCAAACATCGATCGAACGCGACGTCTACGATAACCGCTTTTCCCTAGAGCTCGGCATCTTCGCGGACGGCGCGTACATTCGGGAAGGTCCCCGGTTCCTCGAACACGCCCGCGGCGCCGATGCGATCCTGATCTCGCGAGTGCACATCACGCCGGAGGTCGTCGGGGCGATACGGCCGAGCTGCAAGGTCGTCGTCCGGCAAGGGATCGGCTACGACACGCTCAATCCGCCGCTGCTTAGAGAGAACGGGATCCTCGGGTACACGGTCCCGGACTACTGCATCGACGAGGTCAGCAACCATACGCTCGCGATGATCCTTGCGCTCGAACGGCGGATCGTCGCCCAGAACGCTCGGGTCAAGGCCGGTCGATGGGGCGCCCACATGACCGGATATCCGCGCCGGCTTTCGCACTGCACGCTCGGCATCATCGGCTTCGGGCGCATCGGGACGGTGACGGCACGCAAAGCCTCCGCGATCTACGGCCGGACGATCGCGTACGACCCGTACGTCAGCGCCGACCTCATGGCGGCGCACCGCGTTGAACGGCGCGAGCGGCTCGATGCGCTCCTCTCCGAAGCCGACGTCGTCGCAATTCATGCGCTCCTAAACGAAGAGACACGGCATTTGATCGACCGCTCGTCGATCGCGCTCATGAAGCCCGACGCGATCCTGGTGAATACCGCACGCGGCGGAATCGTCGATCCGGAAGCGGTTTTGGAACGGCTCGAGGCCGGAAAACTCGGCGGCTACGCGTCGGATGTCTTCCACCCCGAGGATCCCAACGCGCACCCCGTCAACAAACGCATCCTCGGTTTCGAAAACGCGATCGTCAGCTCACACTGCGCATTTCTTTCCGCAGAGGCCGAGGTCAGCATCCGCCGCCGCGTTGCCGCGTTGATCGTCGAGATTCTAACGACCGAGAACAGGCCGGCACTCGGACGCGTCGCGTGACGATGTGGATCCTGCTCGTCGCGGCCGCGGTCGCGGCCGCTTTCGGCATGCAGTACGTCGCGATGCCGGCGCCCTGGATGATCGGACCCTTGATCGCGGGGATCGCCTTCGCGTGCGCCGGCGTGCACCGTCGACTGCCCCGTTCGTTCTTCATCGCCGCTCAGGCCGTGATCGGCTGCCTCTTCGCTCAGGCCTTTACGCCGACGGTCGTCGGTTCGCTCGCGTCACATTTTCCAGCGATGTTCGTCATCGTGCTGCTGATGGTCGCCGTGACTGTCTTTTGCGGCTGGGCGCTCAGCCGCATCAGCTCGCTCCCACCGATGACGGCGGCATTCGGCTCGACACCCGGGAATGCGGCAGCGATGATCGCGATGAGCGCCGATTTTGGGGCCGATCCGCGCATCGTCGCGTTCATGCAGTACATCCGCGTGATCCTCGTCATCATGACGGCCTCGCTCGTTACGCGTTTCGTCTTTCACGATACGGTCGGCGCAAATCCACTACTGGCGCGCACGACCACCTCGACGCTCGGCACGGTCGAAAGTTACGGCGCCACCCTGGTGATCGCGGTCGTCGGCGTCCTGCTCGCGCGGCGTGCCCACTTGCCGTCGCCAAACGTCATCGGCCCAATGGCGCTCGGCGCTACGCTCTCCGGCTTCAACGTCGTCCATCTAGCGCTGCCACTGTGGATCCTCGATGCCGCATATCTCGCGGTCGGACTCTCGATCGGGCTATTATTCACGGTCGCCGCGCTCAAGTACGTCTTCTCGATCTTGCCGCAACTCCTCACATCAACGGTTCTCTTGGTCGTGCTCTGCGCCGTTCTCGCGGCTGCGTGGTCCAGACTCGGACACATCGACCCGTTTACCGCGTATCTCGCAACGAGCCCGGGCGGGCTCGATTCGGTCGCGATCATCGCGTTCACCGGCGGCGGCGACGTACCGGTCGTTCTCTCGTCGCAGGTGCTGAGGCTCTTCGTCGTCGCGCTCTTGTGCCCGTCGCTGGCACGCTACATCGGGCGCATGATTCCCTCGCCGAGGTCCGCGTGACTCGATGCCGGAGCTACCGGACGTCGCCGCCTACATCAGCGCACTCGAACGACGCATCGTCGGCCGGCCGCTCGAAGGGGTGCGTGTGGCGAGTGTCTCCCTATTGCGCACAGCCGATCCGCCGCTCGCAGACGTGGAAGGACGCGTCGTGCACGAGATTCGGCGCCTCGGCAAGCGCATCGCTATCGGCCTCGAGGACGATCTATGGCTGGTGATCCACCTGATGATCGCCGGACGCCTCCAGTGGCGACCGCCGGCCGCGAAGCTTGCGGGACGCAACGACCTCGCGGCTTTCGATTTCCCTAACGGCACGCTGGTGCTCACGGAAGCCGGCACGAAACGCCGTGCATCGCTGCACCTTATCCGGGGCGAAGAAGCGCTCTACGCACTCGACCCCGGCGGCATCGACGTCTTCGGATCCGATCTCGACGCGTTCCGGCGCGCGCTCACCGTCGAGAACCGCACGCTCAAACGCGCGCTCACCGATCCGCGCATCGTCAGCGGGATCGGCAACGCCTATTCCGACGAGATCCTCCATGCGGCGCAGCTTTCACCGATCGCGCTCACGCACAAACTGACGCCCCACGAATGGGAGCGGTTGTTCGCAGCGACGTGCAAGACGCTGCAGTCCTGGATCGAGCGCTTGAGCGCGGAAACGGGCGAGGGTTTCCCAAAGCGCGTAACCGCGTTTCGCAAAGACATGGCCGTCCACGGCCGCTTCGGCAAGCCCTGTCCGCGATGCGGCCAGCCGGTGCAGCGCATTCGTTATGCCGACAACGAGACGAACTACTGCCCGCGGTGTCAGACCGGCGGAACATTGCTTGCCGATCGCAGCCTATCGCGACTGCTGAAAGCGGATTGGCCACGCACTCCCGAGGAGCTCGACGAGCTCAAAGGGGGCTAAGGCGGCTGATGGGAGACGTCGCGCTGCTCGTGCGCGTTCTTTACCAGCGCGAGCGACCGATAGACGAAGTGAACGAACTTGCTGTACGGGGCGGTGACGAAGAAACCGACGAGGGCACCCAAATGGACGCCTAGGAGCGTCCCCATCATGTTGGTCGACCGAAACGCGAGGAGCGCGAGTCCCGTGAGGGCGACGAGCTCGAGCGTGGCGAGGAACGCGTAGTCCATCGCGATCATCCGCCCGGACGCCGGTTGTGGATCGCTCGCGCGTTTGATCGCGATGAGACCGGCAGCCCCAACGACGATCCCGATTCCGCCGATCGTCCCAAGGATGACCGGGACGCTGAGCAGCGGATAGGGCGGAAGCCGGCCGAAGAACCCTTGAGCGATCGCAGCTACGGTCGTCGCTGCGAAGTCGCACAGGAAGCCCCAAAAGACCAGCATGTGAAAGACTCTACGCAACTGCGATCCGCGGTGGACGTCGTAGCATCCGCTCCCGCCGCCTTTGAGATAGACGAGTGTCAGGGCATCGTACAACGCCCTCCCGACCGACGCGGGCGACAGGAACGCAAAGCCCGGGCCGATGTCTGCGGCATAGTCGACCGCACCAATCGCTAGGATGGCGACGCCGTAGAGTGCAAGCGCGATGGCGGGGACGACCAATGCAGAGTAGGGTACAACGCGGTAGAACGCCCCCGAGCCTAGCTGCTGCGTCCATAGCGCTGCGACGCCCGCGCTCGCGACGACGGCGAGTAGGGTGACGACGATGCCGGCGAGCGTGAAGACCGACGCAGCCGTAAGCGGCGTGCGGAACAATCGCGCGAACACGCGCGGGAAGCCGTAGCGCTCGTACGTTTGCGCCCGTCCCTCGGCTAAGATCGCCGGGACGTTGACGTTGAACTCGTGCGGCGGAGAGAACATGCAGGCGTCGTAACACATCTTGCAGTCGTGGCAAAGGTTCGAAAGATACGCAAGGTCGCGCTCTCCAAACGCCGTGCGCAGCTCCGCGGCGCCGAATACCGCGCAAAAGCCTTCGCAGTAGCGGCATGCGTTGCAGACGGTGAACTGCCGGTCGAGTTCGGCGGTAAGATCAAGCTCGAACATACCGTGCTGCCGCCCTCGTACCTGCGATGCGCCCGAAGACGCTCCCGATCGTCAATCCGAATCCGGCCAGATAGCCGCGCGAGAGGATGTTGCCCGACATGCATTCGCCGGCGGCGAACAAATTCTCGAATGCGTCGCCGTCGTGCCGAATGACGCGCGCGTCGGCATCGACCTCGACCCCGAGATACGTGAACGTGACACCCGGGCGGAGCGGATAGGCGTAGTAGGGGGCAGTGTCGATCCGTTGCGCCCAATGCGTCTTCGGAGGCGTCAATCCGCGCGTGGTGCAATCGTCGAGGACGCCGAGTTGCACCGCCCCACCGGGTGCGACCGACGCGTTGAACGCATCAACGGTCGTCACGAGCCGCGCGGGCTCGAGCTCGAGCAGACACGCCAATTCATGCATCGTCGGTGCACAGAGCGGCCGGTAGACCGCGGGGATGAAATGGCCCATGACCTTCGCGTCAAAAATCGCGAACGCCGTCTGACCGGGCTGTTGTGCTATCAGGTTGCCCCAGATCGCGTAACGCTTCGGCCACAAATCTTCACCCTCGTCATAAAAGCGCTCCCCGAGCCGGTTTACGGCGATGCCGAACGGGATCGCGTCGATCCGGGTCACGATCCCGCCGTCGAATTTTGGGGCACGCGCGTCGACCGCGATGCAATGCAAGCCGCGCGGGTCGCCGGTTTGCCGTGCTCCGACCGCGAACATCGCCTTCAACGCGATACCCTTATTGTACGGCGTCCCACGGATGAGGAAGTGCTCGGCGGCCGGTCCCCAGTACTCTTTGAGCCACTCGACGTCGGCTTCGAAGCCGCCGGCGGCGACGATCGCTGCCCGGCACCGGACGCGGTATTCGGCGCCGTCGCGGTCATACACCACGCTGCGCACCGCCGTTCCATCGCACTCGATCGCGCGAACTGCGGCCTCGTACTCGACCCGCACACCCAGACGAATCGCCGTTTCGTAGTACGTGTTGACCAAGTGCTTCCCACCGCCGAGAAAAAAGCCGTTCGTTCGGCCGAGCTGCAGCGTCCCTCTGAGCGGTCTCTGCCAGCGCACGCCTTGTTGCTGCATCCATTGCGCGAGCGTGAGCGATTCGCGAACCGTGAGCTCCGCGAGCGGACGATTCGTCTCGCCTTCGGTCACGCGCAGCAGATCGTCGAGGAGCTCTTGCTCGGAGTACGTCTCCGTTGCCGCCGCATTCGGACCGTAGTGCGCGAAGCGGATATCTCTCGTATGCCGGGTGTTTCCGCCGCGCAGATGTACCGGCGCAGCCTCGAGCAAGGTCACGGTGGCACCGTTGCGTCGCGCCTGGATCGCCGCGCAGAGCGCTGCGTTTCCTCCGCCGCAGACGACGACGTCGACGTCGCTCAACGCGCTACTTCGAACCGATGGCGCGCATGAATCGGTCGCGGATTTGCGGCGGATCGCGTTCAGGCTCGGCGACCGCGGCGCTCCGATCGATTCGAGCCGCAATCAACGCCGGACCGGTTTCGGCAAGCGCCGCCGCGAGAAGCCGCTCGAAGCCGTCTTCATCTCTCGCCCAATCGCTGCGACGGATTCCCGCGCCGCGGGCGATCTCGACGAGATCGCTCGAACGCGCGGTCGCCGTCGGCTGAACGCCGGTGATTTGATAGGACGCGTTGTCCATCACGAGGAGCGTCAAGTTCGCCGGCGCGATCATCCCGATCGTCGCCAGGCAGCCTAGATTCATCAGCAGCGAACCGTCACCCTCGATCCCGATGACGCGGCGCTTCGGCTGCGCAAGCGCGACCCCAAGCGCGATCGGAAACGCAAGCCCCATGCTTCCGAGCATGTAAAAGTTCTGCGGGCGATGTCCGGCCGCAAAGAGATCGAAATTCGTGTTGCCGATTCCGGCAACCACGGCCTCGTCGCTGAGCCTTGCGACGAGCCGGCGCATCAGGTCGATGCGATGCAGCTCGCTCATGCGCCGAAGACTTTTCCGCCGGTCAGCAGCGGAGAAAGGACGAACGCTACCGGTGCTTGCGTGGCGACGGCTTGTTTGATCGAACGGTCGAGGACGAATTCCAATGTATCGAGGCGCTCGAGCGTATGATGAACGATCCCGAGCGCGTCGCAAACCGGCGCGACGACCCGGCTCGACCACACCTGCCCGATGTTGAATTCTCCGAACGCGCCGCGCTCGGAAACGAGCAAGATCACAGGAATCTGATACGCAACGGCGAGCGAGGCAAGGGCGTTGGGGACGTTGCCGAAGCCGCTCGTCTGCATCATCACGACGCCGCGCATCCCGCCCATCCACGCACCCGCGCAGATTCCTATCGCTTCTTCCTCGCGCGTCGCAGTGAACGCCGTAAAAAACGGGTCGGCGTGGACGCCGTCGATCAGCGGGATGAGGACCTTATCGGGAACATACGTCGTGAGCCGAACGTCGTTGTTCTTGAGCGTCGCAAGGACGACGTCGTGCCAGGCGTCAGTGCTTGCGGAGGGCATCGGCGATCGTCTTGGTCGCGACGAGATCGGCGTACGCGTAATCCTCCGAGATCAGACCGACCGATTGGTGGAATTTGACCGCCTTCTCGAAGCCGGCTTGGCTCGGCATCGGCGACGAGGGGACCGACGTCGCGCGATAGATCTGCAGCGTCAGGTCGAGCGCCTTCGGATCGAGATTCGGATAGAATTCCTTGAGGAGGTCGCGGCTGCGATCGGCATCCTTGGCGATCGTCGTGCATGCTTGCGCGTAGCCGCGGATGAAGCCCTCGACCGCCGGCTGCTTCTTGTCGATCTCGTCTTGGGTCGTAAAGACGACGCCCTGCACTTCGCCCTTCATCGTCGGAATGTCGCCGCGTGCGGGACTGATGAGCGTCTCGCCGATCCCTTCAGCTTCGGCTTGCTGAGCGAGCGGCCACGCAAACGAAACCAGGTCGACGCGGTTGGTGCGCAGCGCTGCGAGGACCGCCGGAATGTTCGCGCCCACGTTGATCAGCTGCACGTCGCGCGTTCGATCGATGTTCCCCTGCTTAAGCAAAAACAGCATGAGCGCTTCGGTCCCGCTCCCCGGTCCTGTGATCCCTATGTTCTTCCCGCGCATCGCCTTGATCCGGTCGGCGAGGCTGCTCCGTTCGCTGACCTTCGCCGCTTGGAGAAACGTCTTCGAGGCGACGATGTCGACGTAATAAGCGTTGACGCTCGGCGTGATGATCTTGACCGACCTCCCGGCCTTCGCAAGCGAGAAGACGTCGGTGATGACCGACGAGCCGATGTCGATGCTCCCGGCCGTGACCGCAGTCCCGACGAGCGCGCCGGTGCTGAATTCGGTCACCTTGCCGATGTCGACGCCGTTCTGCTGAAAATAGCCGAGCTGCTGGGCTACGTAAAGCGGAAAGTGCGCGATCGAGTGGCCGATAGAACCGACCGTCAAATTGGTCACGGCGAGCGCCGGCGAAACGCGAAGGAATGCCGGGGCGGTCGCCGCCGCGGCGGCTGCTCGCAAAAAGGCCGGGCGGGAGAGCGGTGCCTGCATGCTGACCTCAGTTCATACGTAGCGAGAGATTTGCTTCGACCTTCCAACGTGACGTGTACCGGTCGATCGCGTCGACCAGGGCGTTGAGGATCGTCGCAAGGATCGTCAATACGATGAGCGCCGCGAAGACGCCCGCCGTGTCGAACTGGCTGGCTGCTGATTCGATCAGATAGCCGATGCCCCGGTTACTCGCGATCAACTCTCCGACGACGGCGCCGATCAGCGCGTACGGGATCGCGATACGGGCGCCGGTCAAGGCTGAGCTCATGGCGTGCGGGACGATCACCTTGAGCAGAATCGTTCGGGAATCTCCGCCCATGAGCCAGACGGCGTTGACGAGATCGGGATCGACGTTGCGCACCCCCGCGAGCGTGTTGAAAAAGACGATGAAAAAGACGGTAACCGTCGCCAGGACGACCTTCATCGTCAAACCGACGCCGAACCAGACGATGAAGAGCGGAGCAAGCGCGACCTTCGGAATCGAGTAGACGCTGATGATGAACGGATCGAGCACCGCGCCGAGCGTGCGGTTCGGACCTAGGATGAAACCCGCGGCGATGCCGGCGATCGCGCCGCAGGCGAAGCCGGCGACCGTCTCCTCGACCGTGATGAATGTGTGGAACCAAATCGTCCCGTCGGCGATCCACTGCAGCTCGCGGTTCCAGATCGCACTCGGACTGCTGACGTAAAATGCCAGCGTCTTCGACGACGAGACCGACTGCCACGCCGCGAGAATCGCTGCGAGAAGGACGAGACGCCAAACGACAACGTATCCCGGCTTCATGAGGCGACCTCCGTGGCCGGCGAGCCGGCCGAGAGCGCTTCCCAGAGACGTTCCTCGACGACGTGGAACTCCGGACGGCGCCTCACGGCGATCACGTCGCGCGGCCGCGGGAGCGCGATGCCCTCGTCATGAACGACGCGGCCCCTTTGGCCGAGGACGACGACGCGATCGCCCATTGCGATCGCCTCTTCGATGTCGTGGGTGACGAAGATGACGGTGTTGCCGCTTCCGGCCCAGAGGCGCAAGAGCTCGTTCTGCATCTCCTGGCGCAGCTGCGCGTCGAGCGCGGAGAACGGCTCGTCGAGCAACAACAGCTCCGGCTGCGCGATCAGCATGCGTGCGAGCGAGGCACGTCGCGCCATCCCGCCGGAGAGCTCACGCGGATACGCGCGCTCCCGGCCTTGGAGCCCGACGCGCTCGATCAACGCGACCGCCTTGCGTTCGCGCTCGGCTCGCTCGAGCTTGCGAATCTCAAGCGGCATCTCGATGTTGCGTAGGACGTCTCGCCACGGCAGCAGCGTGTCTTTTTGCGTGAGGTAGCCGACGTTGAGCCGAGGGCCGTCGACGACGCGGCCGCTTTCGATGATGCGCCCGCGCGTCGGGGCGATCAATCCGGCGACGAGATTGAGCAACGTCGACTTGCCGCAGCCGCTGCGGCCGACCAAACAGACGAAGCTGCCCTTCTCCACGTCGAGGGAGACCCCGTCGAGCGCGACGTGCTCGATCCCGCGCCGCACGAACGTCTTGGCAACGTTCTCAACGCGAACGAGGACGTCTGTCACGCGCTGACGGCCTGGTCGATCCCTAAAATTCGGCGAGTATTCTCCACGCACATTGTGTGGATCTCTGCCTCGCTGAAGCCTGCTTCGAGCAGTCGATCCGCCATCAGGGCGAAGCCGCTCTCCACCGCGGGGTTGTCGGGCTGACCGAGATCGGTCGAAATGAACGAATGCTGCGGCCCGCTCTGGCGAATGTTCGTGAAGACCGTCTCCCATTGGGTCTTCCCGGTGTACGGCGTCGTAAAGCAGCGTTCGAGGAGCGCGCCGCGCTCGCCGAGCGCGTGCTGATCGCGCGCGTTGATGTTTTGCGACGGAAACTCCGGATGCGTGATGATGATCCGCTTGACTCCGAGCTCGATCGCGGCGTCTACGACGGCGAAGATCTCATCGCGGCTCAAATGTCCGGTCGCCAAGACCAAATCGTGATGCGCGATGACCCGCAACACCTCGAGAACCTCGGGCAAAACGTTGTTCTCTTTATCGACGACGAGGACCGGATCGACGTTGAATCCTCGCGCGCGCAAGTCGCGTTGCGTCTTGGCCCACACCGGGACGATCTCGCCCGGCTTGGGATCGGAGCGCCCGATCGGTTCGTTCACCGCATCGAACGTTGGGAACCAGACGACCTTCGCCCCTTCCATCGCCGCGATCTCGACGGCCATCGGATTCATCCCGCCGACGGCGTTGTTCAAAGTGATCGCGCCGATTGCGTGCGCGCCCTGGACGACCCGGTTTACGACCTGCGCTCGTTCGGCGGTCGGAGCGTAATGACTTTTGAGGACGAACCCGCCGAGCTCGTGTTCGCCGAACTGTTCCGCGAGCGTGACGTCGTCGGTGATCCTCCGCATCACGTCGGGCGCGACATGGACGTGTAAGTCGAACGCGCCCTTGACGATCTTGCCGGCGCGTTCCGAAGACCGCGCTCCGTTGGTTTCAGCGTGCTCGCACAAGGTCGTCTCCCTTCGCCTGTTCGGCAATGCTGTGTAACGCGGTGGCGGTCGCGCGCGCCGTGATCGGTAGAACGCCGAGTTCCTCGAGCATCGCGGCCGCGTCTTCCAGCTCGTGCGCCCGGCGCTTCGCGTGCTTGCGCGTCCCCTCGACCATGCGCGTCAGCGTCCCCTCGTCAGCTTCGGTGAACGACTTCGTGATGTCGCTGCGCAGCCAATCCTCAACGCCAACCGCGCGCGCCGCTTCGAGCGCCTCGCAGATGACCGCCGCAAATCCCTTGTAGTAAACGGAACGGCACAGCTTGCGCGCGATCGCTTCGCCGGCGCGGCTCCCGACGAAGCCGATCGGCGTCCCGAGCGGCCGCAGGAACGCGGCGTATTCTTCCGCGCCGCTGCCCGCAAGGAACATAGGAACCTTGATCCCGACCGGCGGGACCGGCGACATCATCGCGACGTCGACGAAATGCGCGCCCGTCGGCTCGACGATCTCCGCCAGCTTTGCCTTCAGCGCCGGCCCGGCGGTGTTATGGTCGGCGAAGATCTTTCCCGAGCCGAGAAACGGCACCGTATCGCGCGCGACTTGCTCGGCGACGATTGCCCAATTGACGGAGATGACGACGTCGGCACCCTCCACCGCGGCCCGGTGGTTTGGCGCAATCGGTATCTCGCTCAGATCGCCGTGCAAATCGGGATCCCAGCCGCGCACCGTCAAGCCGGCACGGACCAGATCGCGCGCAATGAGAGATCCCGCTTCGCCCAGACCAAGGACGGCTACCGTCGTCATCGGCGCACGTATTCGCCGGCATGCGCGCCGACGCTCTGCCACGGTTCATCGATGGGGACGAGCCGCTGTTCGCTTCCGATCCGATCGTAGGGAATCGAGGGGTCCTGACCGATCAGCGGGGCACCCGCTTGAAAGGCCTTGACGGCTTCGCGCATTCGGCGGCGCATCACGATCACCGCGACGTCCGATTGCCCGAGATGCTCTTGCGAGCGATCGACGAGCGCTCCCATCGACTCCTGCGCTGCGATGTCTTGCTTTTGAAAGCCCTTGATCCCCGTCCAGCTTCCCTGCTTCATCTCTTCGCGATCCTGAAGCCAACGATTCTTCGCATGGCCCAGCGGGAACCAATCCTCGTCGAGATCGACGCCGGGCTCGACATTGAGGCTGCGCCGCAATCCGGCTTCGTCGACGGCGGTCCCGTTCTGGCTGTGAAAGACGTCGAAGAGCATCGTGTGCTCGTTGTCCATCGGGACGAAGATCTGCGTGTGCGCGGGGAGATGCGGATCGAGCGGCGGCGGGATGAACGACGTGCACGGGACGACGAACAAGGTCACGCGCACGTACTTGTACTTGTCGGGCTCCTCGTTCGGCTTACGGATTGCGGCGTAGCGGAAACCGTAGGCGGTGTCCTCGGCCTCCAGGCGCGGCGAGCGATCGTGCGAGACTTCGAAGCGCTTCTCCCAGTCGCGCGAGCTCCCGCGATGCAAATACCACGAATGCGCCGAGTCGATGCTGCCCTCGACCGCCTGCAAAAAGTTCGCGCGAATCCCGACCTTCGTCGTCCCGATGTGGTTGCGCGGGAACGCCGTCCAGGGGTACGCGGGAAACTGCGGTCGCTGATCCGGGTGCCCGAGGTACGTCCAAACGACCCCGCCGGCCTCGATCGTCGGATATGCCTTCGTCCGCACGCGATCTCTGAAGCCGTAGTCGTCCGGCTCGGTCGGCATGTCGACGCACTTGCCTTCGACGTCGAACTTCCAGCCATGATAGATGCACGTCAGGCCGCAGTCTTCGTTGCGGCCGATCACCATCGAGGCCAAGCGATGCGGACAGCGGGCATCGAGCAACCCGACTCGGCCGTCCGTGTCGCGAAAGGCAACGAGATCCTCGCCGAGCAAGCGGACCGCGACCGGCGGACCGTCGCGCTCCGAGATTTCTTCGCTCAAAACTGCAGGCAGCCAATAACGCCGCAGCATGAGGCCCATCGGCGCGTCGCCTTCGACCTTGGTCAGCAGCTCGTTCTCTTCACGTGTGAGCATCCGGTCCTCCTAGTCTGATCCGCTCAAAAGACGCGCGGCCGTTCGATCGGTGCATCCGCCAACACGATTTCCATCCCCAAGACCATGATCGCCATCCCTCGGTCACGATCGATCTTTTTGCAGGCGACGACGGCGTCGTACGCTTCCTGCGAGAGGACGGCGAAGCGCGGCCGTTCGCCCGCTTCGCGCGCTTGCGCGATCAGCGGCCGGATTTCGTCGAGCAGCACCGCCAGCGAAGCTTGGTCTCTAACCATGGACAGCCTCCGGAGTCAGAAGAATCTTACGCTCCCACTGCGACTACGCTCGCGCCGAAGCCCGGTAGCGGATCGTTCCGGGAAACGCGGCGTCGATCTGGTCCCATGCTTGGCGAATCGCTTCGACGTCGTTCGCGGCGATTTCGCCGAAGGGCGGATAGCAAACGCCGCAATCCAGGCCGATCGCGCGCATCGAGACCTTCATGACACCGACCATCCCGCCGTGATCGACCCACCGGCCGGGGATCTCGGAAGCGAATCGGTACGCGCGCATCGCCGTCTCGCGATCGCCCTTGCGAAACGCGTCGAGCAGTATCGCGGCAAGCGCTGCGGCCGGCGGCGGCATCGTCCCGCCCGATGCTCCGAGCTCGAGGCACGGCAGCAAGACCTCCATCGTCGCAAAGACGTGGGCTAGTCCCGCTTCCTCGACGTCCTTAATAAGAAGACCGAGGTAGCGCTGGTTGCGCGAACTTTCTTTGACGGCGACTACCTTGTCGAGCTTCAGAACCTCGATCAGGGCGGCGAGCGTCGGCTCGCTCCCGGGCCCGGGATTGACGTACGCGACGATCGGGAGCGGAGACTCGCGCGCAATCGTTTCGAAGTACTTGACGAGCTCGGCCGTCGACGGCTTCCCGCCGGACGGACGGTTCGGGAGCAGGAGCTGAATCGCATCGGCTCCGGCCTCGACGGCGAGTGCGACCAGCTCGAGCGATCGCCGATACGATGCGTGCGAGACGCCGACGATGATCGGCGTCCGGCGGTTGACCAAACGGGCCGTCTCGACGATCAGCTGCCGCCGCTCCTGTCCGCTCAGAAATTGATACTCCTGCGCCTCGACGCCGGCGATGCAGATCGCCGCCGGCCGCGCGCGATCGACGATGTAGTCGATCTGGCGCTCCATCGCGGCGTAATCGATCGCGCCCTTGTCGTTAAAGACGGTGAGCGGCGGAACGATCGATCCCGGAAGATCCCAGTTGAGCTTCTTGGCTTGCATGTTAGCCTCGGAACGAGCGGTAGAGCAGGCTCAGAACGGCGATCCCCAGGACGACGAGGACGCCCCGCCGGAAAATGAAATCGTTGATACGCTTTCCCGTCGCGAACCCGACAACCATCCCGATCACCACTACGGCGAGGATAGCGCCGGCGACCTCGTAGAGGTACGGCGTGTAGAAGCCGAGCCGCTCGAGCGATACGAGCAACGTCCAATCGAGGATCAGGAAAAGCGTATTGAGCGAGAACAGGAAGACCGGGCGCGGAAGCTCCATGCTGACCAGATAGCTCGTCGTAAAGGGGCCCGACGACCCGGTGCTCCCTTGCAGCGCGCCGCCGAGGAAGCCCATCAGCCAACCCCAGCGCGCGGCGGTGTTCCGATCGATTCTCGGCATCTTGTTCAGCCACTGGATCGCGATGAAGACGGTCAGGACGCACGCCAAGGCGAGGGTGAGAAATTGCGGCGGAATCGTGACCAGCAGATGCGTCCCCAGCACGACGCCGATGAATCCGGCGACGACAAAGCTGACGAGGAAGGTCGCCTCGCGCCAATACCGCGCGCCTTGTACGACGAACGGGACGTCGGAAAGCACCGTCGAGATGATCGTCACCAGCAGGACCGCGCGCAAGTCGCCGTAGAGTGCCACGAGGATCGGGACGCCGATGACCGGCAGCCCGATCCCCGTTACGCCTTTTGCGAAACCGGACAAGAGAACGGCCGCGATCGCGATGACGATGCGGCCGTCGACGGGGAAGACCGAGTCGAGCACGGTTATGCCGGGAGCGGCTCTCCCTTCGTCTCAGGACCGGCGGCCGGCGTAACGACGAGACCGAGGACGTAGATGAAGCCGATCACGGTCGCAGCCTGCGCGATTCCGCCGAGCTGAACCGCGAGGATCCCGGCGTAGAACGTCGTGATCGCGACGACGTAACGCGCCAGGTTGAAGACGACCGAGACCGCCGTCGCGCGGACCGCCGTCGGGAAGAGCTCGGGGACGTAAACGGCCATCCACGAGAACTGACCGAGCGTGAAGAATCCGTTGATCGCCGCGACGACCACGACCATCGTCGGATCCCTCGTCCAAAGGAAGAGGACCGGATTGATGATCAGCGATCCGAGGAAGTACAACCACATCGTCAACTTCCGGCCGATCGCATCGGCGATGAAGCCGAAGCCGACGTAGCCGAGGATCGCGCCGACATTGTACATCAGCGCGGTCGTCGTCGCAAATTGGAGCGGATTGGCTAGGCCGTGCGCTCGGGCGACTCCGGCCGCGTACTGTGGGATCCACGTGGAGATGCCCCACCAACCGATCAGGGTCGTGAGTGAGAGCAGCAGCAACACGGTCGTGCGCCGTGCGAGCTCCGGAGTCGCGAAAACGCGGCTCACGCTGAACTTGACGAGTTCCCGCTCCTGCTCGCCGAGCGATTCACCGCGGTGCGCGCGTTCGGCCGCCGCACGGCGCAGCGCGTCGGCAGTCTGCCACAACTGCGGATCGCGCACTTTGGTGCGGATGTAGAGAACGAAGAGCGCCGGCAAGAAGCCGAGGACGAGCATGATCCGCCAGTTGTTCGGACCGCTCGGCCCCACGAACAGCCAGACGACCGTCGCGAGCAAGAAGCCGACGCCGAACGCGGACTGAAAGATCCCTGCGACTCGCCCGCGAATCGCCGCGGGCCACAGCTCGTTGACGAGCGAGGCACCGGAACCCCACTCACCGCCGATCCCGAGCCCCGTGCAGAAGCGCGCCGCGAGCAGCCACCAGTAGTTCGCCGAGAGCGCGGAGAGCAGCGCGAAGACTGCGTATACGACGATCGAGTACATCATGACGCGCTTTCGCCCGATGTAGTCTGCCAGGACGCCGGCGATCAAACCGCCGGTTGCCCAACCGACGAGCGTGATCGCGAAGAGCCCCGCGATGTAGGGCGGCAGCTGCGCCGGCGGGACGTTTTCGAGTGCGCGGACCGCGATCGCCGCGATGAGCACGAGCGTATAGGTCTCGTAGCCGTCGAAGAACCAGCCGAACCACGAAGCGATGAGGCCGGTCCAGCTTGCTGATTCGATGCTTGCAGCCCAAGATCGTGGCTTTCCGGGTGCGTCAACCATGTCTACCCTCCTATTAAGCAGTAGCCTTTGCGAGCGCAGCTTGAACGGAATTGACAACCGAATCGAATTTCGTGCGCGTGAGGGGACGCAGCAATCCGGCCCCGACCGATGCGAGCAGCCCGTTCACGTCGGCGGTGCTGCTCCAGTCGACCCGGACTGCGCTATCGAGTTCGCGCAGCGTGAAGTCGAGCCGCAGATCGATCCGGCTCCCCATCCCCGAAGCGTCCGCGACGACGGCGAGCTTATCGGGCCCGCCGGATCGATCGAGCTTGAAGCGCGCGGGCAAAACGCCGCGGATGTGCGAGACGCCGACGGCCATCTTGAGCGATGCGCGATCCGGACCATCGACCTTGTATTCCTTCACGTCAGGCAGCGCCCGCGCCATGAAATCAGGATCGGTGATCAGCGGCATCAAGCGCTCGAGCGTTGTGTTCACCGTGAACTGACCCTCGTCGGAAATCTTCACAGTTGCGCGACCACGCGGACGTGGCCGGCGTCGGAGCCCGTGATCTTCAGCGGAAACGCGTAGACGTGCACGCGCTTCCCGCTGACGGCCGACATGTCGCCGAGATTCTCGATGATCAGCACGCCGTTGCCGAGCAAGGTCCGATGCGCCGGATACGCAAAATCCGGCGGCCGGACGGGGAGCGGCATGTCGACGGTCACGCAGTCGACGCCGACGAGCTTGACGCGCTTGGCGACGAGATGATCACACAGATCCTGCGCGAGGTAGGGATTGAAGTGATAGTCCTTGGTCCCGATCTTCTTCGCGAAACCCGTATCAAGCAGGACGATATCGCCGGCCTGAATCTCGAGGCCGGCCGCTTGCACGTCCGCAAGCGAGATCGCTTGACCCGGCTCGGGCCGTACCGGGATGACGACTGCCGGGCCGCAAACTCGATCGAGCGCAATTTGATCGATCGTCGTTGACCCGGCGATCGCGTGGGAAGGCGCGTCCATGTGCGTCCCGACGTGCGTCGCCAGCGAAATGTGCCGAATCTCGAGCGGCGCGCCGTCTTTCAGCGCGCGCAGGACGTCGACTTTGACTTCCGGCAGGATCGGCAGCCGGTCCATCCCCTCCCGGATGTCGATCGATAGGTCGACTAGCATTGCGTCACGTAATCTTCTTCCGCTTCGCCACGTTTTCGCCACTTTGCCCTCCGAAAAAGCGGGTTCCTTTGTTTCCAAGACGATTCCAGTATCTCGCTCCTGCTAATACCGCGGACGTTTTTGACGCCCTCGCTGCGTATCCGGAATCAAAAGTTCTCGCCGGCGGACAAAGCCTTATCCCGATTATGAAGATGCGGCTCTGCGAGCTGAGCCATGTCATCGACCTGAGGCATCTTCCCTGGAATCGCGTCCATGAGGATGCCGAAGGGATCCGCGTCGGGGCGCTGGCGACGCATCGAGAGCTCGAGGAAACTCGTTGGCTCTGCGAACGATTGCCAATCGTCGCCGACGCCGCGCATCATCTGGCCGACTTGCAGGTCCGAGGGATGGGGACGTTCGGTGGCGCGCTCGCCGAAGCCGATCCGGCCGGCGATTGGTCCGCGGTGATGATCGCGCTCGACGCAACGGTCGTTATCGCATCAAAGGACGGTCGACGGCGCATCCCGATCGTCGAGCTGTTCACCGATCCTTACACGACGAGCCTCGCGCACACGGAACTCATCGAGGAAGTGCTCGTCCCTGCCGCGACGTTGCGCGGGAAAGGCGCTTACATGAAGCTCGAACGCCGAGCCGGTTCGTTCGCGATCGCCGGCGTTGCCGCGCAGCTTGTCCTGCGCGAGGACGGGACCGTTGAACGCGCGGGTATCGGAGTTGCGGGTGCGGGCCTGACCTCGCTGCGCGCCGTCGAGGCCGAACGGCGACTGATCGGCGAACCGCTGAGCGTGGCGATCATTCGCGAAGCTGCCGGGCTTGCGATGCAAGCAACGTCGCCGTTCGATGATCTGCGCGGGACGGCGGAATACAAACGCGAGATGGTCGGCGTCCTGACCGAGCGCGTCCTTGCGCTGACGCAGAACCGTCTCGAAGGGTTGGGAAGGGTGTCGCATGCTCGCTGATGCGATGGTGACGGTCTCGTTCACGCTCAACGGCGACGAGGCGAGCGTCGCGATCGAGCCGCGCGAGCTGCTCGTGACCGTGCTGCGCGATCGCCTGGGAAAGACCGGGAGCCACATCGGCTGCGACACGACCAACTGCGGCTGCTGCTCGGTCCTGCTCGACGGTCGCGCCGCGAAGTCGTGCACCATTCTCGCCGTTCAGGCTGACGGCCGCGACGTCGTCACGATCGAAGGCCTAGCGCAAAACGGCGAGCAGACGAAGCTGCAAAAGATGTTTGCAGAAGAGCACGCGCTCCAGTGCGGCTACTGCACGCCCGGGATGCTGATGTGCGCGACCGACCTGCTCGCCCGCAATTCGAAGCCCACCGAAACCCAGATCAAAGAGGCGCTGGCGGGCAACCTCTGCCGCTGCACGGGTTATGCGCCGATCGTCCGCGCGATCCAGCGCGCTTCAGATCAGGAACCGACCCGCTCGCACGCCCCCTAGTAGTTTTGCCCGCCGGCGTGATAGGCTGGTGTGGAGAGCGGCCATGGATAGAGAACCTACGCCTAACGAGCTGATGTCAGCGATCATCGACCTGCATGCCGCGGTCTCTGGTGGCTTTGCCTCGGTCGATCAGCGATTCGCGCAGATCGATCGGCGGTTCGAGCAGATCGATCGGCGATTTGCGAGCGTCGAGGCGGAGATAGCGGGATTGCACCGCTGGACCGTCCGAGCGGACGAGCGGTTCGACCGGATCGAGGGAGCAATCTTCTCCTAGAGATCGCCTTTCGCCAACTTCGCGTCGGCCGAGACACGGTTCTTCGCCGCTTTGATCGCGTTTTCGATCCAGCGGCTTTGGGTCGCGAGCGCGGCCTCCGCATCGAGCTCGTCGTCCCAGTCGCCGAGCGAATAGCCGTACCAGGGTGACTGGGGTGTGACGGGCGGGAGCCCGAGCTTCTTCCAAAGCTCGAGCGACTTCTCCATGAATTCGCGCTTCGGCAACGAGATCGGCGGCAGCTCGTCGCGAAGTGTTGCGTTAATCAGCATCACCGAGTTCTCCATCGCCGGGACCTCGCGGAACGGCGGCGCGTGGCCTTTGTCGTAGCCGCGAACGATCTGTACGTCCTCGTGCGGCGTCATCCTATACGCGAGCGCCCACATCACGGCGTCGAGATTCGTCGGCTCGATGTCCTCGTCGACCGCGATGATCAGCTTGCCGACGCCGATCTTGAAGCCGGAGGCGAGTTTGAGCCCGCGCCACACTTCGCCGTCAGTCGGATTGCGGAACTGCAGGAAAATCACCGGGCGAATGTTCGTCAGCGGCTCGTGCATCGAGACCTTGACCACCGACTTCACACCGCAGTCGTTGCGCAGGAAGCTCAAGAACATCGGCTCGTAGGAGACGATCTTGATCGTGCTCGACTCGCTCGGCGTGACCTGGCTGATGAACGACGTCCAGATCGGATCTTTGCGGTGCGTGATCGCCGTGATCTCGACGACCGGACTCATCGTGCGCGCATGAACGTAGCCGTGTGACTCGCCGAACGGCCCTTCCGGCTCGAGATAGTCGGTGCGCATGTAGCCCTCGATCACGCATTCCGCATCGGCCGGGACCAGCAAATCAACGGTCTTCGCCTTGACGACGCGTAGCGGAGCACCGGCGAGCGCGCCGGCTACGGCCATCTCGTCGGTTCCGAGCGGCATGCGCTGCACGGCCGTATACGCGAGGACCGGCGGGCCGCCGACGACGATCGCAACCGGGCAATGCTCGCCGCGCCGCTTGTATTTCTCCCAGTGCACCGCACCGTCTGCCCCGTGCGGTGAAAACTGTACTGCGACCTTTGCCGGACCCTTGAACATCCCGCGATAGTTGCCCGCGTTGTACGTCCCGTTCTCCGGATCTTTCGTTATATAGTGCGCGGAACTGAGGTAGGGCGCGTTGTCGTAGCCTGGCGTCGATATCGGCTGCGGAAAGTTCAAGAGCCCGCCGGTCGCTTCCAGTTGATCCTTCTCGATGACGACCTCGTGAACGGGGGCGGGGCCGTCCCACACAACGGGCGGCAGCGGACTGCGCAGGGCGCGTTCCCAACGCGCGCCGATCTCGCTTTCGGGACACTGCATGCCTATCGCGTAAATGCGGCGCGAACCCGCAAGCCCACCGATGAGGACCGGCGAGGCGTATTTCCGGCCCTGCGAATCAACGGCGTTCGTGAACAAAAACGCCTTGCGTTCGGCGTCGGGGATCCCGCCGCGGTATTGCCAGCGCACCAGCGGGTGCATCTCGGTATCTTTGTTGACGGGCTGATCGATGTGATGGATCAGACCCTCGCGCTCGAGTGCCGCAATATGCGCGCGCAGATCGTGATAACCGCTCGCCGAAAAGACTTTTTCCGCTACCGCCATAATGAGGACACCATGCGGCTTTTGGCCCTTCTCCTCCTACCCGTCTTGCTCGCCGCGCTGCCCGGACGACCCGTTTCCGCACAGGCCCCGGCAGCGCTCCACGTCGCGACGGGCGGCAAGGAGAGCGACGCGCAGGTCTATTACGCGCAAGAGCTAGGCTACTTCACCAAAGCCGGTCTGGCCGTCGACATCCAAACGATGGCTAACGGTGCAGCGATCGCATCGGCCGTCGCCTCAGGTGCGCTGCAGATCGGCAGCTCGAACATTTTGGCGATCGCGACCGCGCGCCAGCGCGGACTCCCGTTCGTCTTCATTGCGCCGGCCGGACAGTACCGCGATACCGCCCCGACCACCGAGCTCGTCGTCGCGCCAAACTCACTCGTGCGGGCAGGCAAGGATCTCAACGGCAAGACGATCGGGACGATCTCACTGCGCGCGCTCGATCAGTTCTCCGTCATGGCTTGGATCGATCAGAACGGCGGTGATTCTTCGACGGTGAAGTTTGCGGAGATTCCGACGTCGGAGATGACGATCGCACTCGAGCGCGGGACGATCGATGCGGCGCAAATGGCCGAGCCGTTCTTGAGCGCGTCGCGTGGAAAAGTCCGCCTACTCGGAAAGACGTACGGGGCAGTCGCCAAGCAATTCCTCATCGCCGGCTGGTTTGCAAGATCGGATTGGATTGCGCAGAAGCCCGACCTCGTCAAGCGCTTCAACGCAGCGATCGCGCAGACGGCGCAATGGGCCAACGCGAATCCCGGCAAGGCCGCGGCGATCCTCGAGAAGTATTCGAAGATCCCGGCCAATCCCGACGCGAACCATCTCTCCTACGCGCGCACGCTCGACGCGGCTGCGATTGCGCCCGTCCTCGAACTCGGCACCAAGTACAAGGCGCTCACGCAGTCGCTCGCGGCTTCGGAGCTGATCCGATGATCGTCGAAGAACGTCCCAAGCAGCACACGTACGTCGGCAGGTCGATTCGCCATCGCGAGCACGATGAGCCGCTCGAAGGGCGCGCCTTCTACACTGCCGACCACACGCCGAAGGATTGCCTCTACGCGGCGATCTACCGCAGCCCGTACGCGCATGCCGAGATCGTCAACGTCGACCTGAGCAAAGTGCGGCAGCTGCCCGGCGTCGTCGCGGCGTTCTCGAGCGCTGAGCTACCGGCTTGGGTTTTGCCGATGGCGACCTTCCCGTTTCAGAGCCGCAATCCGTTCAAAGTCGGCAATCCGAACATCAAGTTTTTCGATCACTATTGTCTGGCGCGCGATCGCGCCCGCTTCGCCGGCGAACCGCTCGCGGTCGTCATCGCGGAGAACCGCTACATCGCCGAGGACGCGATCGAGCTGGTCGAGGCCGATTTCAACCCGCTCGACGTCGTCCTCGACGCCGAAGCAGCCGCGCAGCCCGGGAGCACCTTGCTGTATCCCGAATGGGGCGACAACGTCGCGCTGAATTTTCACGTCGAAGGCGGCGACGTCGACGCCGCTTTTGCGAAGGCCGACGTCGTCGTCAAGGAGACGATCAAGAGCCACCGCTTCACCGGCACGCCGCTCGAGCCGCGCGTCATCGTCGGAGAATACGATGCGTCGAACCAGCTTCTGACGCTGAACGACAGCACGCAGATCCCGCACAACATCGCGATGATGCTCGAGCAGTCGCTCGACGTCCCCCATCTCAAGGTCCGCGTGATCAACAACCGGGTCGGCGGCGGCTTCGGCCAAAAATGGGGGCACTATCCCGAAGAGCAGCTGATCGCCGCGGTGGCCATCGCCCTCGAACGGCCGGTGAAATGGGTCGAGACGCGGCGCGAGCACATGGTCGCGACCGTCCACGCGCGCGAGCAAACGCATCACATCGAGATGGCGCTGACGAAAGACGGCGAGATCCTCGGCGTGCGCGATACGATCTACGCGAGCCTGGGCGTGATGTATCCGCTCGGCGGCGCGGCCGTCATGGTGACCACGCCGATGTTCGTCCCCGGCGCCTATAAGATCCGCAACTACGCCGCGCAATTATACGGCGTCGCAACGAACAAGACGCCCTTCGGCGCGCACCGTGGTTTCGGCAAAGCGGAGGCGGCGTACGTGATCGAACGGATGATGGACATCGCCGCCGAGAAGCTCGGCCTCGCACCAGAGGCGCTACGCGACAAAAACTTCATCCCGCCCGCGGATTTTCCGTATCGTTCGGTGACCGGGAACCAGTACGACAGCGGACAGTACTCGAAAGCCCTGCATCGTGCGCTCGAGCTCGCCGACTACGATCGAGTCAAAAAGGATCAACCGATCATGCGGGCCGCGGGCAAACTCATCGGCGTCGGGATGGCGCTGACGATCGAGCCTTCGAGCTCGACCCGGATGGGCTCGTTCAACGCCGGCTACTACAGCGTCAACATGCGGCTCGACCCGACCGGGCGCGTCTTCGTCTTTACCGGCGGGAGCGACGAGGGGCAGAATCATACGAGCGCCATTGCGCAGCTCGCTGCCGAGGAGCTCGGCTGCGCGCTCGACGACGTCTTCACGCTTGAAGGCGATAGTCTCCGCTGCCCCGTCGGTTCCGGCAGTTATTCGAGCCGCTTCTCCGTCGTGGGGATGTCGGCCGTAACGATGGCGGCGCGGCAGCTCGCCGACAAAGCCAAAGCGATCGCCGCGCACCTATGGAAGTCCCATCCCGAGAACATCGTGATGCGCGACGGCGAGATCAGGACCGCGGACGGCAAAGAGCGCTTGTCGCTGAAGATGCTCGCGCGGGTCGCCTATTTACGCATCCACGATCTCCCCAACGGGATGGAGCCGGGCCTCGAAATCACCTATCACTATCGCGACTCGAACATTACCTTTCAGGCCGACGAACACGGCCGCGTCGGAATGTTTTCGTCGTTCCCGTACGCGGCCGATGTCGCCGTCGTCGAGATCGATCCGAAGACGGGTTTCGTCAAGGTGCTCAAGTACGTCTCCGTGCACGATTGCGGCAACGTACTCGACCCTGCCAACGCCGAAGCGCAGCACGTCGGCGCGCTCGCGCACGGGATCGGCGGCGCGCTCTTCGAGGAGCTGCGGTACGACGAGAGCGGGATTCTCCTCAACGGGTCGTTCGCCGACTACCTCGTCCCGACGGCCGTCGAAATGCCGAACCTCACGCTCGACGTCGTCATCTCGCCCAACCCGTTCACGCCGGGCGGCTTTAAGGGTGCGGGCGAGACCGGGACG
>DATNIC010000253.1:0-7908 GCA_035604635.1 Binatia bacterium
CGCGCGCCCGCCCGCCGGAACGATTTCCGCGCGATGGAAAATGCGGGTGCCGGCCTATTTCTGCCGCGGGCCATCGGCAACGCGGTCGGGGGTGATTTCGTTTACGCCCGGGCGACCGCGGCCGATCGCCGCTGGGCGTTCCTTTGCGCCGCTCTGATCGTGCTGCAATTCGCGGCGGTCGTCCCCTTCGGGCATCAGCGCACGCTTTGGATCACGCCGTGGATCGTGATCCTCCCCGTTATCCTTGCCGGGACCTTCGCCGCCGCAGTCGTCGCCGTCTATTTCTTCTGGCAAGAATTCAGTCTGGTCGGGCGGCTTGCGCTCTTGCTGGTCGGCGCAGCCTATCTCGTTCGCGGGCTCATTCCGTTGTTGCAAGACTGGGCCAATCCGCGCGACGTCGCGCGCGGTTCGGTTATCGGGGTCGACGCCGGGCCCGCGCTTTGGCTGTTCAATCACGCAGTTTTCGGTCTGCTCGTATTAGCCGCATTCATCCTCAGACATCGCGTCGCGCCAATCGGCCGCATCGCTGCACGGCGGACCACGGTTGCGATGTCAGTCGCCATCCCCGGCCTCGTCGTCGCAGTCGCGTTCGCTTTGCACGCGGCCGCCTCCGGCGCACCGTATCGACTCATCACCGCCGATTTCTCACGATTTACCGACCTGTTCGTCCAGCTCGCGAGCATCGACGGCGTGTTGTGCGTCGCTGCATTGACCGGCGTTGTCTTGTCGACGCGGCTCCAAACGCAGCTCGGGTTGTGGATCGCCGTCTCGATCGTCGCCGTGCTCTGCGAAAACGCGCTGATCGTCGCGTTCCCGGAGCGTCCCTCGATCGGATTCTGGATGGTCCGCGTCGAGGCGCTGCTGGCCAATTCGATCATCGCGATATTCTTTCTGCGCCGCAGCATGCGCCTCAACCAAACGTCGGCTGCCCAACGCCGCTGGCTCACCACCGTCGTCGACAACGTCGCAGACGCCCTACTCACGCTCGATGAAAGCGGGACGATCACCTGGTGCAATCGCGCGGCTGAAGTGATATTCGACGCACCGTACGCGAGGATCGTGGGGACCGAGATCCACGCCTGGCTCCCGTCGTTCGAGTCGGGGCGATCCGGGTCGAGCGGCCCCGTCCTGGAGTCTATTGCCTGGCGCAGCGATGCGACAACCTATCCCGTCGAGATCGCACGAACCGAGCTCGGCCTGGATGAAACGACGATGACGATTCTCATCGTCCGCGACATCACGGCGCGCAAGCACGGGCAGGAGGCGCTCGCGCTTGCCCGTGACCAGGCCCTGCGCGCTGCCCGCAGCAAAGCAGATTTTCTGGCAACGATGAGCCATGAGATCCGGACGCCGATCAATGCCATTATCGGAATGACGGAGCTACTCAATGAAACGCTCAGCACGCCGCAGCAACACGAGTACGCCCACACGGTCCACAGCTCGGCGCAGGCACTTCGAACGATCATTGACGACGTGCTCGACGTGTCCAAGCTCGAGGCAGGGAAACTCGAGCTGGACTCGATCCCGTTTGACCCGCTCGAAGTGGTGGAAGCCGCCGCGGATATCATCGCTACCCAAGCGCATCGGAAGAGTCTCGAGCTCATTACGTTCGTCGACCCAGCCGTACCGCGCGCGCTCTGGGGTGACCCCAACCGGCTGCGTCAAGTTCTACTCAATCTGCTCGGAAATGCCGTGAAGTTTACCGACGGCGGTCGCGTGATCGTCCGTGCCATGCTCGAGGAGATGCGGCGCGATGCCGTCACCTTGCGCTTCGAGGTCGAGGACAGCGGGATCGGGATCGCGCCGGAAGCGCAGCAGCGCTTGTTCTCACCGTTCGAGCAGGTCGATCAGAGCACGAGCCGGCGCTATGGGGGGACGGGGCTCGGCCTCTCCATCTCGCGCCGGCTCGTCGCACTGATGGGCGGGACCATGGGGTTGAGCAGCGACGTGGGACAAGGCAGCACGTTCTGGTTCGACGCGCATTTCGTGTGCGTCGGCGACGGCGAGCCGGCCCCTCCGAATCTTGAGCCGATGCGCGTCTTGATCGTCGGCGGTGATCCGGTCTGGCGCGACGCGCTTGCGCAGACGATGCGCGGGTGGCGAGTCGAAGTCGAAGCAGCACCCGATGCGCAAGGCGCGCTGGTTCGCCTGGAGCTGCGCTCGAACGCAGATCGCCCGTTCGATGTCGTGATCATCGAATCGCGGCTGCCCGATACGAGCGGCGTCGCGCTCGGCCGCGAAATCGCAACGGAAGGCCGCTTCGGCGCGACGCGCACGGTCCTAGTCACGGGGTACGAGGGTTCGGCTGCAGATTTCCATTCGGAAGACGCGGGCTTCGGGCACTTTCTGCGTAAGCCGGTCCGTCAGGATGGGCTGCTCGACGCGCTGACCGGACAGCGGCGTCGGTTCAGCGTGCCAACCGTGCGCGTGCACGAGCCGCAAAGTGACGGCCGGTCATTCAAGATCCTCCTGGTCGAAGATCACCCGGTCAACCGGCAAGTCGCGCTGCTTCAGCTCCAACGTTTGGGCTACGAGGCGGACGTTGCGACGAACGGCCGGGAAGCGCTCGAGGCGCTCGCTCGGGCCGACTACAACTTGGTCCTCATGGATTGCCAGATGCCGGATGTCGACGGATTCGAGGCGACGCGCGCGATTCGGCGGCGCGAAGCGACGACGGGCTCGCACGTTTCGATCGTCGCGATGACGGCGAACGCGATGGAGGGCGACCGCGAAACGTGCCTGGCTGCCGGTATGGACGGCTACCTCGCCAAGCCGGTCACGCTCGACGACCTGCGGGGCGTCTTGGCGCAATGCTCCACCGTCTAGACGGACGCTTTCTTTGTTAGTCAAGACAAGCGCTTTACAGGCCCGCCGGTCCTGTGCTACGATTGCAAATCGAACGGACCGGGTGTCCGTTTTATTTCATGTGAGCCGGCGAGCGCCGGCGCGGCGCGGCGGAATCAACGGATGGCGAAGAAAGAGAATCGGGTGATGGTCGTGCTTGCATGCTCTGAATGCAAGCGGCGCAACTACAACACCCAAAAGAACAAAGTACGATCGAGCGAGCGCCTGGAGCTCAAGAAGTATTGCCGTTGGTGCCGTTGTCACCGGCCGCATCGTGAAACGAGATAGCGCGAAGGGCAGTAGCTCAATTGGTAGAGTAGCGGTCTCCAAAACCGTTGGTTGCAGGTTCGAGTCCTGTCTGCCCTGCCACACATCTTTGGGAAAACCATCATGGCTAACGTGACGAGAACTTCGGGTGGATCATCGACGACGACGCGGGCTGCGCGGGCGGCGAGCACGCAAGAGTTTTTCCGTGGCCTGGTCTCCGAGATGCGGCGCGTGACGTGGCCGACGCAGCAAGAATGGATGTCTGCGACGATCCTGACGGTCGCGCTCGTCGTTAGCGTCGGGATCTACACGTGGGGCATCGACGAGATTTTCATTAAACTGTTCGGGCTGATTCGTTAGGTAACCGACTTATGGAACAAGAAACCATCGAGCTCATTGAAGCACCGCACGCCGAAGAAGCGCCGATCGAAGAGGCGCACGCTGAAGAGGCGCATATTGAAGAGGCGCCCGCGCCCGTCAAGAGTGCCGCAGCGCGTGACGCGGAGCGTAAGAAGTGGTTCGTGATCCACACGTACTCAGGCTACGAAAACAAGGTCAAGGCGAATCTCGAGCGGCGCATCCATTCGATGAACATGCAGGACAAGATCTTCCGCGTGCTCGTCCCGATGGAAGACGAAGTCGAGTTCAAAGACGGCAAGCGCAAGATCACGCCTAAGAAAGTCTTCCCGGGCTATGTCCTCGTCGAGATGGAAATGGACGACGCATCATGGTATGTCGTGCGCAACACCTCGGGCGTGACGGGCTTCGTCGGTTCACCGGGCTCAGGCGAGAAACCGATCCCGCTGCAGGACAAAGAAGTCAAGACGATCCTCAAGCAGATGGGGATTGAGACGCCCAAGCTCAAGATCGATTTCAGCAAGGGCGATCGCGTCAAGGTGACGTCGGGACCGTTCTTCGACTTCACCGGGATCGTCGATGAGATCCAGCCGGAAAAGGAAAAGGTCCGCGCGCTCATCTCGATCTTCGGACGCGAGACTCCGGTCGAACTCGAATTCTACCAGATCGAAAAAGTCTAGCGAGCTACCTTCGAGGAGAGGTTCTGCCTCCGGTATCGCCCGCGCCCGCGGACGGTGCATCGTCGCCGCTCGGCGGCGGCTGAATACGCCACTGGATCTTCCAGTTCTGGTGATTTGGGATCGTCGTCGGGATCAAAAAGTTCACGACTTTGACGATCTGATTGTCCGCTGGGAGCAACTTCGGATTTTCGCAGCACGCCGAGAGGTCTTCTTTTTCGTCGATCGCGTAGTCGAGCCCGTGGTTCGTGAGGACTTTTTGGCGCGGACGAAGCCCTTTGAACTCATCGCCGAGCCCGCCGCCCGTCGTCAAGATAAAATCGGGCGGATAGAGCCGCACGTCGTCGTCGTTTTGGATGAGCAGCCGAACGTGGACGAGCCACGCGTCTTGGAGCGTATCTTCCCACCAGGTAATGAGCTTTATGCGGCCATGGAGCCGCCGGCCCGCGGGCGGAGGCGTCGGCGTCGGCGCGCCGACCGGTGGACTGACCGCTTCGCTGTCCGCCTGCTGGGCCAAGACACTGGCCCCCGGGACGGCGAGCGCGAGCAAGAGCGCGCAGGCGGCAAACACCGAGAGAAGACGGGTCATTCCGTGTACATACCTCATAAGGAAGCGAACGCTAGCGATGCGGCTTTTCTGCGGTAGGCTGGCCGAAACCCTGAAAATCTGGTAGACTCTCGTTTCGTGGCCGCCCACCCCGCCGGCCGCGTGAATCCCAGAATCGGGGGACCCGCCGCTGGCGGGGGGCGCTGCGGCGCCTACTGCATCAAGGTCACAGCATGGCAAAGAAAGTCGTCGGGAAGATCGGCCTCCAACTCGAGGCCGGCAAAGCGACGCCGGCACCGCCGGTCGGCCCCGCGCTCGGTCCGTACTCGCTCAACATCATGGATTTTTGCAAGCAGTACAACGAGCGTACGCAAGGGCAAGCCGGGATGATCATCCCGGTCGAGATCACGGTTTTCGAAGACCGCACGTTTACGTTCGTCACGAAGACGCCGCCCGCGTCGTTCTTGATCAAACAAGCGCTCAAAATCGAATCGGGCTCGAAAGAGCCCAACCGGAACAAGGTCGGGAAGCTGAGCCAAGCGCAACTTCGTACGATTGCCGAGACGAAGATGGCGGATCTCAACGCCAACGACGTCGAGGCCGCGATGAACATCATCGCGGGCACGGCGCGTTCGATGGGCGTCGAGGTGGCTTCATGAGAGTGCATGGGAAGCGCTATAAATCGACCGTAGCCAGCTACGATCGCGAAAAGCTGTTCGATCCCGCCGAAGCGGCTGCGCTCGTCAAGGCGAACGCCAAGGCGAAATTCAACGAGACGATCGAAGTGCACATTCGCTTGGGCGTCGATCCGAAGAAGAGCGACCAGAACGTGCGCGGCACCGTGTTGCTTCCGCACGGGACCGGCCGCAGCGTTCGGGTCATCGCGTTTGCAAAGGGCGACAAGGCGAAGGAAGCCGAGGCGGCCGGCGCCGACATCGTCGGCGAAGCCGATTTGATCGAGCGCGTAAAAGGCGGCTTCAACGAGTTCGACGTCGCCGTGGCGACACCGGACATGATGGGCGCCGTCGGCTCCAACCTCGGGCGCATCCTGGCGCAGAAGATGCCGAATCCCAAGTCCGGGACCGTAACGCCGAATATCGGTGCCGCGATTCGCGACATCAAGGCCGGCAAGGTCGAGTATCGTCTCGACAAGACCGGCATCGTGCACACGATCGTCGGCAAGTCGAGCTTCGAGGCGGGCCAACTCGCGGAGAATCTCGCGACGTTGCTCGACGCGATCCTGCGCGCGAAGCCGTCGGCCTCGAAGGGGACGTATCTGCGGAGCATCACCCTCACGAGCACGATGGGTCCCGGCGTCCGCATCGATCCGAGCAAGATCCGAGTGACGGCCGCCGTCTAAGAAGCCGCCCCGGACGAGAGGTTGCTTCGCCGCGCCATAGAAGCGCGAAGAATGACGATACGTGCCGTTATGAAGCTCGGGGTCTTTGTCGTAGCCGTGTGGCTGGCGCAAGGAACCTCAGCCCTCGCCCAGCCGACGCCTGCACCTGACAGCTCGCCGGCCGCCTCCTCGCCGATCCAAGGTGACGTCGGGTTCGACTATATCCCCGGTCCGGCGTCCGACGTCGGCCTCGGGAAGATCGTCACCACGACGAGCAACGCCTATGGGGCGCATGGCAACATCCAATATGCGAAGGGCCAGATTCTGCCGCACGCGGCCTTCGATTATCGCAACTGGCAATCAACGGTCGCCGGCACGACCGCGGCGTACACGACGACGAGTGTCGACGGACGCCTCGGCGTCGGGTTCGCGTTTTTGCCGCGCACGTTCATCGGGGTCGGCTACTTGTCGCAATCCTCGCCGCTTGGCAGCATGGGCGGCGCCGGCTTCGGCATCGACATCGTGCCGAAGTACGATCGCTGGTTCTCAGTCTACGGGAGCGCCTGGTACTATCCGTGGGAGAGCGGGACGTTCAGCAGCGGCTTCCCGCCTGGGACGCCTGCCCCCGGGCCGACGCTTGCGCAGCGGATCATCAAATATCGCGTTGGCGTCACGATCGGCATTCCGTGGGGGCCCGTGCCGGTGTTTCTCGACCTCGGCGCCGCGGGTGACACCGGCAAAGAAGGCAACAACGTCTCTCCCAACACGTCCGAAGGCGGTTTCTTCGTCGGATTACGCGCTGCGCTGAAGTAGCCGCGGACCAAGACCCAGGCCCAGGAGTACGAGCGTCGCGGGCTTGCCCTTGACGCGGCGGCGACTCCTCGGGTATGATGCCCCTTGGCTCCAATGACCGTAGGTCCACCGCAAGGTGGATAATGCGCGAGCGCCTACCGAGGATGCGGAACGAAAACCCGGGCACGCGTGCCCCGCGTTGCGTCTTGCGCCTCACGTCTGCGGAGGCGTTTTTTTGATTTCGAAAGGCGCTCGAGTAGATGCCCACCGCCAAGAAAGAAGCGACGATCGACGAGCTACGGCAGCGTATTGCCGGGGCCAAGCATCTCGTCTTCACGAACTATGCGGGCCTGACCGTCGCGGAGATCACGAAGCTACGCGGCCAGCTGCGCAAGGACGGCACAACCTACGCCGTCGTGAAGAACACGCTCTTCGCGCGCGCGGCCGGCGTCGAGCTCGCGAAGCAAGTCGAGGAGTTTTTGGCCGGCCCGACCGGCGTGCTTTTCGTTACCGAAGATCCTGTGGCGCCCGCCAAGGCGCTCAAGACGTTCTCCGACGAAACCAAGCAGGTCGAGGTAAAGGCCGCGCTCATCGATGGAAAGATCGTCGATGCGAAGGCGATCGCAGTGCTCGCCTCGCTTCCGCCCAAAGCCGAGCTGCAAGCGAAGTTGCTCGGCCTGCTGACGAGCCCGATGCGCGGGTTCGCCGGCGTCGTCGCTGCCAATCGCAGCGGCTTCGTTCGCATCCTCAACGCTCGCGAGAAGCAGCTCGCCGAGTCAGCCACGTAAGGAACTGGGAGAAGAGTGACATGGCAGTTGCCGATATCATCGATCAAGTAGAAAAGCTTACGGTCCTCGAACTCAACGAGCTCGTCAAGACGCTCGAAGAAAAGTGGGGCGTCTCTGCCGCGGCACCCGTTGCCGCCGCCGCCGCTCCGGGCGCCGCCGCAGGCGCGGCCGCTGCACCGGCCGCCGAGAAGACCGAATTCGACGCGATCCTCGCCGAGGTCGGCGCCGAGAAGATCAAGGTCATCAAGGCGGTTCGCGAGGTCACCTCGCTCGGCTTGACCGAGGCCAAGTCCTTCG
>DATNIC010000254.1:0-9341 GCA_035604635.1 Binatia bacterium
GCGCTCGCCGCAGGCGGTCGCGTCATCGGCGTCATCCCGCAGCGCCTCGACGAGCGCGAGATCGCTCACCGCAATCTCACGGAGCTGCACGTCGTTGGTTCGATGCACGAACGCAAAGCGCTCATGGCGCACCTGAGCGACGCATTCCTCGCACTTCCGGGCGGCTTCGGAACGTTGGAGGAATTCTGCGAGGCCGTGACCTGGACGCAGCTCGGGATTCACGACAAGCCGTGCGGCTTGCTCAACGTCGCGGGCTACTTCGATCCGTTGATCGCGATGTTCGACCGTTGCGTCGCGACAGGATTCGTCGCCCTCGAAACGCGTACGATCGTTCGCTCAGCGGCGAGCGCCGAGGCGATCGTCGATGCGCTGATCGCGCCCTTGACGGTCCCCGCCCGGCCGCGGCTGTCCGAAGAGCAGATTTGAACGTGGAAACACCCCGGTACTTTCGTAACGAGATGCGCCGTACGGACCTAGCGTGGAACGATTGGCCGGCCGTACGCGCGTTCTTGGAGGATCACGCTGTTTGCCGGGTCGCCGTGCACGACACCCCGTTCCCGTACGTCGTGCCGCAGAGTTACCGATTCGTCGAGGGCGCCTTTTTGGTCCACTGTTCGCGCGCGGGCCGAATGGCGCGCTGCATCGCGGCCGATCCGCACGTGACGATCGAGATCGATCAGGTCGAGAGCCTGCTCAAAGCGCCGCGCGCCGACAATACGAGCCTCGAGTATCGCAGCGTCATCGCGCGCTGCATCACGCGCGCCTCACTCGATGACTTTGGAATCGAAGAACAGCAGTACGCCGCGCTCGAAAAGTACCGGCCCGAGCACGACTATGAGCCGATCAGTCGCGAACGCGCGACCCGCAGGATCGTCGCGCTGCGCTGCGAGATCATCGAACTATCAGCGAAAAAGCGAATCCTCGCCGACGGCCAAGCCGCGGCGGACGGCAGCAATCCCGGCTACGCCCGCTATCCGTTCCCGCCCGCGGCAACGCTCTCGTCGCTACCTGCAGAAGCGTTCGATCCCCGACGCTTCAGCTAGCCTGCCGAACCGTTAACGCTTCTTCGAGCAGTTGCACGAAGTGGACCGCTTTGCGCGCCGCGCCGTCGTGGATTTGGTGCCGGCAGCTCGTCCCGTCGGCAACGATCACGGTGTCCTCGTTCGCGGCGCGCACGGCCGGGAGCAACGACCGCTCCGCCATTTTCAACGACACGTCGATGTGCTCGTCGTCGTAGCCGAACGTCCCGGCCATCCCGCAGCAGCTCGAATCGATCGTCTCGACCGTAAGCTGGGGGATCAGCCGCAAGATGCGCGTCATTGGTGCGAATGCGCCGAACGCCTTTTGATGGCAGTGGCCGTGAACGAGAGCTCGATGGTAACGCAGCGGTTGAAGGGGTAACGTGAGCCGTCCGGCATCGGCCTCGTTCGCCAAGAATTCCTCGAATAGAAGCGCGACATTGGCAAGGATGCGTCCGCGCGGACCGAGCATCGCGACGAATTCGTCCCGCATCGTCAGCAAGCAGGACGGCTCCAGGCCGACGATGGGGATGCCGCGTTCGGCATAGCCACGCAGCGCTTCAAAGGTCCGATTCATCTCGGCCCGTGCCTCGTCGAGCATTCCGCTCGACAAATACGTCCGGCCGCAGCAGAGCGGCCTCCCGGGAGGCTCGGGTAAGATCACGCGATAACCGGCGGCGTCGAGGACGCGCAACGCCGCGCGCGCGTTCTCAGGTTCGAAATAACGATCGAACGTGTCGATGAACAGCACGACGTCGCCGCTCGTCGACGATCGCTCTGAAAACGGGACGGCGCTCCAGCCCGGCAAGCTGCGGCGCGGGCTAAAGCCCAATGCGCGCTTGGCGAATGGGAAACGCGAGAGAGCGTTGAGCAACGGCCCGAACCGATGTGCCAGGTGAGCGACGCGCGGCAAATGCCCTACGATCCGATCCTTCAGCCGGTAGCCGTGCCGCTTGCGATAGTGATGCAGGAACTCGATCTTCATCCGCGCCATGTCGACGCCGGTCGGACACTCGCGCCGGCACGCCTTGCAGCTCACGCACAGATCGAGCGTCTCGTAGAGCGCATCCGAAGTAAACGCGTCCGGCCCGAGTTGACCGGAGAGCGCCAGGCGCAGCGCGGTCGCGCGACCGCGCGTCACGTCCCGCTCGTCGGCGGTCGCCATGAACGACGGGCACATGACGGCCGCCTCTTTGCGGCAGGCGCCGTTGCTGTTGCACATCTCGATCGCGCCGGCAAAGCCGCCCCAGTCGGACCAGTCGAGAACCGTCTCTAGCGGCGATGTTTCGTAGGCGGGGCCGAAGCGAAAAAGCGCGCGATCGTCCATCTTGGGTGCTCGGACGATCTTTCCCGGATTGAGCAAGCCGGACGGATCGAAGGTGTCCTTGACCTCTTCGAACGCGCGGACGAGCCGCGGTCCGAACATCTCTTCGTGGAACTCCGAACGGACGATTCCGTCACCGTGCTCGCCCGAGTGCGAACCTTTGTACGCGCGGACGTACGCGAACGCTTCCTCGGCAATCGCGCGCAGCTTGTTCACGTCGAGTTCGCTCTTCATATTGAGGACGGGACGAACGTGCAGGCACCCAACCGATGCATGCGCGTAGAACGTCCCGACCGTCCCGTACTTGGCGAAGATCTCGTTGAGGTGCGCCGTGTACTCGGCCAGGTGTTCGAGCGGGACCGCGCAGTCTTCGATGATCGAGACCGGCTTCGCATCGCCTTTCATCGACGACATGATGTCCAGGCCCGCACGCCGGACGGTCCACATCTCCGCCTGATCGCCGGTATCGGTCAGCTTGGCGACCGCGTTGGGATAGCCGAGGCTCGCCATCAGCTCTTCGAGCTCGTCGAGCTTGCGAAGGAGCGCGGCGCGGTCTTCGCCGGTGAACTCGACCAAGAGCAACGCGTCGGGCTCGCCGCGGACGAACTTCTCCATCGTCGGGCGAAAGACGGGGATCTCGCGCGAGAGCTCGATCATCGTCCGATCGATGAGCTCGACCGCGACCGGATCGAGCTGTACGAGATGCTGCGTCGCATCCATCGCGCCGTAGAACGTCGGGAAATGCGCGACGCCGAGGACCGCATGCGCGGGCAGGCGCGAGAGTGCGAGCTCGATCCGCGTGAAGAACGCAAGCGTCCCCTCCGAGCCGACGAGCAACTGCGCGAGGTCGAAGCCGTCGGGACCGACGAGGTCGAGGTTATAGCCGCCGACGCGCCGCAGCACCTTCGGAAAGCGCGCCGCGATCTCGCCCGCTTCGCGGGCAGCGATCGCCTGTACGATCGGAGTAATTCGATCGCGCGCAGAGCGCAGCGTTTCGCCCGTCTGTAAGACGCCGTCGATCGTACGGACGTTGTGCACCATGGTTCCGTAGCGGATCGAACGCGCGCCGCTGCTATTGTTTGCGGTCATCCCGCCGATCGTCGCCCGGCTCGCAGTCGAGGGGTCGATCGGGAAGAAAACGCCGTCCTTCCGCAGGAGACGGTTGAGCCGCTCCAGGACGATCCCGGGCTGGACCGTCGCGGTCATCTTTTCCAAATCGACGCTCTCGAGCGCCACCAGATATTTGCTACAGTCGACGACGATCGCTTCGTTGACCGTCTGGCCGCATTGCGACGTCCCCCCGCCACGCGCCATCACCGGTACTCGTTCTTGCGCGCACAATTCGATGACGCGCACGGCCGACGCCATCGTCTTCGGGATGACGACGCCGAGCGGCTGGATCTGGTAGATCGACGCGTCGGTGCTGTACAGTCCGCGAGTCAGCGGATCGAAGCGGACCTCACCCTCGACCTCGCGCCGCAGCCGCTGCGCGAAGCCGCTCGAATCGAATGGCGCTCGAATCAGTTACGCGTACGCGAGCGGCTTGCCGGCAGACTTCGCCGCATTCCCAAGATATGCGAGCGCGACGTTCACGCCGTCGTCGTTGTACGGTATCCCGTGAACGCCGAGTCCCATCTGCACTCCCGACAACGCGCCGGCCAGCATGAGATCGTTGAAATCGCCCAAATGCCCGATGCGGAAAACTTGACCTTTGACCTTTCCGAGTCCGGCGCCCAGCGACATGTTGAAATGCTCGAGGACCGTCGCGCGGAACGCGTCGGCATCCTGACCGGCCGGCACCCGGATCGTCGTCACCGTCGGCGAGCACGCGGCCGGATCGACGCATTGCAGCTCGAGGCCCCAGGCCTTCACGGCGCGGCGTGTCGCCTCACCGTGGCGGATGTGACGCGCAAAAACATTCTCGAGACCCTCTTCATCGAGCATCTTGAGCGACTCACGCAGACCATAGAGGATGTTCGTCGCCGGAGTCTGCGGGAAGAAGCCGTCCCGGTTTTGCGCGAGCTGGTCGGCCCAGGAGAAGTACGAGCGGCGTCCGCCCGATTTTTCCGCGGCCGCGAGCGCCTTCTTGGAGATCGCGTTGAAGCCGAGTCCCGGCGGGAGCATCAAACCCTTCTGCGAGCCGGCGACGGTGACGTCGACGCCCCATTCATCGTGACGATAGTCGATCGATGCGAGCGACGAGACCGTATCGACCATGAACATGGCCGGATGGTGCGCCGCGTCGATCGCCTTGCGAATCGCCACGATATCACTCATGACGCCGGTCGAGGTCTCGTTGTGGACGACCATGACGGCTTTGATCTTGTGCGCGCGATCTTCGCTCAGCCGAGCTTCGACGATCGACGGGTCGATCGGGTGCCGCCAATCGCCGGGGACGAATTCCGCATCGAGCCCAAGTCGCCCAGCCATCTGGTGCCACAGCGTTGCGAACTGCCCTGTTTCGAACATGAGCACTTTGTCGCCGGCGGAGAGCGCATTCTCGATTGCAGCCTCCCACGCGCCGCTTCCCGACGATGCGTAGATGACGACCTCGCCGGTCGACGTCTTGAAGAGACGCTTGAGCCCATCGAACAGACCGAGCGTCATCTTCGCGAACTCGGGACCGCGGTGGTCGATTGTCGGCATATCGACCGCGCGCATGACGCGCTGCGGGACATTCGACGGGCCGGGGACCTGGAGAAAGTGCCAACCGGGTTGGTACGTCATGAAAAAACGCCTCGCAACGAATAGGAGGCGTGGACTTTCCCGACCGCTACAGAGTGTTCCTCACGCCGGGGCATCACGCGCCGACGTTTTCCGCGATATGAAGCTCTTAGGCCGCGAAGCTCGGAAATTCGATGCGGACGGTCTCGTCGAGCCGGCGCTCGCCATGGCAAGCGGCGCACCACGTCTTGACGTTCACCTTGCGGCCCTGATGCTCTAACGCCAAGTCCCAGCAGGCGGACGGGACGTGATCGGGCAGTGTCGCTTCACCGAGAATCGTCTCATGCTGGTGCTCGCCGTGCGGGCAGCACTGCTTATCCTTGAGAAACTCGGCCAAAACCTCGACCGTCACGCCCGTCTCAACCCCCTGGCTAGAAGTACTCTGAGACAAGTCTACCGCACGGGCTCCGCCTAGGCGTCGGCCAATCGACAACGCCGCTCCGGCGGGGGATGGACATCTGTAGAACCGGTCCCCACGGTTCCGACAAACGTCGGGCTCTACTCGACGAGCGCCGCCTTGACGATGCGCTGCTGCTCGACTGCATGAGCGCCAGGATAGCCCTCGCTCGGGCTGCTACGGTACGGCCGGCCGACATAGTCGATGTCCTTGAAGCGCGACGGTAGGCGTTCGACGAGACGGCGCCGCACGTACGCGCGCGCACCCATGTTCTTCGGCTCTTCCTGGACCCACACGACGCTCTTTGCGTTGGGATACGAATCGATCAGATCAAGGATCTGCTTGAGCGGGAAGGGGGCGAGTTGCTCGATGCGCACGATCGCGGTCGCAGTCATCGTCGCAAAGTCCGGATCGCCGGAGAGATCGTAATACATCTTCCCGCTGCACAGCATGATGCGCTCGACCTCGTCGCGCCGCGCGGACCAGGCCGCATCGTCGAGGACGTCGCGGAACTTCCCGGTCGCGAGCTCGTCGACGTTCGAGTATGACGGCCGCGAGCGCAACAGGCTCTTGGGCGTCATGATGACGAGGGGCGCGGGTTCCGGCGAGCGCGCCTGCCGCCGCAGCAAGTGGAAATATTGCGCGGCCGTCGAGGGAATCGCGATACGGATGTTCCGTTCGGCGACCAGCGATAAGAAGCGCTCGAGCCGCGCGCTCGAGTGTTCCGGTCCTCCGCCTTCGTAACCGTGCGGCAGCAGCATCGTCAGGCGCGACGTTTGCCCCCACTTCGCGTAGCCGGCCGAGATGAACTGATCGATGATGACTTGCGCCCCGTTGTTGAAGTCGCCGTATTGCGCCTCCCACATGACGAGCGCCGCGGGGAGCGCGCCGCTATAACCGTATTCAAAGCCGAGGATCGCGTATTCTGAGAGCGGGCTATTGTAGATCTCGAACGACGCCTTCGCATCGGAAAGGTGTTGAAGCGGCATCCAGGTCGCGCCATCCTTGATGTCGTGCAGGACGGCGTGGCGGTGACTGAATGTTCCACGCTCGCTGTCCTGTCCCGAAAGACGCAGCGGGATCCCCTCGGCGAGCAGCGATGCGAACGCGAGCGATTCAGCGAGTCCCCAATCGGCCTCGCCGTCTTTTTCGAGCTGCATCTTGCGCCGCTCGAATTGGCGCACGAGCTTTGGATTGATCGTAAAGCCGGGCGGGACCGCGACAAGCGCGTCGGCCCAGCCCGTCAGCGTCGCCCGATCGAACGTCTTAGGCGTCGGCGGCGGCGTCTCGGCTCGCTCATCATGGCCCGCGGCGATCAACTTCGCGACATCGCCGGTGCGAACGCTCTGGTGCGCATCGGTGACCCGCGCCGTTGCGGCGTCGCTCATCTCCTGAACCTGCTCCTTGGTGAGGACGCCTTGGGCAACCAGGCTCGCGGCGAAGAGCTCGCGGACCGTCGGATGGGCCTTGATCTTCTCGTACATCACCGGCTGCGTGTACGCCGGCTCATCGGTCTCGTTGTGACCGAAGCGGCGATACCCGATCAGGTCGATCACGATGTCGCGGCCGAACTTGTCCCGGAAATCCAGCGTGAGATGGACCGCCGCGATGCACCCCTCAACATCGTCGGCATTGACGTGCACGATCGGGACGTCGAAGCCCTTGGCGAGGTCGCTGGAATAGCGGGTTGAGCGCGCGTCGTTCGGATTCGTCGTGAAACCGACCTGATTGTTCGCGATGATGTGAATCGTCCCGCCGGTCGTGTAACCGCGCAGCGATTGCAAGTTGAGGGTCTCCGCGACGACTCCCTGACCGGGGAACGACGCGTCGCCGTGGATGAGGATCGGCGCCGCCTTGCTGAAATCCAGCGTCGGGATATTCGCGGAGTGATCCGTTTGCAGCGCGCGCGTCTGCCCTTCGACGACTCCATCGACCGCTTCGAGATGCGAGGGGTTGTGGGCCAGTTCGACCCTAATGTCGGTCCCGTTGATCGTGTGGTAGATACCGGTCGCGCCGTGGTGATACTTGACGTCACCGCCGACGTCGGAGGCTTCGTCTTCGTCCTCGGTCCGGATCTCGGCTGCCTCGAACTCCGCGAGGATCTCTTCGTACGGCCGATTCACGACGTGCGCGATCGTCGCGAGCCGGCCGCGGTGCGCCATCCCGATCACCGCCGTCGGCGTCCCGTCCTCGGCCAACATGTTGATGATCTCCTCGAGCATGACGATCATCACGTCGAGGCCTTCGATCGAGAATGTCTTCTGTCCGATGAAGTTGCGCCGTAAGTAGCGCTCCATGATCTCGACCTTCGTCAGCCGCATCAGCAGCTGCGCTTTGCGCGCCGGTGCAAGCGGAACGCGGTGCACGCCGCGCTCGATGTAGTCGCGCAGCCAGTGGCGCTGCTCTTCGTTCGAGATGTGCTCGATCTCGTATGCGATCGTCGAGGCGTAGGTCTCGCGCAGCTTCGGCAGCACGTCGGCGAGCGTGTCCCCCGGGACTTGGACGCGCAAGATCGAGGCGGGTATGGCGCTCATCAGCGCCGGCGTGAGATTGTACGAGCGCGGGTCCAGCGAACGGTCGCCGTGCGGCTCGGTCCCCAGCGGATCGAGATTCGCCGCCAAGTGTCCGTGGCGACGGATCGAATAGACCAGCGCCATCCCGGCGGCGACGGCGCGCATCATCTCATCGGACGCGCCGGCCATCGTCACCGTCGACGCCGGCCCGACGTCGAGCGCGGCGCTCGAGACCGGCGCAGCGAGCGCGGCCGTCGTCAGACCGAAGCTCGCAAAGATCGATTCGTAGAAACGGTCGGCGCCGCCCAGCAGCTGCTCAACGCGCCGCAGATATTCGCCTGAAAGCGCGCCCTGGATCACGCGATGATCGTAGGTGCTCGTCAGCGACATGATCTTCTCGAGACCTAAGCTCTTGAAGACCGAATCGGAGACCCTCATAAAACCAGGCGGGTAGGTGATCGCGCCGGCCGCGATGATCGCGCCTTGCCCCGCCATCAAGCGCGGAACCGATGCGCTCGTCCCGATCCCGCCGGGATTCGTCAAGGTGAACGAAGCGCCGGTGAGATCGTCGGCCGCGAGCTTGTTGTCGCGCGCTTTTGCGATCAGCGCTTCGTACACCGACCGGAACTGCACGAAGTCGAGCGCGTCGGCTGACTTGATCACCGGAACGATGAGGAAACGAGAGCCGTCTTTGCGTTGGGCGTCGACGGCGATCCCGAGGTGAATCCCACTCTCGACCTTTTGCGGGATCGCGCCCTCGCGCCGAAAACTCGCCGTGATCCCCGGGATCTCTTTCGCCGCTTGAACGAGCGCGTACGCGATGACGTGCGTGAACGAAATCTTCTCCGGACGGCCCGCGGCGCGCAACGCGCCGTTGAGTTCGCCGCGCCGCGCTTCGAGCGTCCCGACGCCGAGCGTTCGGAAGCTCGTCGCCGTCGGGATCCCCAGGCTCTGCTCCATGTAGCCGACGAGCGCTGCTTGCGGGCCTCGTAGCGGCGTGATCTTCGCTTCGGCGGGAACGGGCGGCTGTGGCGCAGTTGAGACGGCGCCGTTCATGCGTTTGGCAGTCCCGTCGGCGAGCGCGTCCTCCACGTCCTCGCGCAGAATCAAGCCCTCGGGTCCGCTTCCTTTGATAGAACCGATGTCGATGCCGGCGCGCGTCGCGATCCGCCGCGCTTGCGGCGTCGCCAGCCCGGAGTTACGCCCGGGGCGCGACGGCGCCTCGGCGGGAGGGGCAGCGCTGCCCGAACTCCCGTACCCGGCCGGAGTGACCTCGGTCGGCGGCGCGGCAGGCTTCCCGGCGGCTTGGGCGGCGGGTACGCGCACGGCGGGAGCCGCGGGCGCGCCTTCGGGCTTCTTCGATG
>DATNIC010000255.1:0-6612 GCA_035604635.1 Binatia bacterium
CCAAGGGGACACGCTATGCGGCGGCTTCTCGCTCTCCTGGTTATCCTCGGCCTCGGCATGCTCGCCGCGCCCAGCGAAGCCGAGACTCCCTATGAGATCAACGTGATCCTGCCGGTCACCGGTTACGCTGCGTTCATCGCCAAGGCCGAAATGAACGCGCTCTCGGTCATCGAGAACCAAGTAAATGCTGCGGGCGGCATCCGCGGCCGAATGATAAAGTTCGTCATAAAAGACGATCAGTCGATGCCCACCAACAGCGTGCAGTTGTTCAACGACATTCTCACCGGGAAACCGGCCGTCGTCCTCGGACCGACCCTAGGCTCGACCTGTAATGCGGTGGCTCCTCTGATCAAGGATGGGCCGGTGGATTACTGCTTTTCGCCGGGCATTCATCCGGCCGCCGGCACCTATATGTATACGGCCGGTCCTTCGAACATCGACCTCTTTACCGCGATCGCACGCTACTTTCGCGAGCGCGGCCTGAGGAAAGTTGCGATCATCACGTCGACCGATGCCTCCGGTCAAGATACCGACCGGTCGATCGACGCGGTCTTTGCTACTGCCGAGAATCGCTCGCTGACGATCCTCGATCACGAACATGCTCGAGACGAGGATCTCAGCGTTGCCGCGCAAGTGGCGCGCATTCAAGCTTCCGCCCCGGACGTCGTCATCGCGTGGACCTCCGGAGCACCATTCGCCACAATGCTGCGTGGCCTCCGCGATGCCGGCATCAACGTCCCGATTGTCGCGAGCAGCGCGAATATGCTCTACGGACAGATGCACGATTACGCGAACATCCTACCGTCGGAGTTGCTGTTTCCCGGAGCGCCGTCGTTCAGCCCCGAGCAGCTGCCGGCCGGCACCTTCAAAACTGCGGTGGTTCGTTTTCTCGACGCATTTAAGGCGCAGGGAGTGCGCCCCGGTGCGACCGAGAACCAAGTTTGGGACCCGACGCTCATCATTCTGGATGCGTTTCGGCAATATGGATTCGATATAACCGCCAGACAGTTACGCGATTATATTAATAACGTGCATGGTCGAATCGGAACCTATGGAACGATCGACTATCGAGCCGTCCCACAGCGCGGCGTCGGCCCCGAGTCGGTCATCATCCAGCGCTGGGATCCAACGAACGAGCGCTGGACGGCCGTGAGCAAACCGGGTGGTTCACCGCTCGGCGTACGCAAACCATCCGCTCCGGAGCCATGATGGACAAAATCAAGTTTCCGTACCGCTCGAGTTCGCACTTGCCGATGCTCCACGTCGTCGCCGAGTCGGGCTCGTGGGAGAAGTACGGCCTCGAAGTCGAGTACGACAAGCGCATCTCGTCGCGGGATGCGCATGCCGGCGTGCTCAGCGGCGACGTCGAATTCGTCGGCGGGAACCACGTGTCGCCGTACGGCCACCGCGCGCGCGGGGATAGCTGGGTGTATCTTGCTCAGACCGTCAACGTTGTGCCGGGCCGCGTCCTCGCCGTTCGTGCGGATTCCGGGATAAACGGCATCGCCGACCTGCGCGGCAAAAAGGTGGGAACCCGTGGTTCCCATCCCGGATTGAACGATTGGCTCGAGCTCAAGCAACATGGCCTCGACGTCGACCGTGACGACGTCGAGCTCATCTCGCAATTGGAAGATTCGATCGACCCAGTCAATCCCAATGCCGAGGACGAAGACGACCCGCTTTGGTACTGGCTGCGCGACCGACACGTGGACGCCGTCTTTCTGGATTCGGCGGAACGCTTCATCGCGGAGAAAGAACCGATCTTGAAGACGATCGAACTTCGCACGTTCCCGATGATCTATTTCACGACCGTTTCGACGAGCCTGCGCTTCGCCGAGAAGCACCCGGATATCGTGGAACGGTTTCTCAAGGGGATGATCGAGGGCATTCATTTCTTCAAGACGCAGCCGGAACGCACCGCACGCATCATCAAAGAACGCTATGACAAGCTCGGGACGCTGGACGACGACGTGGTGCGGGCGACCCAAGCCACTCTCGCGGATGCGCTCGAGCCCAAACTCATCCCCAGCATGGCGGCGATCGCCAATGTCTACGAAGAAGGTGTTCGGCAAGACAAAGAGGCGAAGCGCGTGAATCCGCTGGCGTTATGGGATATGCATTTCATCCGTCAAATCGATGACAGCGGCTTCATCGAAAATCTCTACAAGGACTCTCGCCGAGCGGAGGTATAAGGATCGTGGAAGCACCGACGAATGACATTGGCAACCTTCCGTGGAGTCGCTCGCAAATCGAAGCGTTCGAAGCGGCGTTGGGCGAACGGCCACACTTCAAACGCCTCAGCCACGTCTCGATCAACGTGGACGATCTTCAAGTGGCGAAGAAATTCTACGCGGATGTTCTGGGCGGTCGCATCACCGGCGAATCGCAGCATTTCGTTCTCGTTGCGATTGCTGGAATGGTCATCGGCATGAGCGACGATCGCGGCCGGGCGCCGTACAATAGCGGCCCTGACGCCGAGTTTCCTCACATTGCCTTTGAGGTCGAGTCGGAGCAGTTTCTGCCGATGAAAGCTTGGCTCGAGGCTCATGGCGTGAAGACGCATACGCCGTGGACGCGATATCAAATCGAGGGCTTGATGTATTTCAAAGACCCGTTTCGCAACCTTATCGAAATGTACTGTCCGCATTTCGCGGGCGCGAAGGCGATCTCCAATACGAGGGATGTTCGCGAAGTCGTGAGCTTCGAGGAACTCGACTATGATTGGGATCCGTCGTCGGCAAAACCGGTAGTGCCGGTCGCAATGCTCCCGAAGCGAGCCTAACGCGGCGCCGCTGCGCCCACACCCCAGAGTTCAGCTGTGGCGAGACGGGCACCGTCGACCAGCGCTCGCAACTTTGCCCACATGACACTCGGGTGAACGCGCTGCAAGCCGGCTACCTGCGCGAAGCCGCAGTCGGTGCCCGCGACGACGCGCTCCCGGCCGACGATGCGCGCTAATCGCGTGATCCGTTCGGCAACGAGTTCGGGATGCTCCACGATATTGGTCGCGTGGCTGACGACGCCGGGAAGCAGGATGCATTCGGAGGGCAACGCGACGTTCTCCCACAGCCGCCATTCGTGCTCGTGTCGTGGGTTCGCCATTTCGAGCGCGAAGCCGCCGACGCGTACCTGAAGCAGAAGGTCGACGACGTTCTTGAGCTCGACGTCCGAGACGTGGGGTGCATTCCAGCTGCCCCAGCACATGTGGTAGCGCGTGCGTTCGCGGGGAAGACCCTCGAGCGCCCGGTTGAGTGCCGCGAGGCGCAGCTCGACCCAGCGCCGATAGTCGGTCAGCGTGGCGGGCGGGACCATCAGATCGTACTTGATCGCCAAGTACGCGTCGTCGACTTGCAGGATCAACCCCGCGTCGACGATCGCTTGGTACTCCTCGTGGAGCGCGTCCGCGATCGCGAACAGGCTCTCTTCGTCGGTCGCGTAGTGCCGGGTTTGGTGGCCGGGAGCGACGCTCGCCGGAGCGACCGCCGCCATGAAAACATCGCTTGCGCCGGCTTCGGCGGCGGCTGCCTTGAGGTTCGCGATGTCGCGCTGCAGCATCGGCTGCCCGCAGTACGTTACCGGGGCGGTCACGGTCCAGACGAAGGAGCGTGCGGGCGGTAGCCCCATGTTCGGCAGCGCGTAGAACTCGGCGAAGTCGCGGGCATCCTTCCCGAACGTCCCGTTGGGTTCCGAAGGCAGCTGCGCGAAGCCGGTGAGGCGCTCGTTGATGTACGTGTGCCAGGCGGACTTGCCGTACTCGCCATCGTTGACGATGTCGATCCCGAGGTCGACTTGCTGCCGGACCACGTCGCGCACCGATCCCCGCAAGAGGTCGGCGTACGCGGCAGAATTCTGACCGCCGCCGTTGGACGCATTCCGCGCGTGATCGACGAGCTGCTGCGGGCGGACGAGGCTACCGACGTGGGTCGTCTGGATGTGGTCGGTGTTCCGCAGCACGTCGATCCCTTATCGTCCGAGCGCACGCCTTCCTGTGCAGGTCTTCGTCGTAGCGCGGGACGTCAGTGTGGCCGGTACGCGCGAAACCGCAACCGCGCGTAGTCGACGGTCCAGCGGCCGGTCTCGTCACGTAATGCCGGTTCGAGCAGTGCGACGGTTTCGTCGAGGGCTGCGTTGCGCTCGGCGTCGTCTAGCCCTTTGAAGAACGGGTCGCCGAACGTCGCCAGCCAGCCGTGCATGTCGGTCGGCAGCACGGTCGGGCGCGGGTGGATCGCGATCGTCTCGACGGCAAACCCGACGCTCGCGAGGTGACTGCGGAAAACGTCAATGCTCGGGAACGTCCACGGCGACCACGCGCGCACGTCACGGCCGCGCCGCGCGAGGACCGCACCCAAGGCCACGACGATCGTGGCGACGTTGCCGTGGCCGCCGAGCTCGCCGACGAACCGTCCGCCGGGCCGCAGCGCCCGGTACGCGCCGGCGACGACCGCGGCCTGATCGCGCATCCAGTGCATCGCGGCGTTCGTGAAGACGGCGTCGAACGCGGCGGCGTAGATGAGACGCTGGGCGTCGACGAGTTCGGCGTCGATGCCGAGCGCGCGCGTCGCCGCGACGAACTCCGGCGACGAATCGGCGCCGACGACGTGCGCGCCGCGCGCCGCGATGCGCGCTGTTAGGACGCCGTCACCGCAGCCGAGGTCGAGGATGTCCTCGCCTGGGCGAGGGTCGAGCAGCTCGAGGACCGGCTCGCCGAGATCGGCGACGAAGCGCGCGTTGCGCGCGTAGCGTTCGGGGGACCAGACCTGCGGGTTCTCGGGCTGCTGCATGGGACGAGGCTTCTCCGTCCGACGGCGAAAAAGCCACCTGTCATGGCGGAGATACGTGCGGGTTTTGTCGGAGCGATCGGTCGGACGCCGCTGATCGAGCTGCCGAAGCTCTCGGCGGCATTGGGGCGCACGATCTTGGGCAAGGCGGAGCACCTCAACCCCGGCGGCTCGGTCAAGGACCGGGCGGCCCGCGGGATCGTCGAGGATTTCGTGCAACGCGGCGTGCTGAAGCCGGGTGGGACGATCGTCGAAGGAACGGCCGGCAATACGGGGATCGGCCTGGCGCTCGTCGGGAACGCCCTCGGCATCCGAACGATCATCGTGATGCCCGACGACCAAGCACCGGAGAAGTACGAGCTGCTGCGCGCATTCGGCACCGACCTGCGCGTGGTGAAGGCGGTCCCGTTCACGAGCGACGGGAATTACTACCACGAAGCGCGCCGCATCGCCGAGTCGATCCCGGGTGCGGTGTGGTCGAACCAGTTCGAGAACACCGCCAACAGTGCGGCGCACGAGCGCTGGACCGGACCCGAGATCATCGAACAGACGGGCGGGCGCGTCGACGCGTTCATCGCCGCAGCCGGGACCGGCGGGACGATCGCCGGCGTCGGCCGCGCCCTCAAGGCGCATGATGCCGGAACGCTGGTCGTGTTGTGCGATCCCTACGGCTCCGGACTCTACAATCACGTAAAGACCGGCGAGCTGCGAGCCGAAGGCGATTCGGACATCGAAGGGATCGGGATCAGGCGCTTGACGGCGAACTTCAAGGGCGCGCCGGTCGACGACGCGATTCGCGTCGACGACAAGACGATGGTCGAGATGGCGCACTGGCTTCTCCGTGAGGAGGGACTGTTCGTCGGCGGCTCGGCGGCGCTCAACGTCGTCGGCGCCGCGCGGCTGGCCACGACGCTGCCGGCAGGGAGCCGCGTCGTGACGGTGCTCTGCGACGGCGGCGACCGCTACCGCTCGCGCATCTACAACCCCGCCTGGCTCGCCGAGAACAACCTCGTCCCGGCCCACACCGATCTCGCGTTCCTGTGAACCCACACGGCGACTTCATCCTCACGATCGCCTGCGCCGACGTCATGGGGATCGTTCACGCGGTTTCGGGCTTCTTGCTCGAGCACGACTGCAACATCATCGACAGCGCGCAGTTCGACGACCCGCTCTCGGGGCGGTTCTTCATGCGGGTCGCCTTCGTGCGGGCCGGTCCGCGCGCGCCGGACGACGCGCAGACGCTGCGCACGGCATTCGCGCCGGTCGCGGAGCGCTACGGCATGGAGTTCGTCCTCCGCGATCAGACGGTCAAGCTGCGGTTGCTCATCCTGGTGTCGCGTCAGGGCCACTGCCTCAACGATCTCTTGTTCCGGTACGGTTCGGGAGAGCTGCACGTCGAAATCCCGGCGATCGTTTCGAACCATCGCGACTTTGAAGCGCTGGCCGCGAATTACAACGTCCCGTATCACTACCTGCCGGTGGGCGCCGCCAACCGGGTCGAGCAAGAGGCCCGCATCCTCGCCCTCGTCGCCTCCGAGCGGATCGACCTTGTCGTGCTGGCGCGGTACATGCAGATCCTCACGTCGGCCACCTGCGCGGCACTCGCCGGCCGGGCGATCAACATCCACCACTCGTTCTTGCCGAGCTTCAAGGGCGCGAACCCGTACGCGCAGGCGCACGCGCGCGGCGTGAAGCTGATCGGCGCGACCGCGCACTACGTGACCGATGACCTCGACGAAGGTCCGATCATCGAGCAGGACGTCGCGCGAGTCGACCACGCCTCGGCCGTCAGCGACCTCGTCGCGATCGGCCGGGACGTCGAGTGCATGGTGCT
>DATNIC010000256.1:0-4223 GCA_035604635.1 Binatia bacterium
GCGGGGATGCGCCCGCCGAGCCGTCGAGCAGCCGGCCCGCCGGATCGGAGATTTCGCAGACGATGGCTTCGTCTTCGTGCCAAAGCTTCAGCGTCCCGAATCCGGGCCCGTGTTCGATCGCGTTTGCTGCGGCTTCTCCGGCTGCGGCGACAAACTCCATCGCTCGTTCGACGCTAAAACCGGCGGCGATCACCATCGAGAGGACATACCGCCGGACGGCCGTCAGATTACGGACGTCGAACTCAACCTCTTCGACCGGACGCGATTTCGTTTCCAGGGGGTGCCTCCGTAGTTGCTATTACCCACGTCCGGGGCATTTCTCACCTGGGCTCGCCTGCCTGGCTGGTCAGCGCCGCGACGATCTCCTCGAACGCGCCCTCGGCGAGGGCCCGCAGCTCTGCGTTGGTGCGGTCTTGAATGGGATGCGCGACGAAGACGAGCGCAGGCTCGTAACCCAGGGCTTGACTTTGCGAGTTTGCCGCGATCCTGAACTCGGTCGTCGCAACGGCGACCGAAACGACGCCGAGCTCTTCGAGGCTCTTGATGTCGTGCACACTGCACGACGTGCAGGAGCCTCAATCGGCGAGCGCTTCGATGACGACGTCGCATTCGGCCCGGATCTTCTGCTTCAGCTCGGGCGCGGCGCGCTCCATAAAGGCTCGCTTGCGATAGCGCTTTACGGCCAGCCCGCGAGCGCGCAGCAGCTCGTCAAGACGATCGATGAACTCGTCGGCCCGCGGCTTCGCGATGTCGAGCAACCCGACCGTTCGTCCTTCGAGCGATGGGACGCGAGCGATGCGCGGCTGCGAGACGGCCGCCGTTTCGGCTGTCGGGTCCAGAAGGATCTGCACGCTGTTCATAATTTGATCTCACCTGTCACAGGGCGAATCGTCTTATTGCCGCCGATTCCGGAAATGATCGCGGAATACTTTCCGGCGCTCCCGCCGGCGCGGATGATGTTGAGCGGGCCCGTAGCAAATTTCGGGACGAATCCATCCTTTGCCGCGACCTGCCATTCTTCGAGGCCGTCGGTTCCCGCCCGTCCCGGGACGACCTCACTCATGGGGACCAACAAGAGCTTCAAGAGCTCTTCCTTGACGCGCGCCTTCGACCACCCTGCCTGGTAAAAGACTTGCTGATGCTCGCCGCCGACGGCGAGGAATGCTTGGAGCTGCACGACGTGTCCGGGATTGTAGACCGCGCGCAAGCAGCCGGCAAACGAACGGCACAGTTCCTCGGGCGTGCGCGCCGTGTGGTCGATGACCGGCGTATTCCCATCGCCGGGGAAAATCGTGACCGTCGACTGCTGCGGCGAATAGCCGAGCGAGACGGCGTACGATTCCCAGCGTTGATCCTCTTCGTCTTCCGCGAAACAGAACGTGTACTTCGCGGGACTTCCGAAGACCGCGCGGTCGATCTCGCCGGGCCGTCCGCCGCCGACGTTGCGCACGACCAACTGCAGCGTCCGTCCGATCGTCGCGTTGGCGCGGTTGCCCTGTCCGAAAACATTGCCTTTCGCGTTCATCCCGATAGCACGCGCGATCGGGCCGTTGATCATCACGGCCGGCGCGACCGCGTTCGTCGTCGCAAGGACGCCGTGCAGCCCGAACTCCGCCCGGCAGGCCGTCTCGATGACCGCCAGTACGACCGGCATGTATTCGGGTTTGCACCCGGCCATGACCGCATTGATCGCGACTTTTTCAACCGAGCACGGGACGAGATTCGGTGGGATGACGGCGACGATCTCACCGGGCGAACGCGCCGTCCCGGTCAGCATATCGAGGACGCGCTCTTGCGTCGGAGGAACGACCGGTAAACCGTCGGTCCAGCCGCGATCGAAACACGCCTCCTCGGGATCGACGTCGCCGGGGAGCTCGATGAGTCGGGACCCGAGCCCGGTCTCTCCGTAACGAACCTTCAAACGCGCCGGCATCCCCGGGTCGCGTGTTTTGGAGCCGCAACCGGGACGCTGCGCGGGAAGCGCGTCGCCGAGATCGGCGATCCCGGTCAGGCTGCGCCACTCGTCGCGATTCCAGCCGACGATGCGCGAGACTTCGGCGCCGCCGCGAACCCGAATCAACGTCGGGACGGTCTCGACGTCGAGCAGGTACGACGTTTCGAGCTCGTGGTCGTCGACGACGTTGCGGAGCCCTTCGTCGTAATGCGGATCGTCTTGAACGTAGACCTCGAGTGGCGGCGCCGAGCGATCGATCGAGCGCAGAACCGGGACGACCAATTCGCAGGTCGGGCAATCGCGTTTTACGACGGCGACGAGCCCATCGTCGAGCAACTTCATAGCTAGGGGGCCTCTTCGCCACGGCCGAAGCGCTGTCCATGCTCCGGCTGATCCTCGGCGTCCTCGTGCTCGCTGCCCTTCCGGCCGCGTCATTCGCACAGAGTCCCGTGACGACGATCCGCGTCGCGGTGCTCGGATATACGGACGCGTCGGCCCTGCCCCTCTACGCCCAGTCGGCCGGCTTTTTCAAGAAGTATGGGCTGGACGCAAAGATCACGCCGTTTACCGGCGGCGGAGCGGTCATCGCGGCGATCGCCGGAGGCTCGCTCGACGTCGGCTTTTCGAACATCGTCTCCACCGCTGCGGCGATTCAGCGCGGCATCCCGATCGTTGCGCTCGTTCCGGCCGCGCTCTTCGACGAAAAGGATCGCGCCGACAACTTGCTCGTCAAGGCCCGCGGCTCGAAGCTGCGGACCGGGGCCGATCTCAACGGAAAGACGGTGGCCGTGACGACGCTGAGCGGCGCACTGCAGCTCTGCGCGTCGGCATGGATCGACAAGAACGGCGGCGATTCGAAGACCGTGCACTTCGTCGAGCTGCCGACCTCGGAGATGGCCGCCGCGCTGCGGGCCGGGCGCGTGGAGGCCGCGATGTTAGCCGAGCCTGCCTTGACGCAAGGCAAAGGCGAGGTCGAAGAACTGGGCGATGCGTTTGCCGCAATCGCGCCACGCTGGATTCTTGGCGTCTTCGTCGCTTCGAAATCCTGGGCGAGCGCGAATCCCGACGCCGCGCACCGTTTCATCCAAGCTATAGTCGAAACGGCACGCTGGGCGAACGCGCATCGCGGCGAGACGGCAAAAATTCTCGGGCCGGTCTCGAACATCGATCCGGCGACCTTCGGCGCGATGGCGCGCTCGACGTACGGCGGATCGCTCAACGCCGCTTTGCTGCAGCCGCCCATCGACGTCGCCTACAAGTACGCACAACTCAAGGCGCCGCTCGACGCCAAGCAGATCGTCGCCGACGCGGAGCCGTACTGGCGCGGCATCCGATAACCATGACGAGCATGGACGCGATCACCTTTCAAGTCATTGCAAGCCGCCTCTCCGGGATCGTCCAGGAGATGCAGGACAGCGTCTTTCGGACCGGCTACTCGACCGTCATCCGCGAGTCGCAGGACGCCAGCTGCATGCTGCTCGATGCCGAAGGCAACATCGTCGGAGAACACGTCGTCCTCCCCCTGCATGTCGCGTCGCTTCCCGAGGTCGTACGCGCAATCCGCCGGGCGTTCGAGGTGGACCTTCACGTGGGCGACGCGTTCATCACGAATCACCCCTACGAATCGGGATTGCCGCATGCGATGGACATGGCGGTCGCCTCGCCGGTCTTTCACGACGGACGCCTCATCGCGTTCTGCGCAAGCATCGCGCACAAGACCGATCTCGGCGGCGTCGTCCCCGGGACGGCGAACGCGAATGCGCGCGAGCTCTTTCAAGAAGGCATCCAATATCCGCCGGTCCGCATCGTCTCGCGGGGCGAGCCGGTCCGCGACATCGAGGCGATCGTGCGCGCCAATAGCCGCGATCCGGACGTCGTCTTCGGCGATATCCGCGGACAGATCGGCGTCGCCCGTCTGGGGGAGCGCCGCATCGCGGAGATGATCGACCGTTACGGGATCGACGACGTCCTCGCCGCCTTTGCGCACAAGCAAGACGTCGCGCAGAGGCGCGTCCGCGCCGCGCTTGCGAGCTGGCCCGACGGCTCGCACGAAGCCGAGGCCTTCCTCGATGCGGGCCCCGATTCGCGCTTCCGCTTTCACGTGCGGATCGACAAGACGGCAGATCGGATCCACTTCGATTTCAGCGCGTCGGACGATCAGGCGGACTCGCCCGTCAACATCCGGCCTCCGTTGGCGCGCGGCTGTTGCTACTATGCGCTCATCGCGATGATCGACGCGAACCTCTCGAACAATGGCGGGATCGCGCGG
>DATNIC010000257.1:0-9662 GCA_035604635.1 Binatia bacterium
TGATGGACGAGCCGTTCGCCGCGCTCGACGCGCAGACGCGGGAGATCATGCAGACGGAGCTTCTGCGGATCTGGGAGACGACGCGCGCAACGGTTCTGTTCATCACGCACCAGATCGACGAGGCGGTCTATCTGTCGGACCGGGTCCTCGTATTCAGCCGCCGCCCGGGCAAGATTCAGGAGGATATCCGGATCGAGTTGCCTAGACCGCGAGAGTTCGGGATCAAGCGGAGTCCCGAGTTCACCGCGTACGTTGCACGCATCTGGAAGCTCATCGAAAATGCGGTCCGGGAGAGCGTCATGGAAGACCGGCTCGTCTCATCCGAAAGCGGAGGCTAACATGCAAGCGTTGTCAGGGAAAGTCGTCACGCAGCGCCTGGTGGGAGCCAAGGGGACGCCGGCCTTTCTTGCTCACCCGGAAGCCGGCGGACCGTATCCGTGCATCGTGATCCTGCACGAGCGCTACGGACTCGTCAAACACACCGAAGATCTCGCGGAGCGTCTCGCCGGTTCGGGTTACGTCGTGATCGCTCCCGATCTCTTCCACGCTTATCCCGACCAGGACGCGCTGCATCGCGGCGACGTCGGCGTCGTCCCGGCCGATTCCGAAGTCGTCGACGCGATCGACGACGTCATCCCGTTTTTCGGGAAAGGCAAGTCCGATCCGTCGCGTCTCGGCCTGATCGGCGTCTGCCAGACCGGACGATACGCGATCGTCTACGGCGCCCAACGCCCGCTGCAGGCGGCGGTGACCCTCTACGGGGCTGCACAGCAACGCGATTGGCCGGCGAGCGAAAAGCAGCCGGTCGAATTCGAGATGCTGATCTCGAAAGTCAGCGCGCCCGTCCTGGGCATTTTCGGCGAAAAGGATCACGTCATTTCGATCGCCGACGTCCAACGTTTGCGCAACGCGCTGGAGAAACACGATAAGTCCTATCAGATCACCGTCTACGGCGACGCGCCTCACGGCTGGCTCAACGACACGATGCCCGGGCGCTACCGTCCCGAGATCGCGAAGCAGAGCTGGGACGAGATGGTCGCGTTCTTCGACCGCACGCTCTCGAGAGATCACCGGTCCTCGATGATCGAGTGGAAGTTCTCGAGCGCAAAGCATGCGGACTACGACTTCACCAAGAACGTCCGGCTGGAATAGGACGGCTGCATGAAGGGCTATCGCCTCAGCAAGGCGCTGCAAGAAAACAATTCGCCCCCGAAGATGAAGCAATTCGTCGCCGACCTGGAGACGATGAGAGCCCGCTATGAGCTCAGCGCCGAGGAGGCCGACGCGATCGAGCGCGCCGACCTGACGCGTCTCTACGAGCTGGGCGCCAATCCTTACCTGATCCGGTTCGCCTTCCGCGACAAGTTCGAAAACTAATGCGACCGGAGTTTGGGATCGTCATGTCGCATGCGCCGGGACTCTCCCAGTTTTGGGAGACGATGCCGGCGGAGCGGCGTGCTCCACTCGCGGCTGCCTACGCGCAGCTGCGCGCAGATTTGGCGGAGATGCAGCCGGATGTCATCGTGGCGTTCATCAACGACCACTTTCGCAGCTTTTCGCTCGCGGCATACCCGGCGTTCTGTATCGGGCTCGGCGACGTTCACGACGTCCCGATGGCGGGCGGTGACGCGATCCTGCGGATGCCGCAAAGACGCTTCAAAGGCGATCCCGAGCTCGCGCATCACATCCTCGAATCGGTTATGAACGACGGCTTCGATCCCGCGTTTTCGGGCGAGCTCAACTTTTTCGATGACCTCTCGGTCCCGCTGCGCCATCTCTATCCGCCCGATGCCGCCCTTCCCGGCGTGAAGATCGTCCCGATCATGATCAATTGCATCGCGCGGCCGCTTCCGTCGATGCGGCGCTGCCACGATCTCGGAATCGCGGTGCGGCGCGCACTCGATCGCTTTCCGGGGGAGCCGCGGCGCGTCGTCGTGCTCGGAACCGGCGGGATCTCGCACTGGGTCGGGATGCCGCGCAACGGCGACATCAACGTCGAATTCGATCGCAAAGTGATCGAGCTCGTCGAGCAGGGCCGGGCCGAAGAGATGCTCGCGTGGACCGACGACGAGATCGAAAACCAAGCCGGCAACGGGGCGCTCGAGCTGCGCAACTGGATCGCCGCCTTTGCCGCCATGGGACAGTATGTCCCGCGGCCGCTGGGCTACGTGGCGGCCCTCGAGGCGATCACGGGCTCGGCCGCGATCGCGCTCGATGCGATCGACGTCCCGGGCGTCGCGCACGCGGCCCGCGGCAAAGGCGCTGCGCTCTAACTCCGTCGAACCTCCACTCTCTTGGGAGAACCGATATGCTGACGCAAGATTCACTGGAAGCCGTCTTCCGCGAAGCGCGGGACTACGAAGCGCGCCCCTTGTGGACCATCTTGGACAAGATGGTCCCGGCGGTGCCGAACCCGCGCGCGGTCCCGCACCTCTGGCGCTATAAGCCGCTCAAGGCGCTTCTCGACCGGACCGGCGAATTGATCAGTGCCGAAGAAGCCGAGCGCCGCGTCCTGATGCTGATCAATCCGGCGCTCGAACCGCCGTGCACCACCGATACGCTCTTCGCCGGCTACCAATACATCTTGCCCGGCGAGACTGCGCCTGCGCATCGTCACAGCGCTTTTGCGCTGCGTTTCATCCTCGAAGGGTCACGCGCGTACACCGCCGTCGCGGGAGAAAAAGTGTGGATGGAGCCGGGCGACTTGATCCTTACGCCGTCGTGGACGTTCCACGATCACGGCAAAGAGGGCGAAGGGCCGATGGTGTGGCTCGATGGACTCGATCTGCCGGTCCTGCAGTTCACGAAGGTCAACTTCAAAGAGGAGTGGCCGACGGCGCGCACCCAGAGCACGGATGCTCTGCCCTCGACGAACCTGGGCTACAAGTGGACGGAGATGAAAGCGCGCTTGGACGCGCTCCCCGGTCCCTGGGGCGAAGCCGAATACTTGCAAAAGATCGGCGGGAACCCGATCAGCCGGACGATCGGCGCGAAGGCCGAGCGTCTTGCCGCAAGAACCTCGACGCCGCGCCGCCAATCGACCGCGTGCAACATCTATAGCGTCGTGCAAGGGAGCGGCGTCGCTCGCGTCGGCGATCGGACGCTGCAGTTTGAAAAGGGCGACACGTTCGCGGTCCCGGCCTGGTACCCGTACTCCGTCGAGAATCAGAGCGGTGAGACGGCTTACTTGTTCTCCTTTAACGACCGGCCGATGCTCCAGAGCCTGGGGCTCTACCGCGAGGAGACCCCCGCCTCGTAGCCGTATACCGGGAAGCTCCGTCCCGGCCTGGGGCGGATCTTTTTCTTGACGCAGGCCCGTCCGCTCCGCGGACGTGTGTAGGGGCGAGTCTGTCTCGCCCGCTTTCCACCTACATAACAGAAAGTATGGCCCATGGCATCGTCTACCAAGAAGCGCGCCGTCAAAAAAGAGCGACGGCCCAAGCGTAAAGTCTGCAATTTCTGCGCCGAGAAGCAGAGCGAGATCAACTATAAGGACACGCCTCGGCTGCGAAAATATATCTCGGAACGCGGGAAGATCTTGCCGCGCCGGATCTCCGGAAACTGTGCGAAGCATCAACGGTTGCTCACGACGGCCGTCAAGCGCGCCCGCGTGATCGCCTTCTTGCCCTTCGTTGCCGAATAAGTAAGGCATGAGAGTCATTCTGCTCGGCGACGTGAAGGCGCTCGGGCGCAAAGGTGACGTGGTCGACGTCGCCGAGGGATACGCGCAGAATTTTCTGTTGCCGCGCAAGCTCGCGGCGGAAGCGTCGAAGGGAGCACTGGCATCGCTCGACGAGCAGAAGAAGGCGCAGGCGAAACGCGATGCCGAGGAACGCGCCGCCGCCGAGGCGCTCGCCAAGCTCTTGGAGAGCAGGCCGGTGAACGTTACCGCCAAAGCCGGCGGGAACGGGAAGCTGTTCGGCGCGATCACGAACGCGCAGATCGCGGAGGCGATCGCCGAAGACTTCGACGTCGCGCTCGACCGTCACAAGATCGAGCTCAAGGACGCGATCAAATCGCTCGGCACGCATCCCGTCGCGGTCCGTCTAGGAAAGAACATCGTCGCACGAGCAACGGTTAACGTCGTAGCGGGATAACGCATTTGGCCAACGTCGTCGGCAATCCGTACGTCGCGAAGTTCCGCCGGAAGTTCAGCGGAGACGAAGAACTGCGACGTTACATCGCCGCGCTCTACGATCTGCTCTCGAACGTCTTGGGGGCGGACAAGACCGTCCTGCGCGCCGGTAAGCTCGGCGCGCTCAAGATGATGCGCAGCGCATCGGTCCCGGAGCGGCTCCTCGCGCTCCAGCGGCTCGTTTTCGAGGATCCGACGTTCGAGCGGCTCCCGACCAAGGCGCAATATCGAGAGACGCTGACGGAGATCGAAGACGGGCTTGCCGACCTGATCGCGCAGCGTAACGTCGAAGACAGCATCGAGCGCAAGATCAACGAGAAGATGGCCTCCCGGCATCAAGAGTATCTCAAAGACCTCAAGCTCGAAGCGCTCAAGGAAGACGGCGGCCCCGAGACGCCGACGACGCAGCGGAAACTCGATGAGCTCAAAGCGCTCGATACGCGCGGCTTATCCGCTTCGGCGCTCTCGCTGTTGCGGCCGACGAAACTCGACGAGATCGTCGGCCAAGAGGCGGCGATCGCCGCGCTGCTCGCGAAGATCGCCTCGCCGTTCCCGCAGCATGTCATTCTGTTCGGGCCGCCCGGCGTCGGTAAGACGACGGTTGCGCGCCTCGCTCTCGAAGCGGCGAAACGGCGTGGCTTTACGCCGTTCAACGCTGATGCGCCGTTCATCGAGGCGAGCGGCTCGACGTTGCGCTGGGATCCGCGCGAGACGACGAACCCGCTCCTGGGCAGCGTGCACGATCCGATTTATCAAGGAAGCCGCCGCGATTTCGCCGAGAGCGGGATTCCCGAGCCGAAGCTCGGCCTCGTCACGCGCGCGCACGGCGGAGTCTTGTTCATCGACGAGATCGGCGAGATGGATCCGCTTTTGCAGACGAAGCTTCTCAAAGTCCTCGAAGACAAGCGGGTGATGTTCGAGTCGTCCTATTATGACGAAGACGATCCGCAAGTCCCGGCCTACGTCAAGCGGCTCTTTAAGGAAGGCGCGCCCGCCGACTTCATCTTGATCGGGGCGACGACACGCGAGCCCGACGACATCGATCCCGCGATCTTGTCCCGTTGCGCGACGGTTTATTTCGAGCCGCTCACGCAGGCGCAGATCGTCGAAATCGTCGTTGCCGCGGCCAAGCGCCTGAGCGCGAAGCTTGCCAAGGGCGTCGCGCCGCTCGTCGCCTCGTACACGATCGAAGGGCGCAAGGCGGTCCAGATCGTCGCCGACGCATACGGCGGCGCGCTCTATCGCAGCAAGCCGGCGGGGACGCGCTCGAAGCGTCCAGCGGTGACGATCGCCGAAGAGGACGTGCGTTTGGTCGTGCAGTCGAGCCGGCTCGTCCAGCACACGACGGTGCACGGGCGCGCCGTGCGCGAGATCGGCAAGACGTTCGGCCTGGGGGTCGTCCACTATCTGGGCAGCATCATCGAGATCGAGGCGATTGCGTTCCCCGCCGCGGAAAAGCACAAGGGAACGGTGCGCTTCAATGAGACGGCCGGGTCGATGGCCAAAGACAGCGTTTTCAACGCGAACTCGGTCGTTCGCGCGCTCACGAACGTCGATCCGAGCGACTTCGATTTTCACGTGAACGTGGTCGGCGGCGGGAATATCGATGGGCCGTCGGCCGGGCTCGCGATCTTCGCCGCGCTCTATTCAGCGGTCACGAAGCTTCCGCTCCCGCAAGACGTCGCGATGACGGGCGAACTTTCGATCACCGGGAAGATCCGGCCGGTCGGTGGGATCATCGAGAAGCTTTACGCGGCACGCCAGGCTGGGATGCGCGCGATCATCATTCCGCGCGAGAACCTGCGCGAAGTCGATCCGTCGCTCTCGGGTATCGACGTCGTTGCGGTCACCTCGGTCGAGGAAGCGCTCGACGCTTTGAAGAGCCGTGCCCCGGCGGCCCGTCCCAAGCGCGTGCGCGCCCGGCGTACGAGGCCGCGCCGGTGACGACGCCGCTCGCGCGCGACATCGATCGCATCCCGCCGTCGAATCTCGACGCGGAGATGGCACTGCTCGGGTCGATCCTCGTCGACCGGGAGATCATGGGTGCCGTCAGCGAGATCGTCAGGCCCTCCGACTTCTATGCGAGTTTTCACGAGACGATCTACCAGGCGCTATTCTCGCTCTACGAGCGCGGCGAACCCCTCGACAAGATCACGCTTGCGGAGGAACTCAAAGGGCGTGGTCTGCTCGACAAGATCGGTGGCCTTGCGTACCTGACCTCGCTGATGGATACCGTCCCGACCGCTGCGTCGGCCGAGTACTACGGGCGTATCGTCAAGGAGAAGGCGGCGCTGCGCGGCCTAATCCATGTCGGGACGCAGATCACGCAGATCGGCTACGAAGCCGAAGAAGATGTGGATGAGGCGCTCGACCGCGCCGAGCAGCTCGTCTACGACGTCGGCCAGCGCAATCTGCGCGGACGCTTTGCCAAAGTCTCGGGACTGCTCCTCGAAGCGTTTCAGCGCATCGAGCGGCGCTTCTACCAAGGCGGCGACCGGACCGGCGTGACGAGCGGGTTTCACGACATCGATCAGTACACGGCGGGCTTTCAGGCCGGCAACCTCATTATCGTCGCGGCGCGGCCCGCGATGGGCAAGACGAGCATGGCGCTGACGATGGCCGTCGCCGCGGCAAAGGACGAGAAGAAGCCGATCGCCGTCTTTTCGCTCGAAATGACGAATCAGGAACTCGTCGAGCGGTTGATGTGCTCGGAGGCGCGACTCGACGCGCAGAAGCTGCGCAAAGGCGACATCGACAAGCACGAGTGGGGCCCGTTGGGCGAGAGCCTCGGCGTTCTCAACGACCTCCCGATCTATCTCGACGATTCGGGGAGTCTGACGGTGACGGAGATCCGCAGCCGGCTGCGGCGGCTGCGCTCGACCGAGGGACTGGCGTGCGTCTTCATCGACTACCTGCAACTCGTGCAGTCGAGCCACATGACACGTCAGACGACGCGCAACGAAGAGATCTCCGAGATTTGCCGCACGCTCAAGGCGACGGCAAAGGATCTCGAAGTCCCGATCATCGCGCTCGCGCAGCTCAACCGCGCGGTCGAATCGCGCCCCAACAAGCGTCCGATGCTTGCGGACTTGCGCGATTCGGGCAGCATCGAACAAGAAGCCGACTTGGTCGCGTTCCTCTATCGCGATTCGTACTACAACCCCGAGACCGCCGAGCCCGACGTGACGGAGTTCATCATCGCCAAGCAGCGCAACGGGCCGACCGGAAAGGTGCTCTTGCGCTTCCAGAAAGAGCACACGAAGTTCGTCCCGTATGGCGACGAGCACCATTACTCAACGCCATAATGCCGGAGACGCGCGGCGCGATCACCGTCGAGGGGGCCCGCTGCGGGTGGGCGCTCGACGGCGGAGCCCTGCACCTGCACGGCTTTGACGGAGATACCGCTGCGATCGCAGCGCTCGTTGCCCGGGCGGAGCGCATCGCCGGCGAGCAGAACGCGGCGGTTTGCGTGACGACCCTTGATGAGCACGATCGCTGGGTCGACCCGCTCGTCGGCTGCGGTTTCGAGCGCGACGATGCCGAGCTCTACGTCCGAAACGGCGAGGTACGGACGGAGATAACTCTACTGCGCGTCGTTCAACCCGGCTGACAGAACGCCGACTGCGGGTCGTTTTCCGCAAAGATCGAGAATGCGGTTCCCTTCGGCACGGCGACGTCTTTGCCGTGATGGAAGTAGTTCATCGCGCCGATCGCGTACGCGAGTCCCGGGACGGGGATCAGGCCTAGAACGCTTGGGACCAACTCGCCATTCTTGCTTTGTTTGTCCATGTCGATCGCTCCGTAGTCGAGCACGACTCCGAACTGGCTTCCATCCTGCATCTTCAGATAGAGCGGCTGCAAGACCAGCGCGCCCGATCGCCCCTGCTTCCCGGCCGGGACCGAGAGTGCGACGACTCCGTAACCGATCGTGCGCGCCGGGATCACGATGCGCTTGCCGCCGTCGGTCGTCGGCTGCATCGTTCGAAACCGGAAGAAGTCGCCCGCCTTTGCGCGCCCGGAATCGACCGTATCGAGCGTCTCGACCGGGACCGCCGTGCAAGGCTGTACGGTCGACCTGGGATTCGGCCGCTCGGAAGGCATCGGCGTCGGTCCTTCGGCGAGCGCCGCGATGAACGGCATCACCGCAACGGCGGCAATGACGCCCAGTGCAGCAACCGAGCGCCTCAAGAGCAGCATTTTAAAGAACATCCGCTCTCTCCGGCGAATCTTCCTCGCTTGTGAGCGCGCATAAACACAACACGCCCCTGCGAGGAACGAAAGTCATCCCGCGACCTAAGCCCGACAACGCCGACTATACCGACGTCAACTATCGTTACGCCGGAGCGGAAGGCCACATTCACGAGGTCGTGACGATCGGCGGCCGCGAGCTGGCGAAAGTCGGCTTCGACGATCGCAAAATCGTCTACTACCTCCTCGACGATCTCGAGGTCGAAGAGCAGGCGCCCAAGCGCACGTTTCACGACCTGTAAACGTCGAGCACTTTTTTGACGAAGGGTTCAGCTTTCGGCGGGACGCTGTGCGCAAAATCGACCGCGCCCTGCCCGACGTTCCAGGCCGCCAGCGAGAGCCGCAGATTCTGACGGTAGTGGATCAGCAGATCGTGAAGGAACCGCGTCCCGGCCGCGACGTTGCTGACCGGATCAAAGGCATCGTTCGCACCGTACCGCCGCGCGGTCGCGGCCGTCAACTGCATGAGGCCCTGCGCGCCGGTGCGGCTCACCGCGCGCGGATTGCCGCCCGATTCGACCGTGATGATGGCGTGGACCAGCGCCGGCTGGACGCCGTTCAGCGCTGACTGCTTTGCGACGATTTGGTTGAGCTGCTCCGGACTCAGCGCAGAAGGGACGTAGTTGTTCTTGCCGCCGCATGCAGAGAGCATTGCGGCCAGCATGAGCAGCGCGATGATCGAACGGAGCACCCGGCTATTGTCCGGTGACGTCGTGTCAAGCGGGTGGCACACATCCAAGAATCGGGATGGCTCGTTCTGTTGGTCAGCAACTCTTTGCTCAAACCTTGGAGGAGCCCATGTCTCGAATCTCTCGCGCCACGCTCTTGGGCGCATCGTCCGCAGTCGTGCTCGTCGGGCCGACGCTTATGCAGCAGTTCCTCGCCGCGGCGGAGGCCGCCGACGAAGGCGACATCAAGATTCTCAACGTCGCCATCGCGCTCGAACGCGCGGGCATCAAAGCCTATCAAGATGCCGCCGGCACCGGCTTGCTCCAGGCGCCCGTCCTCGCGGTCGCGACCGGCTTCATGAAAGATCACACCGCGCATCGCGACGCGCTGATCGCCGCCGTTGCGCACGCCGGTGGAAAACCGACGGCGGAGACGACCAAACTCACCTATCCGGAGCTCAAGACCCAGGCCGACATCCTGAAGTTCGCGCTCGCGGTCGAACGTCAGGCGGCCGCGACGTATCTATCGGTCCTCTCTTCGTTCAAGGATCGGACCCTCGCGCAGGCGTCCGGGTCGATTTTGGGTGTCGAGACGACCCACGTCGCCGTCC
>DATNIC010000258.1:0-4306 GCA_035604635.1 Binatia bacterium
GATCGTGGGAACATTGGGCCGGTCGCCGACGCGCTGCTCGATCGCCTCGGCGAGCCGCTAACGATCTTCTGCCCCGCCTTCCCGGAGGCGGGTCGTCGGATCTTCGACGGGTACCTCTTCGTCGGCGACGTGTTGCTCTCGGAATCGGGGATGCAGAATCATCCGCTCACGCCGATGACGGATCCGAATCTCGTGCGCGTCCTCTCGCACCAAACTCGGCACAAAGTCGGGAAGATCGACTTCGCCGTGGTGCGTCAAGGCGAAAACGCAATCCGAGCGGCGATTGCGCAGGCGCGCGCCGGCGGCTATCGGCATCTCATCGTCGACGCGGTCTTCGATGACGATCTCCACGCGATCGGTCTGGGGAGCGACGGGCTGAAGCTCATCACCGGCGGATCGGGGATCGCGACGGGACTACCCGAGCTCTTCGCGCGCAAAGGGATGCTGCGCTCGCGCGAAGGTGCGGACGTGCTGCCGCACGTCGAGGGACCGGCGGTCGTCCTTTCCGGCTCGTGCTCGCGTGCGACGCTCGCGCAAGTCGCCTACATGCGCGAACGCAGGCCAACCCTCGAGCTCGACGCCGAGGCGTTAGACGATCCGGAGACGCTTGCGAACGGGGCCATCGATTGGGCGATGCAGCACATGAATGGTGCGCCGATCCTGATCTCCGCGAGCGCGCCTCCCGAGCGCGTCGCCGCGGCCCAAGCGCGCTACGGCCGCGAGGAAGCAGGCGCGCGGATCGAGCGCGTGCTTGCGACCGTCGCGCGCGGCTTGCGCGAGCGCGGCGTGCGCCGCTTCGTCGTCGCGGGCGGCGAAACGTCGGGTGCCGTCGTCGGCGCGCTTCGCATCGGAGCGCTGCGGATCGGCAGGCAAATCGATCCCGGCGTGCCCTGGACCGAGACGGTTGAGACGCCGGCGCTCGCGCTCGCGCTCAAAAGCGGGAACTTCGGCAGCGAGGATTTCTTTCTCAAGGCGCTCGCGACGGCACCGTGAAGCATCGGCGCGCGCGCGAAGCGATCTGCCGCACCGGCGCGCACCTGGCCGCGCGGGGGCTATCGCCCGGTACCTCCGGGAATCTGAGCGTCCGCATCGCGGGCGGTTACATCGTCACGCCGACGAACGCATCGCTCGCAACGCTCGAGCCGGATGCGCTCTCGCTCCTCGACGAGCACGGCGAGCATATCGATGGAGCAAAACCGACGAAGGAGCGCGCCCTCCACATCGCCGTCTATCGCGAACGCTCGCAGTGCAACGGAATCGTACATTTACATTCGACGTACGCCGTCGCATACTCGTGCCTCTGCGACCGGGATCCTTCGGACGCGATGCCGCCGATCACCCCCTACGCGATCATGCGCCTGGGCCGCGTCGCGTTGATCGAGTACGTCCGTCCCGGCGACGCGCGTCTAGCCGAACTCGTCGCGCAGAGCGCGCGCGAACACCACGCGATCCTGCTCGCCAATCATGGCCCCGTCTTCGCGGGCACGACGCTCGAAGCAGCCACCGCGGCTGCAGAAGAACTCGAGGAGACCGCAAAACTGTACTTCATCCTTCACGATCACCCGACGAACTTGCTCAACAAAGCGAACGTCGACGAGCTCCGCTTGACAAACTAGATGCCGAGATAGGCTGTTTGCACTTGCTTGTTGTTCGCAAGCTCGGAGCTGGGCCCGTGCATGACCGCCTTTCCGCTCTCGAGTACGTAGGCTCGCTGCACGAGCTTCAGCGCGCGGCCGACGTTCTGTTCGACCAGCAGAATTGCCGTGCCCATCGAGTGAATTTCTTCGATCTTCTCAAAGGTAGCGTCGGTCACGACCGGTGCAAGTCCAAGAGACGGTTCGTCGAGCATCAACAAGCGCGGCTTCAACATTAGCCCCCGGCCGACGGCGAGCATCTGCTGTTCGCCTCCGCTCATCGTGCCGGCGAGTTGCCTTCGGCGCTCCGCCAGCACGGGAAAGATATTGAAAACGAGCTCGAGCGTCCGGCGGCGTTCGGCCTTGGCGCTCGGGATGTAAGCCCCTATCTCGAGGTTCTCTTGCACCGTGAGTTCAGGAAAGACCTGACGCCCCTCTGGGACATGTGCGATTCCCAGTTCGGCGATTTTATACGGTGGTAACGCGGCGATGTTCGTCCCCAAGAACTTGATCGTCCCCGACGTCAGGCGGACGAGACCCGAGATCGCGCGCAACGTGGTGCTTTTCCCGGCCCCGTTTGCGCCCAATAGGCCGACTGCTTCCCCCTCGCCGACGACGATGCTGACGTCGGTGATCGCCTTGACCGAGCCGTACGCGGCGCTCACTCCGGATAGTTCTAACATTGAGCGTCCGGGGAAGTCGTGTGGTGCGCGTATCCGGTTCCGAGATAGGCGCGAATCACTTCTTCGTTTTGAAGGACGTCATTGGGAGTGCCCTCGGCGATCTGCTGCCCATGGTCGAGCACCACGATGTGATGCGCCACTGCGGTTATGGCACGCATCACGTGCTCGACGATGACGATCGAGAGTCCACGCTTCGAAAGCTGCCCGACGAGCCCAACGGCTTGATCCATCTCCGAAGGATTCAGGCCGGCCATGACTTCGTCGAGAAGCAGGAGGCGCGGCTCGGTCGCTAGCGCCCGCGCCAATTCGAGGCGCCGCTCATCGATGGTGGTCAAGTCGTGCGCCTTCGTGTTCTCCCTGGCCGCTAATCCAACGAATTCGAGCGCTTCGCGAGCCCGCGCGCGCGCGACGTGGAGTTTCTTGTTACGCAAAAGCGCACCGGTCATCACGTTCGCGAGAACCGTCATCGTGCCGAATGGTCTCCCGACTTGAAACGTGCGTGCCAAGCCGAGCGCGCAAATGTCGTAGGGCGGCAAGCCGACGAGCTCTCGGCCGAAGGCGAAAACGGAGCCCGCATCGGGCCGATGGTAACCGGTGATGAGGTTGAAGCTCGTGCTCTTGCCGGCTCCGTTCGGTCCGATGAGGGCGAGAGTCTCCCCCTCCTTCACCGAAAAGCTGAGGTCCGCAACTGCACGCAGGCCACCGAACCGCTTACTGAGATTACGAACGACAAGTGCCTCAGCCATCGAGCGGAGCTTCTCTCGTGCGCGCCGGAAAAGCGTTGACGATGCGCTCATACGCATCAGTGAGAACCCCGAGCAGTCCAGTTGGTCGCCACAGGATCACCGTGATCAGGATAACCGCGTAGACGGTCACCTGCACTCCTCCATGACTGCTGCCGAGCCAGCTCTGCAACAAAGCAGAGGTCGGCTCCAGCAAGACCGCGCCGACGACCGGGCCCCACAACGTTCCGATCCCGCCGACGATCGAGACCAAAGCCGCTTCTACCGAGACGTTGAAGCTGAACGCTGTGTTCGGGTCGATGAAATAGATGTACTGAATGTAAAACGTCCCTGCCATTGCGGTGAGGAACGCGCTGATCATGTAGATGTTTCGCTTGATCCGCGGAGCGTTTACCCCGATCGCCTCGGCAGCGCTTTCATCCTCTCCGACGGCGACCAGGTAATATCCCATCCACGATCGCTCGATAAGATAGGTGACCGCAAGCCCGAGCGCGAGCATTGCGAGAGCGATGTAGTAGTACCCGGCCTTCGCGCTGAACTGCATCATCCATGGCGAGTTGCCCAGGTTCGGCAGCGTGGTACCCTCGGCGCCCCACGCGAAATCACGAAACTTGAGAAACAGCAGCATCAAGACTTGAGCGACTGCGATCGTCGAGATGGCGAAGTACGGCCCCCGCAGCCGGAAGCACAGAGCGCCGATCGGCAGGCTCGCCAGCATCGCCACGACTCCGCCGGCCAGGATCCCGATCCACGGAGAGACGCCGAATCGAATCAACAGGATCGTCGAGGTGTAGGCTCCGAGGCCGAAGTATGCGGCGTGGCCTAACGAGAGCTGCTTCGCGTACCCGCCCAAGAGGTTCCAGGCGACACCGATGAACGCGAAGAGCAACACCCTGATGAAGATGTCGATCGCGAACGAACTCCTCACGATCAGCGGCAGGCCGATCAGAATCAGGGCCAGCGCGCCGAGCCAAACCTTTATCGTGTCCAGCCTCCGAAAAGGCCGTTCGGTTTGAAGGCGAGCGTCAACAGGAGCATCGCGAATACGACGATTAACCCCGAGTCGGCGCCCACGAACTGAATTCCCAGTGACTCGGCGACGCCCATCATCAGGCCGGCGATGAGCGCGCCCGCGACGTTGCCCAGCGTACCCAAAATGACGGCCACGAAAGCCATCAGCACGAACACCTGGCCGACGGTCGGATACGCCGGATAGAACGGCATGAGCAGCGAACCGGCGGCGCCC
>DATNIC010000259.1:0-6943 GCA_035604635.1 Binatia bacterium
ATTTGTGGGGGTATCACGAGCGACCGCTGCGGCGCAAGGGCTCGTCGCATTGCGCGTCGCGGCCAATCCGGACGAAGATTGCATTGCATGTCTGTATGCGCAAGAGAGCGGCATCTTTCGCCGGCTGGGCCTCGACGTGACGATGAGTCCCAGCACGAGCGGCTCGGCAGTCGCAGCTGCCGTCGCCGGTGGGACGATCGACATCGGCAAGTCGAGTCTGATCGGCTTGATCACGGCGCACGCGCGCGGCGTCCCGTTGATACTGATCGCACCGGCTGCCGAGTACAGCTCGGGCGCTCCCAACACCGGGACGATCGTGCGCGCGGACTCGACGATCCGCACCGCGCGCGATCTCAGCGGAAAAACGGTCGCCGTCCCGAGCCTGAAGGGGCAGCAACAGATCGCGACGATGACCTGGATCGATCGGAGCGGCGGCGATTCGTCGAGCGTGCGTTTTCTCGAGCTCCCGCAATCGCAGGACCTTGCCGCCCTCGACGCGGGCCGCGTCGATGCGGCGACCGTCACCGATCCGCTCTTTGCGCAGGCGCTCGCGACGAAACGCGCGCGGCTCCTCGCGTACACCACCAGCGCCGTGAGCAAGCACTTCCTCGTCGCGGCATACTTCTGCACCATCGACTTCGCGCGCAAGAATCCGGACGTCGTGACGCACTTTGCGCGCGGCATCGCCGACGGTGCTCGCTACGCGAACGCGCACCATGCCGAGACGATCCCGCTGATCGCGAAGTTCACGTCGATCGAGCCCGACGTCATCGCGAGCATGAACCGGGTCGTTTGCGGGATCACGCTCGATCCGCGCCTGATCCAGCCGAACATCGACGCAGCCGCGCGCTACAAGACGATCCCGGCACGCTTCGAGGCTCGCGAGATGATCTACGCGCCCGGCTGAAGAAAGGCCGCCCGCTATGGAAAAAATCGTACCGGTCATCAGTTCTGATACCGTCGGCCCGCTCGGGATCCGCCACCTGCCGCGCTTGTGGCTCAAGACGCTGCTCCACGCGCTCGACAAACTTGCCGACGGCTACTATCACGGGAATGCAGGCTTCGATGCCTCGCTGCTTAAGGCGTTCGGCATCGACGAGGCGACGCTGACGAGCTACGTCAAGGCCGAGCTGCCGACGTATCCGCAGTTCGAAGCGTGGTTTGTCAAGACCGCGAAGAAGCTCGATCCGGCGACGATCCACGGGCACAACGAAAACATCCGCACGCGCCAGAAGTCAGAGGAGTCCGCCGCCGCGCAGCGCGCGGAGATCGGGATTGATGCGCCGCACCTCTTGCACGGCGTCACGCTGAACAATCTCGAGGACTGGACGACGTTCCACGGGCAGCTTACGGGCCGCTCGCGCGTACCTTCCGCCGCGAAGTAGCGCCCAGACCCAGCACGAGCGCGACGCTCGCTGCGACCGCGGGCGCGATCCCGACGAGTCGCGGATTCACGGTGCTGACGGCGGCACCGATCGCCGGCGCAATGATCAGCGCCGCGTTGTTGATGGAATCGTTGAGCCCCATGACTACACCGCGTTCTTCGACGGGCGCCGCTTCGGAGAGCAGCGAGGTCAAGGTTGGCGAGACAAGCGCTGCGCCCAGCGCCCACAGCACGAGAACGAAGACGAACGTCCACAACCCGGTGACGAACGCAAGCAACGCATAGGCGATGAGGCCGAGCGCAAAACCGGCGTTCGAGACGGCGCGCGCACCGAAGCGTTCGGTCAGCTTCCCGATTGCGCCGAGCTGAACTGCCGCGCCGATCAACCCGGCGCCGGCGAGCAGCCATGCGACTTCCGAAGGCCCGAGGTCGAGCACGTGCTTGAGATAGAGGGCGAAGATCGTGAAGAAGTACGTCACCGCAAAGATAAACAGAAACTGCCGCCCGAACAGGCTGCGAATCGCCGGCATGCGGATCGCGCGCACGACCTCGCGCACGCTGCGCCGGGCGCCGCTGCGCCCTAGCTTACCGGCGGGCAAGAAGAGCAGCGTGAAGCCGATGTTGACGAGTTCGAGAGCGGCCGCGGCATAGAACGGCGCATCGAAACCAAGCCGGACGAGGACGCCGCCCAAGACCGGTCCGATGATGAATCCCATGCCGAACGCGACGCCGAAGTATGCGTACGCCTCGCCGCGATGTTCCTCGGCCGTCACGTCGGCGATGTACGACTGCGCGACGCCGACGTTTCCGCCGCCTAGCCCGGAGATCGCGCGCGACAAGAAGATGACGCCGAGCGAGGTCGCCAGCGCAAGCAAGAGATAGCCGACGAGCGAGAAGAGCTGCGAGATCATCACGATCGGCTTGCGCCCAAAGCGATCGCTCATGGCGCCCCATACGGGAGCCGATATGCTCGAACAGATCGCCATCGTCGTCATCAAGAGGCCGACGACGATATCCGGTGCGGCGTAGTGTTGCGCCAAATACGGCAGCACCGGGATCATGATCGTATAGCCGAGAACTCCGATGAACGTGATCCCATAGATTGGGATCAGCGCCTTCGTCATTAGGAATGGGCTTCTATCTCTCGCGCAGCTAGCCTTTTCGCCGATCGCAACTATCGTGCGTGGTTCATTGGGATGTGGTGTGGCGATTTCGGGTCGCAGATCCAAGGCGTCGCGATTGCCTGGCATATCTTCGTCATAACGCATAGCCCGTTCGACTTAGGACTCGTCGGGCTGATGGGCTTTCTGCCCTCGTTCTTGTTCGTGCTGATCTCCGGCTTCGTCGCCGATCACTTCGATCGGCGTCTGATCACGATCGCCGGCAGAAGCTGCGAGCTGGTCTGTGCGCTTGGTTTTCTGGGCTTGATCTCCGCCGGCATACACAACGTGTGGGCGTATCTCGCCGTCGTTTTTCTATTGGGCACCGCGCGGGCGCTCGGCGGCCCGGCCCAGCGCGCCATCCTGCCCAATATCGTTGGGACCGAGCGTTTCATGCAGGCCCAAGCTACGTTTGCGACCGCGCGCCAGTTCAGCGTGATCGGCGGTCCGGCGCTGGGCGGTGCGCTCATCGCGATATCGTCGTTTGCCGCTTTTGCGACCGCCGCGGCCGTAGCATCGATCGCGGTCCTGTCGTTTTTGATTTTGCGTGTTGCGAAGAACGTGCGCTCTCCCGAAAGCCGCACGTGGTCGAGTGTCTTGGCCGGCTTTTCATTCATCCGGTCGCAGCCGGTGATTTTGGGCGCGATCTCGCTCGATCTCTTCGCCGTGCTCTTCGGTGGTGCGGTGGCGCTCCTGCCGATCTACGCGGACGTGATCCTGCGGATCGGTCCGGTTGGGCTTGGATTTCTGCGCAGCGCCCCGGCGGTCGGTGCCGCCCTCGTCGCAGGCGTGATCGCGCGCAATTCGATCCGGCACGGCGTCGGCCCCAAGCTCTTCATCGCGGTGACGGGCTTCGGCGTGATGACGATTGTTTTCGGCCTCTCGACGACGTTGTGGCTCTCACTCCTTGCGCTGATTGCGCGCGGTGCGTTCGATATCGTCAGCGTCGTCATTCGTGCTAGCCTCGTGCAGGTGAACACGCCGGACGCAATGCGCGGCCGGGTCAGCGCCGTCGAATCGGCGTTCATCACGACCTCGAACGAGCTCGGCGGGTTCGAAGCGGGGACCGTTGCGGCCTTGATCGGGACGGTCCCGTCGGTCGTCTTCGGCGGGGTCGCTACCTTAATAGTCGCCGCGCTTTGGGCGTTCGCATTCCCTGCTTTGCGTCATGCGGATAGGATCGCGCAGGAGCCGGTTTGAGCCGGCGACAACCCGGCCCGCGATGGGAAAACGCAAGAAGGGCCTCGACGCGCACGCTGCGCTGATCGAAGACTTGGTGGCCGCCAACCACATCCTCTACGATCAAGGCGTCGTCGACGGCTTCGGGCATATCAGCGCCCGCGACGACCGCGACGCGCAGCGTTTCTTGATGTCGCGCAGCTGCGCGCCCTCGCTCGTCGAAACCGACGACATCCTCGAGTACGATTTCGAAGGAAACGTCATCGACGCCAAGGACGCGAAGCTCTACATCGAGCGCTTCATTCACGCCGCGATCTACGCGGTGCGTCCCGACGTCAACTCGGTCGTGCATAGCCACTCGCCGGCCATCATCCCATTCGGGATTACCGATGTCGCACTGCGACCCGTCTATCACATGAGCGGCTTCTTGGGCGAAGGCGTGATGCGATTCGACACGCGTCCGATCGCCGGCGACACGAATCTGCTTGTCAGCGACATGCGCCTCGGCCGCGCCCTCGCGCAAGCGCTGGACGACAAATCGGTCTGTCTCATGCGAGGGCACGGCTCCGTCGCCGTCGGCGCGAACGTGCGGCAAGCCGTCTATCGCGCGGTCTATACTGAGCTGAACGCGCGCTTGCAGAGCGAGGCGTTGCGCTTGAGCGCCAGCCCCAACTATTTGAGCGCCGGCGAATCGGAGAAGACCGCCCTGCTCAACGAGCCGTTCATCGAGCGCCCCTGGAGCCTATGGACCGCGGAGGCGGAACGCAACCGGGATTAGCCGTAAAACGGGAAGGTAGGCGTTGGTGCGCAACATCGGCGTGATCGGTTACGGTGGCGTTGGCCGCGCGACGGCGTCCATGCTTGCGAATCGCGGCGATGCTGTGCGCATCGTGCAGCGGAAGAAACCGACGGAAATTCCCGGCGGATGCACATTTCAGGCGGCTGATTCTACGGATCGGGAAGCAACGATCCGAGCATGCGCCGGGGTAGATGCGGTCGTCTGCTGCCTCGGCTTCCCATACGATTCGGTTCTCTGGACGCGCGTTTGGCCGAAAACGATGGCCAATCTCATCGACGGGTGCTCGACTTCGGGCGCACGCTTGGTTTTTGCAGACAACCTCTACATGTACGGCCCGCAGACGAGCCGGCTTACCGAGGAGATGCCGCTGTCGAACTACGGGCGCAAGCCCGTGCTCCGCTCGGAAATCACCAAGCTTTGGAAATCGGCGAATGACGCAGGCCGCGTGCGGGCGGTTGCCGTCCGCGCATCCGATTTCTACGGGCCTGATGTCGCGACGTCGGTGATCTCTGTTTTCGGCGTCGCGCGTCTCCTGGCCGGCAAGCCCGCGCTCACACCGTATTCGCCCGAACACCCACACGATTTTACCTATGTCCCCGACTTTGCGCGTGCGCTAGTCACTCTCGTTGACGCGCCGGACGATGCCTATGGGCAAGCCTGGCATGTTCCGAATGCTCCGACGCGGACGTTGCGCGGCGTGTTGACGCTCGCCGCAAGCCTCATCGGTGTTCCAACTCGAATCACGGTCCTGCCGCCCGCGCTAGCGCCGCTTGTCGGCCTTTTCAGCAAAGAGGTCCGGGAAACCGGCGAGATGCGCTTTCAGTGGGATCGCCCATACCTCGTCGATTCGTCGAAATTCGCTGCGCGCTTCTGGAACGATGCGACGCCGTTCGAGAGCGGCCTCGGCGAGACGATTTCGTTTTATCGGACCGCATCACAAAAGCGGTGACGGCTCGCTAGCGTACCGCTAACAGCGCGACTCCGGATCCGGCTGCCATCACGATCAGTGCCAAGGTCCAGCCGAGTCCCGACGAGACGCCGCCGCCGAATGCAAGGGCGACTCCGACGGCCATGGGGCCGAGACCGCCTGCCACGAAACCGATGAGCGAGTGCAGCGCCAAGGTCGATCCGCGCGTTGCCTCATCGGAGACGTCGACGACGCCGGTCGTGAGCGCGGCCGAGTCGCCGGTAATCGCGATGCTGTAAAAAACGAGCGCGATTGCACCGGTCAGGAACATGCGTGCGCCGAACAAGCCGGTCAGCACCGCGATTAGCATGCTTGCAATCGCGGCCGTCGCGATCAAGCGTCGCCGTCCGACGCGCAGCGCGAACTCGGCACCGACGATGCTCGACGGGACGCCGACGAGCGTAATCGCTGAGCTCCAGTAGGTAATCGCACGTCCCGGCGCCCCGCCGGCGGCGCTATTCCAAAAGAAGAAGAGGAGGGCGACGAGCCACGCGCGCAGCGCAAAGAGCTCCCAGCAATGTCCGCCGTATGCGAGGATGTACCGCATCGCCGCGCGGTTACGAAGAACCTCCCTGACGTCGAACGTTCCCGAACCGCTCGAGGGCGAGCGGCGCTCCGCTCCCAGTATCGCGAGGACGAGGCAGGCCATCGCGACGATGCAACCGCAGCCGCCGGCTGCGAACGCTGCGCGCCATCCGGCCCACTGTGCGATCGTTCCGGCTGCCAGGAACGACAAGCTCGTTCCGATCCCAAAACTCGCCGTGTAATAAGGGACTGCGCGCAGACGCATCCCCGGTTCGAGGCCGTCGATGATCACGCGCAGACCCGGCATGTAGACGCCCGCGAGCGAAACGCCTGCGAGCGCCCAAAAAACCGCAGCCGCGGCTAAACCGCCGGCCAGGAATGCGAACGCGAAGTTCGCAACGACGCCCAGCGCGCAGCCGAGCGCAAAGATGAAGCGCGAGTCGAAGCGATCGGTGAGGCTCACCAAGACCGGGACGGCGACGGCGTAGCCGATGAAGTACGCGCCGCTGAGCCACCCGGCTTGCAGCGAACTCAGATGCCATTGTGCGATCAGCGTGGGGAGCGTCGCCGCGACCGCCGACGAGCCGAGCATGGCAAAGACCTCGCCGGCAATCATGAAGGCGACGAGGCGCAGACCGATCCTCACGTGCGGGAAGCGGCGACTAACGCGGCGGCGTGTAGAAGAGCTCTGTCGCCGGATAGCGGTTGGGGATCACGCCGTATTTGACCGCCGAGTCGATGATCGGCTGCACGTCCGAGGCACGCAGCTGTTCCGCATACAGGCCGCGATGCATCTTCTCGACGACCGCGATCGGCGTTTTCGAGTATTTCGAGAGGATCGGTCCTGATGCGGCCTGATTGGCGTTCGCCCATTCCGCCGTCTCGCGGATCGCGGCGATGAACTTCTTCGCGGTTGCCGGATTCTTGGC
>DATNIC010000260.1:0-7655 GCA_035604635.1 Binatia bacterium
CACGGCAGCGTCCCGCTCAAGAGGACGGCGCCGCGGAAGCGCTCGGGCCGGTCCAGCAGCAGCGCGCTCGCGATCAGCATCCCGGCGGAAAACCCGAACAGAACGATGCGCTTCGTATCGTAGCGGCTCTCGTCGAGGCCATCGATCCACGCCTGCACCAGATCGACCGATGCGCGCAAGCTCTCGCCGAGCGGTCGCCCGAGGCCGCGGTTTTCGAACCACGTGTAGCCGCCGAAGTCCATCGCAATCGGTCCGCGCAGCGCGACGAAGGAGAACTTGGGCGGCAGTTCCTCGGCTATCGGAAGCAGGTCGTGCTCGTTCGAGCCGCGGCCGTGGAAAAGAATGACGAGCGGCGATCTCGCGCCGCTCGCCTCCGTTGAATCGTGCCACGCGGCGACCAAGCTCACGCCGGCGTGGGCTTGAGGCTTCGCATTCGTAGGCCGAAGCTGATCATCAGCGCGCCGAAGAAGACCGCGTAGATGCCGATCAGCCAGATCCATGCGATCAGGCCGGCGCTGGGGAAGACGAAGAACGCCAACCCGAGCCCGATCGACAAGATGCCCGCGATGATCATGAAGATTTCGCTGCCGACCGATTGCCGGATCCGAAACGCAGCGATGATCTCGAAGATCCCGGTGATGATCGCCCAGCCGGCCACGAAGTAGAGGAAGAAGAGCGCGATCGCGGCCGGCGCCGCGAAGGTGAGCAAACCGATGAAGATCCCGAGGATCCCTTCGAGCAGCAAGACGCCCCAGCGTTCGTGATGCGTTGCGTATCGAATTGCCGAGACGATCGCGAAGATCCCGTCGACGAACGCGAACGCGCCGAAGATGGCGATCAGCACCAGAAGCGTTTCACCCGGCCAGAAGAGCGCGACCAGCCCAAAGACGATCGCGAACGCCCCGCGCACGACCGGGATCCACCAATGGGCGGCAAGCTGCTCGATCATGGGGAGATCTCCTAAACCGCGACCGGTGCGCCGAGATTCTCTTTGAGGAACTTCTGGACTTTCGGCCAGACGTCGCGGGCGCCGGCGGTCGACTCGCCGTTGATCCCGTGGCGGAAGAATCCGTGCCCTTCGTCCGCGTACACTTCGAGCACGTATTTCTTGTGGTGCTCGTCGAGCGCTTTTTTGATCGTCGCGACGTCTTCGGCGGTGATGCTCTGGTCCTGTCCGCCGAAGGCGAGAAAGACCGGCGCCTTGATGTCCTTGGTGAACTCGATCACCGCGGGACGGTGAGGCGCCGTTTGTTTGGCGATTTGACCGCCGTAGAACGAAACAGCCGCCTTGATCTGCGGATAGGTCGCGAGCAGATACGCCATCGTCCCACCGAAGCAGAATCCCCACGCACCGATCGCTCCGTTACAGCGCGGCTGCTTGAGCAAGAAATCGATTGCGGCCGTAAAATCCGCCTTGAGCCCCTCCATCGTGGCCGCCGTCGCGGCCTCGCGCGCCGTCGGCATGACGTCCTGCGAATAGCCCAGATTCAGATTCGGATGGGTCCGGTGAAAAACGTTGGGGGCGAAACCGATGTAGCCCGATTTTGCGAGCAAATCGACGATGCGCTTGATCTCGCGATTGACGCCGAAGATCTCCTGGATGACCAGGACCGCGGGGACTTTGCCTTCACCGTCGGGGACCGCAAGGTAGCAGTCCATGGGATGGCCGTCGACGGTGAGGGTGAGCGATTCATTCTTCATGCCGCGCGGATTGGACAGCCAAGGGGACTCTCCTCGGGGACGCGGCTTTTAGCATCAACTTTCGCTTAAGTAGCGGACGAGCAGGTCGAAGGGGATGTTTGCGCCCGTGATCGGGAGCAGGACGGAGAGCCTGCGAAATTCCTGGCGGTTCCTGAGAAGGTAGGCGAGGCCCGCGCAGCCGGAGGGCTCCGCGAGCTGGTGGGCATGTTGCGCTAGAAAGCGGAGCGCCGCGACCAGCTCGCTGTCGTCGACCAGGACGAAATCGTCGAGATGCTCCGCCATGATCGATTGGGGAAAGTCGAACGACTCCCGCACCGCAAGCCCTTCGGCGAGCGTCGTTTGCGTGTCGTAGCGGACGTGCGTGCGCCGGTGCCACGCGTCGTGCGCGGCCGGCGCCTGCGCGCTCGAGACCGCGATCACTTGGCACTCGGGCTGCAAGTGCTTGACGACCAGCGCCGTCGCCGCCGCGATCGAGCCGCCGCCGGCTGGGAGCAAGACGACGTCGAAGGCGCGCCGCTTGATCGCTTCGAGCGCGCAGGTCGCAACGCCGGCGATCAAGAGCGGCTCGTCGCCGGTCGAAACAAAGCGCCGTCCCTCGTTTTGGGCGGCGCGCTGGGCGTGCTCGACACTGGCTTGAAAATCCTCGCCTTCGAGACGGACGTCAGCCTGCATGACGCGCATCGCCTCGACCTTGAACGGGTTGGCGTTTTTCGGCGCGTAGATCGTCGCCGGCACGCCGAAGAGTCGCGCCGCGTACGCGATCGACTGGCCGTGATTCCCGGTCGAGGCGGTGACGACGCCGTGCTCGCGCAGTTCGACTGCTTGCGCCGCCATGAAGTTGACGCCGCCGCGTACCTTGAATGCGCCGGTCGGCTGGGCCGTCTCGAGCTTGAGCCAGGCGTCGACGCCGAGCGAATCGGCAAAGGCGGGATGCTGCACCAGCGGCGTCTCGGGCAGATACGGCGCGATGCGATCGGCGGCCGCATAGGCGTCGCTCATCTTGATAATGAAAGAGCCCGCATCGTTCGGTGCGGGCCCTGCGTTCGTTTCCTCTATCATGTTAGATCACAACGCGAAGCTGCACCGACCGACGGACCGGCGAATAATGCTAATCGCGATGATGATCATCGAGGACGACATCGTGGCCTAGGGTAACACGGGCCCGGGTCGGCCGTCAACTTTCGCGGGCTCGCTCGACCGAGAAAATCGCGTAGGTGAAGCCGGCCGCGAGGATGGCGAAGGTCGTGAGCAGCGTGTATGTGGTGTGGGTCCCTTGAATCGCCGCGAGCGTGAGAGCGATGATCGCCAGGAGCCGCGACCCGACCTTGGGCGCGCGGTTGCGCAGGAGCTGCGGGATCCACAGGAGCGCTCCAAGGAACGTGAGCCCCAGCAACATCCGCATGACGGCGTGGCGCAGAGGCGCATCCGTGATCGCGAGTTCCAGAACGAGCGCGAGCGCGAGCGAGACCGCGAATGCCGCGACGATCGGGAAATATCCGGCCTCGTTGTCTCTGGCCTCCGCATAGACGCCGAGCGTGAAGCAGCAGCCCGTGAAGAGCGCGGCCGCCACCATCGTGAGTTCGGCGATCGGTCCGATCGACGGAAGTGGACGCAGCGTTGCCGCTACGGCCGCGACGGCTCCCGCGACGTTCGCCCCGAGCCAAAGGTGGAGCGGCGATTGGCCTAAGGCCAACCGCACGGCGACCCACATCACGATGACGAATGCGAGCGCGACCACATACCACAGGCCGGCCGTCTGCTCGTTCAGGGCGTCCATGACCGGGATACTTCTCCGTCAGAAGGAGCGGGGCATGCCGAGTACGTGCTGGCCCAGATAAGATAATATTAAGTTGTTGGGGACCGGGGCCGTGATGTAGAGCCGGGTTTCGCGAAATTTACGCTCCACGTCGTATTCCTCCGCAAATCCGTAGCCGCCGTGGACGTCGAGGGCGGCGTTTGCCGCCTCCCACGAGGCCTCCGAAGCCAGCAGCTTTGCCAGGTTCGCTTGCGCGCCGCAAGCTTTACCCAAATCGAACAATGCCGCCGCCTGCCGGCGCATCAAGTCCGCAGCCTCGATCGCCGCGTGTGCCCGCGCGATCGGGAATTGGACGCCTTGGTTTTGCCCGATCGGCCGGTCGAAGACGATTCGTTCGTTTGCGTACGCAACGGCGCGAACGACGAAGAAGCGTCCGTCGCCGACGCATTCGGCCGCGATGAGGATGCGCTCGGCGTTCATCCCATCCAGGATGTATCGAAAGCCCAGGCCCTCGTCGCCGATGAGATTTTCCACCGGGACCTCGAGATCGCGGAAGAAGACCTCGTTGGTCTCGTGATTCATGAGCGTCCGGATCGGACGCACCTCGATCGTCCCCGGCGTCGCGTTGCGCAAGTCGACGAGCAACGTCGAGAGTCCCGCAGTTTTGTCAGCGGGATCGCTCGGCGACGTCCGCACGAGCAGCAGCATGAGATCCGAATGTTGCACGCGCGATGTCCAGACTTTCTGTCCGTTGACGACGTAACGGTCACCACGGCGCAGCGCGCTCGTCGTGATTTTCGTCGTGTCGACGCCGGCGCTGGGCTCCGTGATGCCGAACGCCTGCAGCCGCAGCTCGCCGCGCGCGATCCCCGGCAGATAGCGGCGCTTCTGTTCGTCGCTGCCGTGGCGCAGCAACGTCCCCATGATGTACATCTGCGCGTGACAGGCCGCCGCGTTTCCGCCCGAACGATTGATCTCTTCGAGGATGATCGATGCGTCGGCGATGCCCAAGCCCGCCCCTTCGTACTCCTCGGGGATCAGCGCGGCGAGATAACCGGCCTTGGTCAGCGCGGCGACGAACGCGTCCGGATAGAGCCGCTCGGCATCGAGCCCGCGCCAATAGGCGTTGCCGAACGACTCGCAAAGCTCGCGGACCGCAGCCCGCAACGCCTGCTGGTCAGGGGTATCTTCGAGTACCACTCGACAACGTTTTGCGGTAAAATGGTGGCAACCTCGCAGTAACGGGAGACGGCCATGATCGGGACCAGTGAGATGGCGCTGGATTATAGGACGCGGAAGTTCACAGTTAAGGAATACTACGCCATGGTCGGCGCGGGCATTCTTCAGGAGCGTGAGCGCGTCGAGCTCATCGAGGGCGACATTCTAGAGATGGCGCCGATCGGACCGCGCCACGGTGGGCGTCATATCCGCCTGTCGAAGCTCCTCATCATGCGCTTTGCAGAATCGGCGTTCGTTTCCACTCAAGGGTCGATCATCGTCTCGGAATTCAGCGCTCCGGAGCCCGATTTCGCGATCCTCCGGGGACGCGAGGACTTCTATGAGCGGGACCTCCCCCGGCCCAATGACGTCTTAGGCGTGATCGAACTCTCGGACTCGTCGCTCTCGTTCGACCGCCGCAAAAAGGCACAGCTCTACGGGCGCGCCGGAATTCGTGACTACTGGATCGTCAATTTGCGCGAGGACCGGCTCGAAGTTCACCGGCAACCGAATGAGCTCGGCTACGCGAAAACGAAGGTCCTTATGCCCGACGAAACAGTCGCGCTCGAGGCCCTCCCCGACGTCGAGTTCACTGTCTCGGAGTTTCTCGCGCGAACCTAACCCTGAGCCGAACAAAAGAAAACGAGGCCGCGCCCAGTACGGCCTCGTTTCATTCGGGCGTCAGACGGGCAGTACTAGTAACCGTGCTGACGCGCGAACTGCTCCGCGGCGGCGATTTCGTTGCGCGCCGCTTGCAGATCGTTGATGGCGTTGACCCGGTGCCCGCCATAGTCGCGGTCGTCGTGGTTGAGCTGAACGATCAGGTCCTTGACCCGCCCGTCGACGTACCACATGTTGCGATTGCTGCCGTATTGGCCGCGATCGACTTGAGCGCTTGCGACGCCGGCGCCCATGGCGCCGACCGTTGCCGAGATGATTGCTGTCGTTATGAGTGCTTTAATGTTCATTCGAGGGTCCTCCGCCCGCAGTATAACGCGCCCCTCGACAAACCGTATGCGTTTGCGCTTCAATCTAACTTGTGTTTAAGATGAAGATGGGTCTAGGGTGCATGGGCATGTCCGGGTCGTACGGCCCGGCCGAAGAGGCGGAATCCGTCGCGACGATCCAGCGTGCGCTCGATTTGGGCGTCAGGATGCTCGACACGGCCGATCGCTATGGTCTTGGTCACAACGAGCGGCTCGTCGGCGGCGCGATTCGTGACCGGCGCGACGAGGTGTTCTTGGCGACGAAGTTCGGCATGATTCGCAGCGACGATCCGAGCGTGCGCGGCGTCAACGGCAAGCCAGACTACGTCCGCAGCGCGTGCGATGCATCACTCCAGCGCCTCGGCGTCGAGGCGATCGATCTCTACTATCAGCACCGCGTCGATCCCGACGTGCCGATCGAGGAGACCGTCAGCGCGATGGCTGAGCTCGTGCGAGCCGGGAAAGTGCGCGCGCTTGGCCTCTCCGAGGCGACCGCCGCCGAAGTCCGCCGCGCCGCAGCGGTCCACCCGATCGCAGCGTATCAGGGCGAGTATTCGCTCTTCAGCCGCGACCACGAGGACGACGGCGTCCTAGCGACGGTGCGCGAGCTCGGCATTACGTACGTCGCCTACAGCCCGATCGGCCGCGGCTGGCTAAGCGGAACGCTGCGTTCGATCGCCGATTTGACCGGCGACGACATGCGCAAGCACGCACCGCGTTGGACCGAAGAGAACTTTGGCAAGAATCAGGCGATTGCAGCGCAGGTCGTTGCGCTCGCCGGCGAACTCGGGATCACCCCCGCACAGCTTGCCCTCGCGTGGGTCCTCGCGCAGGGCGACGACGTCGTCCCGATCCCCGGGACCAAGCGCCGCAGCCATCTCGAAGAGAATGTCGCCGCCCTCGAGATCCGGCTAACCCCGGACCAGTGCGCGCGCATCGAACGCGCCGTGCCCAAGGGAAGCGCCGCAGGTAAGCGCGGCATGGCAGGCTCTGCAGCGAAAGTTTAAGGCATCGACCGGCGGGGGCTGCAGGGGTGTCACCGAAGTGGCTTTGCAAGAGGCGCCCATGAACGTTAAGCAAACTGCTCTTCCCGGCTCGCGGTCGCGTTCCAATTTCTTGCTTTCCGGCGCGGCGGTCTTAGCTCTGACCGGGGCGCGCAACGCGCCCGGCGGCGGCGCGAAGGTCTTTTACGGGATGCGCCTCATCGACGGAACCGGCGGTACGCCGCTCGACAACGCGGCGATGCTGATCGAGAACGGCCGCGTGACCTCCTTCGGCCCACGTGCCTCGCTTCAAGTCCCCGCCGGTGCACAGTTGATCGATCTCACCGGTAAGACGGTTATGCCGGCACTCATCGACGCGCACTCGCATCTCGGCATCATCGCCGGCAACACGATTTCGACGGACCACTACACGCCCGAGCGAGTGCATGGCCAGCTTCGCACGTTTGCCGCGTACGGCGTGCACGCCGTGCAGATCCTCGGGACCGACCAAGATCTCATTTTCGATGTCAAACGGGCGCAAGGCGATGCACCGGTCTCCGAGGCACGCGTTTTTAGCGCGTATCACGGTTTCGGTTGCGCCGACGGCCAGCCGCCGATGTCGCTGGGTAAATACGTCTATCGTCCGGCGACGGCGGACGAAGCGCGCACGCAATTCGCCGATTTTGCGAGCAAGAGCCCCGACGTCGTGAAGGTCTGGGTCGATGACACCTTCCACCGCCAGCCGAAGATGTCGCAGGAGATCGGGAGTGCGATCATCCAGGAGGCCCACAAGCGTAAACTGCGCGTCGCCGCGCACATCTTTTTCCTCGACGACGCGAAGTGGCTCGTCAAAGCGGGCGTCGATATGATCGGCCACAGCGTGCGCGACCGCGAGGTCGACGGCGAACTGATCGCTGCGATGAAGGCGCACGGGACGATGTACATCCCGACGCTGACGATCGATGAGGCGCGTTACATCTTTGCGGATCGTCCGGCATACATGAACGAGCC
>DATNIC010000261.1:0-3129 GCA_035604635.1 Binatia bacterium
AGCAAATGCGAGGACCGCGTTCGGCCCAAGCCAGATCGAGCCGTCCATTCGCGGCGTGAAGTGGACGCCCAAGAACGGGAAGCTCGGATCGGGGACCGGATAGATGTTCCCTTTGACCAGAGAGCTTTTCTCGGGTCGCAGGATCAAGTAGTCGCCGCGGAACGGAACGATTTTTGGGTCGCGCTTCCCGCCGGTCATCTGGGCGAGCCGGTCCGAATAGAGTCCTCCGCAAGTAATGACGTACTTCGCTTGAATCTCGCCATTCTTGGTCGTGAGCACGTTCGTCCCGTTCCGCCGCGCGATGCCGACGACCTCATGGTTGAGGAACATCTCGGCGCCCATCGTTCGTGCATCGTCGGCGTAAGCTAGACCAACCCGGCTCCAGTCGACGATCCCGGTCACCGGCGAGTAGATCGCGGCGATCCCGGTGCAATGCGGCTCGCGTTCCCGGATCCCGCGCTCGTCGAGCATCTCGAGATTCTCGATCCCGTTCTCGCTTCCGCGTTTCATCAAATCGTTGAGGCGGTCAAGCTCGCCCGCATCGGTCGCGACGATCAGTTTGCCGACTTGCCGGTACTCGATTCCCTTTTGCTCGCAGTAGGCCCACGCCAGCTTGCGTCCCTCGACGCACAGCTTGGCTTTCAACGAGCCGGGTTTGTAGTAGATGCCGGAGTGAATGACGCCGCTGTTGCGCCCGGTCTGGTGCCGGTTGAACGCCGGTTCTTTCTCGACGTTGGCAACCTTGAGCGCAGGATGACGCTGGAGAAGTTCACGCGTGGTCGCAAGACCGACGATTCCGCCGCCGACGACCGCAACATCGTAGACCATGGGCCGAAGATTATCGGCCCATGGTCTTCGTCCCGCTATGGACGTCTTATTCGAACCGTAGGGCGTCGATCGGGTTCAGGCCGGCGGCGCGGCGCGCCGGGTAGTAGCCGAAGAAGATGCCGACCATCGCCGAGAACCCTACGGCGATGAAGATCGAGGACGGATCCACGATCAATTGCCAATGCCCGATCGCGGCGGCGCCGATCGTCGCGAGCGTGCCGGCCACGACGCCGATGATACCCCCGGCGGTCGAGAGCACGACCGCTTCGACGAGGAACTGACGTAGGATCGCCGAGCTGCGCGCGCCGACCGCCATGCGGAGCCCGATCTCGCGCGTGCGCTCGGTGACTGAGACCAGCATGATGTTCATAATGCCGATGCCGCCGACGACGAGCGAAACCGCGGCAACGCTGGCCAGCAGGAGCTCGAGGATCGCAGCCGTCGACGAAGCTGCGGCGGCGATGTCTTGCAAGTTACGGATCTGAAAGTCGTCTTGCTGCGGCGGGTCGATGCGATGGCGCGCTTCGAGGAGCTGCGTCACGCTGGCCTGAACGGAATCGCTCGCATCGGCACTTGTGACCGAGATCAGGAGCGAGTTGACGGTCGTGCCGCCCGTGAGACGGTTCAGCGCCGACGTGTAGGGGATAAGGGCGGTGTCGTCCTGGTCCTGGCCCAATCCACTTTGGCCTTTCGACTGGAGGACGCCGATGACGGTGAAGGGGACGTTGCGAATCAGGATCGTCTGCCCGATCGGATTGCTTCCGTCGGGGAACAGGTTGGTGACGACCGTGCTTCCCAGCACCGTGACCTTGCTTGCAGACGTGACGTCGCTCTGCGTGAGCATCGTGCCGGACTGCATCGGCCAGGAACGCACGAAGCCGTAGGCCGGCGAAACGCCGGTTGCGGTCGTCTGCCAGTTATTTCCGCCCGCGACGACTTGCGTGCGGACGGTAACGGTCGGCGAAACGGCGGCGACGCCGGGTAGCTGCGCGACGGCCATGCCGTCGGCGGGAGTTAAGGATGATGCACCGCCGTTGCCCGTCCGTGCGCCCGTTTGGGTAACGCTACCCGGGATAACGATGAGCAGGTTGCTTCCGAGGCCCTGGATTTGCTGCGTCACCGACGCGCGCGCACCGGCTCCGATCGCGACGGTGATGATGACCGCCGCGACGCCGATGATGACACCGAGCATCGTTAGCAGCGAGCGCGACTTGTTACGAATCAGCGCGCGCATGGCAAGCGAGAAAAGCGTTGTAAAATTCATGATGGTACCAATTCGACCGCGTGATCGACGGGGCGATCGGATTCGATGCGTCCATCGCGAAAGGTCACGATGCGGCGCGCGTAAGCGGCCACGTCGGGCTCGTGCGTTACGAGCAGGATCGTGATCCCTTGCTCGCGGTTGAGCCGCGTGAGCAGGACCATCACGTCGTCCGATGTTTTCGTGTCGAGTGCGCCGGTCGGCTCGTCGGCCAAGACCAGGCTGGGGTGATTGACGAGCGAGCGCGCGATTGCGATGCGCTGTTGCTGGCCGCCGGAGAGCTGGTTGGTGAGATGATCGTGCAAGTCCGCGACGCCGACGGTCTCCATCGCTTCGAGCGCCGCTTTCCTGCGTTCGCCTTCGGGAACGCCGGCGTAGATCATCGGAAGTTCGACGTTTTCGAGGGCACTGGTGCGGGCCAGCAGGTTGTAGGACTGAAAGACGAATCCTAGGCTGCGGCTGCGCAGATCGGCCAATTGATCGGCGGAGAGTTTGGAGACGTCCTGACCCTCGAAGAAGTAGCTTCCGGCCGTCGGCCGGTCGAGCATGCCGACGATGTGCATGAAGGTCGACTTGCCCGATCCGGACGGTCCCATGACGGCCACGAACTCGCCCGCGTCGACTTGCAGGTCGACACCTGCGAGCGCGACCACGGCTTGTTCGAGTTGATAGACCTTACGGAGGCCTTCGACTTTGACAACGGCGCTCATCGCCCGCCGAGGCCTCGCGTCAACCCGCCCGCTGCTCCGCCCGGAGCTGCACCTGGAGCAGTCTGCGTGCGTGGGGCTTGGCCGGACTGCGTGCTGCGCTTCTGCCCGGATCCGTCGGCAGTCACTACTTGATCGCCCGCCTGCAGCGTGCCGCGCAGCGGCTGGACCGCCGCGCTCGTTGCGTTGACGAGGGTGATCTGGACCGGGACGGCGACGAGTTTACCGTCGCGATCGACGAAGATGCGGCCCTGCGAGCCCGCGGCGAACGACCCGCTGCTTCCCGCGAGGGTTTGCCCCCACGGGGATGCGGCCGCAGAGCTCGGCGGGGAT